>JBGOTQ010000428.1:0-5990 GCA_041476565.1 Terriglobia bacterium | reverse complement strand
GGTTGTTCGCACGCCCACTGTACCGGACGCAGAACCCCCTTTGTCTCGATCTCGGCACGCAGTTTCAGACGCTTGCCTTCCATTCCTGGGGGCAACACAAAGCTCGCCTCCCGGATCTTCCCTCCAAACGGGTGACCAGCATCGAGGCTCCCCTGCATTCGGAACTTCTTGTCTATGCTCTCTAGGGAAAGGTGTAGCACTCCAGGGACTCCCGCCACGCCATCGTTTGCAACGCAGACGATCACCTCGCTGGTTCCATAACGCTTTCTCTGCCACACCCACGAGGGTCGGACGCGGTAACCCATTCTTTGTTGCAGGGTCGCAAAACCTCGCGGGTAGCGCTCGTTGTAGCGTTTCAAGTTCTCTCCTTCCGTCCACAGGGACCAGTAATTGGCACCCAGATCGAGCACGTGCAACATGGCTTTTTCGCGCAGATTGATGCCAGCCTCGTCCTGTGGAATACTGGCAATGTTGTAATCCCGGTATGCGCCGTCTTCCATCACCACAGCCAGCCAGGGCGGGCGGTTCGCCAGGGACTCGACTTGAATTGGCTCCTCTATGTCCAAAATGGAGTCCGACCGCAGCCAGCACCCTTCACGTACGCACATATCGTGTACTTCGCGGTTGCCCACCCGGCTGATGTCCGGTTCAGTGTTCACGGCCAGGGGTGTTTTCTTCCAAGTATCAAGCTGGAGTCTCGTGATCCCAGCCATGGTCCGCTCCGCGGTGGGGTAGTCTGGAAACGGGCTCTTCAAGTCACTCGTATGCCCTTCACCCCAGAATCCGTACATCATCAGGTCCATCCACTCTACCTGCGGGTGGCCATCCAACTCGGCGGCGAGTAGTTCATTCAGTTCCCGAAACGCCTTCAGAAATTCCGGATGATCATACTGCGGCTCGCGAAACTCAAAATCGCTACCCTTTTCGCGGGAGCGCCCGATACTGACGACAGGAACCTTTTGCTGAACAAAGTCAGGCATTGCCAGTTGTTTCGGTTGGAACACGGTATTGGAAAGCATCACGCGGAATCCTACCCGCTGGCCGTAGTTTTTCGCGGCATCCAGTGTCAGCTTCCAGATTGGATTCAGATCAAGTCTGCCCGCTCGTTTCTGCACATCCCGCCACTCACATCGGATGTAGAGAACGTCCACAAAAGGAAGGGACGCCATTTTCTCCACGTGATCTTCGAGAGTCTGCCTCCCGGCCCGTGCAGCCAGGGAGGGTCCGGCTTCCTCCCAGGTATAGCCGCACAACCCCAGTCCGAAATTTCGAACTGGCTTTGCCGATTGTGTAGTCGTGGAAATGGTCCGCCAGCCCTCGTCCTGCTCGACCCCAAAGGGGCCCTGGTTCAGGCGGTCCGTGGCTTTCGGTCCCGGCCCGAAGTCATAACCAGTCCACAAATGGTCAGGCACGTCAGCACTGAGTAGCGCAGGACCCGCCAGAGCCGCTACCGCCCCCCCAGACACCAACAACTTTCGTCTCGTAATCATGATGACCTTTTTCTCCAATTCATAATCAAGATGACTTCATTATCCAACCGCCAGCTTCGCCGAAGGCCCCACAAACGTCAAGAGTGAAGTGGTCCCGCTCGGCCCTCCACTTGTAACTGACCCATTACCTTGGCCTTAGCCGCCCTCACCCCGGAACTCGTCCACGCCATCGCAGCCACCACCTCATGCAGCGGTGGCCGAAGTCCACTGGCTCGCAGTACATGAGCGGGCACCCGCCTACGATGCACTGGACGCCGCGCATCTCACATTCACGGATTGTCGCATCGGAGGCACTCCCTTCACCAAAGGAGCGATGCAACCATACACGCTGGACGCCACCCTCGCTGCATTGCCGTACCACCTCGACAGCGATTTCGGGGCGTGTGGCAACCACGACGCCGTCGATAGGCGGGGGAATGGAGCCGAGGTTCGGGTAACACCTCGTACCTTCGACTTCCGAGGCGTTTGGATTGATCGGGAACACCTCGTACCCGGAGTCACGCAGCTTGCGAAAGACGGCGTTGGCTGCATGTCTCGGGTCCCGGGAGACGCCCGCAACGGCTATGCGTTTTCCACGAAGAAACTCGACAACAAGTTCCGGCACCTTAACCATTAATTACCTCCTCCGTTCTTACCTTTCTTCGCTCAATGCCCAACGACATTAAGGTATTCCAGGGGAAAACCGTTAATAGTATTGAATTGTAACGGAAGCCCCGATGTCTCAATCAAGGAGACTCCTAATATGCCATGCAGCGAGATCAGTCTAGCTAGTTTATGTCGGGAAACTGGAGGGTTGCAGGAAAACTCCCCTCCTCGGTTGAGGAGGGGATGTGGCGCGAAGCGCCATCGGGGTGGTACGAGTTGCCGTAACTCCGATACGGGCTTGGCTTTTCCAGAATTGTTCGAACCACCCCGCCGCGGCCTGTGGCTGCCCCTCCTTATCCAAGGAGGGGAGTTTTCTTGCCGAGTCTTGCGACAGAAACTAGCTAAGAGAATTGCCATATTCCTACTATTCGTCTCGCATAGCTTCGTCCTGACTCTTCAGGCAATACAGGCACCTGACGCCAAGATCCAGGCGCTGGTCGCCCAAGGAAATGTCAATGGGCTCAAAAGAATCGGACCTGCTGTACTGCCCGCATTGGCACAACTTTACGAATCTTCCAAGGAGGGTCAGCGGGCCACTATTGCCTGGATGTTCTATGAGCTGGGATGGAAGTCACCAGAGGCTAAAAAGGTCTTGATGAGGGACGTCCAAACCCAGAATTCCAAGCTACGCTTGCAGGTTCAATGGGCGCTCGGTCGAGTCAGCAATGACGATGATGTGGTGGAGGTATTATTGAACAACATGCAGAATGACTCCAACCCCTTATTTCGAGACAAGGCAGCCTGCGCCCTCGCCAACGACCAGATTCACCTGACCAAGAAACAAAAAGCTCGATTATTCGAGGGCTTGATCCACGCCCTCGGTGATCCAAAAGTACAAGTGCGCAGTATTGCGTTACTGGCATTGCAGATACAGACAGGTCAAACTAAGAACTTCAATCCCAACGGGTCTTCTGTGGAGCGGGAGGCCAGCATTCAGGAATGGAAGCGATGGTTAGAAGAGTACAAATCCCAATTGTAGCCCTCCTGATTCTAGCAGTCTCGACTGCCGTTGCCTAGGTTTCCTCGGATATCCTTGTTAGCTACAGTTTTGATGATGGCAACCTGACGACCGGGCCTGACACCTTTGCAGTGTTCAAGAATGCCAAGGGGACGGTAACCTTAAGTTCAGCATTCCGATTCAGTGGATATTCTTCAATAGAGATCCGCGATGTGGCAGGGGATCGCGATTTCCCGGAGCTGCAGGGATATTTTGCCCGGCGCGACAAGGGAAAGCTCTTCCTGCATTTTGCATTTTTAACCACTGATCCTTACCAGGAACTCAATATTGCACTGGCAGGCCTCCAGTGGTTCAAATTGAGAAAGGACGGGATTGCGTTCTGGGTTAAGACGGAAGAAGGCTTCCTCTATCAGATTTCAGACAGCATCCCAAAAAAGTTGTTTCTGCTCAAGCCGTTCGTTTGGTATCTGGTCGATGTTCGGTACGACATTGACTCAGGGACCTACGACCTGGCCATTCATGAAGAGACAAAACAGAAACCCATCCTGTCGCTTTTCCATCAGAAAAATGCTTCGAATCAACCACGGTCTGCGGTGGACAAGTTCTCATTCATAGGGGACGCGGGAGAGGACACCTCCAACGTGGTCTATTATGTCGACGACGTGATTGTGGGCGTCGACGAGAAGGTTACCCAACTGCCGTTCATTGCTCCCGGCCGTAGAAAACTCTTTGTCGACTACTGGAACGAGTACCATAAATCCGTGGCCGAGAGACCCAACTATCTGCCTGTTGTGTCCCTAATGGACTTTGGGATTTACTCTCAAGAGATCCAGGTATTACGGCAGCAAGGCGCCCTCGGGCTTGTTGGAGACCTTATCGCCGGACATGAGATTCCGCCGGATACTCTGAAAGGATTGTCCCCGGAGTGCGCCCGGCTGCTTCAAGCGATCAGCGATTGGAATGTTGGCCGCAAAAGGCTGGAAAAGGGCGAGACGGCTGAGGCGCTTAACCTGTTTGAGGAGTCCTCCGCAAAGGTTCCTTCGGGGAAGATTTATTCCCTTTACGCCGTGCTGGCACTTGTTTCACTACAGCACTGGCAGAAGGTTGATCTGCGCTTGAGCCAAATTTATGCCACCTGGCAGGGAGACCCGAGGTTCGGGGTTGTTTCAGCCATGATTGGTTTGGCCAGAAACAACCTGGATGAAGCTGAACAATGGCTTAAAAAACCGGCCGAGGAAATCCCCGAGAAATTTGGGTCGGAGCCTGTCCGCCAGATTTGGAGCGGGGCCATCACCCCGGCCGTCATAAAAGACATCAGGGTTCAATTCCCGGACAATTGGGCTGAGCTCATAGAAGAGCCACTCATTGCTGAACAGTACTATTTTGTTCTTCTCTGGAAAGGCCGATTTGCAGAAGCGGAGCAGTACGCTTCCCGGATGGTTGAACACTTCCGCAACTTGCGATTGGAGCCGTCCAGGTGGCAGGAGCGTGGTGGTGATGCTGCTTTCCTCTCCGGTAATTTCCAGGGCGCATTGCAGTGGTATGAAGCGAGCCTAAGTGAACAGAAGCGAAGGTGTAGCGTTCTTCTCAAGCTTTCTGATGTTTACTTCCGCCTGGGTGACCTGGAACGTGAGCGAGTGTATCGGGGAATGATCTATGGGAGCCTCATGGACCGTTAGCCGCCGGCCCCCTATTCGACGGATGTTCTCATTCCATTGTAGGGTTCCCTCAGTGAGTTTTCCCTATGGGCTTTCGCAGAGTCTACAACGTTATGCACACCTTTTGAGCCACTTCGACCGATGTCGGTTTTGATTACCCCCTTATCATTCTGTCTACGCTGACTCCCAAGCGGCAATAAGCGGTTCCTCAAAGCTCCCCTCCTCGGACGAGGAGGGGTACCCGAGACGGAGTCGAGGGTGGGGTGGTGCAAGATCCTTCCTCACTCGTATCTGAATAACCAGTATCAAAACCACCATTCAATGGCAGTTTCCTCCCACTCAGCTCGTAGTCTCTGCGACTTACCTGCCAATTCCTTGTTTTTTGGGTAGCCGCGGCTAAACTAAGAAAGAGGATCTAATAAAATCCCGGGAAAAGGATCTCAGAAGCGTGGTGGTCCCTTTGATTTTCATCTTCTCAATCGCCGGACAGTAAAAGGGGTATTTGTGCGGCTTTCTTCCGCGAATAGACAGATGCTTGGGCCGGATTCAAGTATTCATGATTATGCCCGGCTCCCTCTGGTCAATGTCCGAGGTTATCCGAGTGGGCGGGTAGAATACCTTGTGTTAAAACAGCTCTTCGACATTGTGGCCTCACTCGGGCTATTGCTCCTACTGTTGCCTTTACTTGTCCTGATTGCGCTGGCGATCAAGTTGTCCACCCGGGGGTCGGTTTTCTTCTGTCAGGAACGTGTGGGCATGAATGGTCGGAGGTTCTGGATTTATAAGTTCAGGACTATGAATTCTGCCAGCAAGCTGGTCTGTGATACTCGCTGGGGTCATCCTCAGGATCAACGGATTACACCGCTAGGCCGTTTTCTGAGGCGCACCAGTCTGGATGAACTGCCCCAGCTCGTCAACGTGTTGCTAGGCGACATGAGCCTGGTGGGGCCTCGCCCGGAACGCCCGTATTACGTGGAAGTCTTCAGGCAAAGAGTGCCCCACTATGTACTGAGACAATACGTCAAATGTGGCATGACGGGATGGGCCCAGGTGAATGGATGGCGGGGCGATACCTCGATCCACAAGCGACTGGAACACGACCTCTACTACCTGCAGAACTGGAACTTCGTAGTGGAGCATCAGTTGCGTCCCGATGTACTCATCCGCGGAGCTTACGTGGGATCGAAGGGTACGCATCTGTTGAATTCTCCGGAAGTGAATCCGGCCATTTACAGCCCC
>JBGOTQ010000427.1:0-5990 GCA_041476565.1 Terriglobia bacterium | reverse complement strand
TCGAAGAAGGCCTGCGGGAGGGATTGAGAGTTCACCCTGCCCTGGGTCCCAAGCAGTTCATCGGCCGGGGTGGAAAACTCACGGGTGTTGAGACAATCCTTTGCACTTCGGTTTTTGATGCCCAGCACCGTTTTAATCCGAAGTTTGCGGAAGGGACCGAGAGTGTCATCGATTGTGATACGGTGATCCTGGCAATCGGGCAGGCTTCGGACTTGTCCTTTCTCACGCCCGAAGATGGAGTGGAAAGCACACGCCAGGGGACTATCAGGGTCAACCCCGAAACACTAATGTCCAGCGCCCCGGGAATTTTTGCCGCCGGCGACATTGCCTTTGGACCGCGGCTGATTATCAATGCTGTGGCTGATGGTAAAAAAGCCGCCCAAGAGATCGACCGCTATCTGCGTGGTACGGAATGGAAACCACGTCCGAAGTTTGTACAAATCACTGTCCTGGACCACCATGAGATGGCCGAGTCGTACGACGCGTACTCCCGTCTGCCAGTCCCAGTGACTTCGCTGGACCGCCGGACGGGTGTAGCTGAGGTCGAAATTGGATACGGCGAAGCCGAAGCGCGGCGCGAGGCACAACGGTGTCTGCGTTGCTGGATCAATACGATCTTTGAAGGAAATGAAGCGAACGGTACCGAGTGCATCCTCTGCGGTGGTTGCGTGGATGTCTGTCCAGAAAACTGCCTGGAACTCATACCGCTCAACCAGTTGACTGTCCCGGAGGAGATTGTGGCTCAGCTGTCCAAGGAGGCGGATTGTTTTGAAGGAACCTTACAACATCTTGTTCCAGGGGATCTGCCCACCAGTCAAGGGTCCATGATGGTGAAGGACGAAACGGTCTGTATTCGCTGCGGTCTTTGTGCCGAGCGTTGTCCGGCACACACAATCACCATGGAGGCATTTGAAGTGTTCGATCAAGACCCAGACGCATTTAAGGTGATAGCCCGATGAACCAGCACGAAGCCGAACATGAAAGGTCGGGAATGCAATCAGAAGAAGAGAATACTAGTATCAGTCGCCGTGACTTCTTCAACGAGGTGGCCGGTGGCGCCCTGGGGGTTGCCGGGTTGGGAGCGGCCGTGGTCACACTGAAGTATCTTTCCCCCAATGTGCTTTTCGAGCCGCCTACCGCCTTTCGGGCAGGGAATCCCGACCTCTATCCAGCGGATTCCGTCACTTACCTCCAGGATCAACAAGTTTACATCGTCCGCACAGCCGAGGGCTTCTACGCCATCTCAGCAGTGTGCACTCACCTGGGGTGCATCACCCAATGGAGGCCTGACACCAACATGATTGCCTGTCCGTGCCATGGCAGCAAGTTCAAGAGCGACGGCACCAAGATTGAAGGTCCGGCACCTCGGTCGTTGCCCCATTTCGCCATTTCCCTGACGGTCGATGGCGAACTACGAGTTGACAAATTGGAAACAGTCCAGTCTAGCCAAATCCTGAAAGTCTGAGGAAAACGATGGCCGCCATTTCAATGGAACAAACACTGGCCCGTCTGCGCGCCACTCGGTTCTGGAACTCCATCTTTCGGCGTGGCCCAGCAAGAACCAACCGGACACGCAGTGTGGCGATCTTTGGTAATCTCTTCCTGCACCTTCTGCCTGTCAAGGTGCGTGAAAGTTCCCTGCGTGTGCGCGCCACTTACTACCTTGGGTCCTTCTCATTTTTTTTGTTCCTGTTACTGACAGCTACAGGCATCTTGCTGATGCTTTACTATCATCCGGCAGTCCCACAAGCCTATCTTGACATGAAGGACCTGCGTTTTGTTGTGGCCAATGGCGTTTTTCTGCGCAACCTGCATCGGGTGGCCGCTCATGCCATGGTGATTCTAGTCTTCTGGCACATGTTCCACGTTTTCTATCGCGGCGGCTATAAACCCCCGCACGAGTTCAACTGGGTCGTGGGCGTGGTGCTTCTTCTGTTGACGCTTTTCCTCAGCTACACGGGTTACCTGTTGCCTTGGGATCAACTGGCCTTCTGGGCGATTACCGTCGGAACCAACATTATCTCCTCAATGCCACTATTGGGGCAGCCGCTTCGGTTCCTGTTGCTCAGAGGAAACGTGGTGGGGGAAAACGCCCTGCTCCGATTTTACGTCCTTCACTGTGTCATTCTGCCTCTACTGGCGGTGGCATTCATTGCAGTTCACTTTTGGCGAGTGCAGAAGGACGGCGGTATTACCGTGAGAGAAAATCATGAACGAGAAAAGTAGCTACCAAGCAGGAATCGGATCAAACGCTCTGAAAGACCCCAAACGGGTCGTCTTCATTACCAAGAAGACTTCGGCCAAGGTGAAGGGCGAAGTGGGAAAGCAGAGGATGACTTTCCCACACCTCCTCCTTCGCGAGGCAATTGTGTTCCAGGTTCTGACGGTTGTACTGGTGATTGTGGCACTGTTCTGGGACGCCCCGCTGGAACAGCTCGCCAATCCCTTGCTGACGCCGAATCCTGCCAAAGCTCCCTGGTATTTCCTAGGATTGCAGGAACTGCTCCATGATTTCCCGCCGTTTGTGGCAGGCATCCTGATTCCTGGCCTGGTAGTTCTGGCCTTGGTGGTCGTCCCTTATTTCCATGTGAACGTCACGGGCGAAGCGCTGTGGACATCAAACCGGCGGCGCCGCCTGGGTATCTTCCTGGTAATTCTGGCAGCTCTGTTTGCATTGTTCAGCGCGGTGACTGCCTGGACACTCCTTCTGCCTACGGCAGCTGTGGCGAGCTTCATGCTATTCTCTTTTTTTGTGCGTACCAGTGGACGTCGCCTGACTGATTTCCTCCAATTACGCCCTATTTCCTGGTGGGTCATGACCTGGTTCATTGTAGTTGCGACTACCCTGACCTTGGTAGGCACATTCTTTCGAGGTCCCGGTTGGTCTTGGGTGTGGCCATGGAGATAATATGAGCGATGAAGAAATGGGTATCGTCTCCCGAAGATTCCGGCTCGCTTTTGCGATAACAGGCGTGGCCTTTGTAGCAGTTCTTGCCGTCTCTCCCGTTAAAGATTATTTTCGGGAATGGAAAAGGTATTCCAAGGAGTACGTACAATACGCTCAGATTCGGCCAGATACCAAACGGTTATTAGCTGATTTCCACCCTGGTATCGACCAGATCTGGATTCCCGAGATGAAGGTGCTGGACCGCTGTACGACTTGCCACCAGGGCATCACTCAGTCCGGTCTGGTCGATCCCTCGGTCCCACAGCCGTTTCGGGCTCATCCTTTGATGCCTCACCACCCCAGGGAATGGGGATGCGTCATCTGCCACCGCGGTCAAGGTGCCGCCACTGAAGTCTCTGAGGCTCATGAAACCACCCTGGCTTGGGAGCAACCGCTCTTGCCCGCTTGCTACATCCAGGCCTCTTGCGGTGTTTGCCACGGGGAAGACCTTCCGGAGACACCGAAACTGAACCGGGGTCGGCATTTGTTGGAGCAGTTCAACTGTGTGGGGTGCCATCGCCTGCAGGGAATCCAACGCCCCGAAATGATTGGCCCGGACTTGACGGAGGTCGGCAGCAAGGAGAGTCGCGAGTGGATCTACAAATGGCTAAAAGAACCCATGACCGTCATAGACAGTAATGGCAATGCCACCGTTGATGGCTACTTGACTGGACAGCCGAGGATGCCCCAGTTCCGACTTAACGGTCAGGAGCTCGCAGCTTTGGCAGCCTATCTGAGTTCCTTGAATGGGCAGCCGGAGGAATCTTACCGGTTTGACGCGCGGGTAGCGGCCGCCTGGGAGAAGCGACCAGACGTGGCCGAACAAGGGGAAGCGCGGTTCCGCCAGATGTTCTGTACTACCTGTCACTCTTTGGCGGTCACCCGGGCCGGAGAGACCAAGCTGATCGGAGGAGACACTGGACCAGAGCTGACCAAAGTTGCCAGCAAGGTGAATCCTGCCTGGTTGGTCAACTGGCTGCGCGACCCTCAGGCCCGCTTGCCACATTCTACTATGCCGCGCTACCAGTGGTCCGACGAAGACCTGTATAAAGTCACCCATTACATCACTGCCAGCTTAACCGATCCTGACCTGTTGAGCACTGTCCCTAAACTGAAATCGCCCGGGCCCGAGGACATTCAGTTAGGTAAGCGTCTGTTTCAGGACAAGGGTTGCGCCAGCTGCCACGTCATCCAAGGGATCCCCTCACAGAAAGATTTTGGGCCGGATTTGTCAGGTCTGGGAGGAAAGAATGTCTCACAGCTCGACTTCGGCAACTCGAAGGTCCCTCGCAACCTCATTAGTTATATCCAGTCGAAAATCGTTGACCCGTTATCGGTCAATCGGGCGGCGCGTATGCCACAGTATTATTTCAACTCCACCGACCTGGATGCCATCACTACCGCCTTGTTGAGTATGACGGGCCCCCCATCGAGTAGCGGTCTGGCAAAGCTAATGAGACCCCGAGTCCAAGCCGTGTTTCGCCCAGCCGGGTCTTTTGGCAAGATTTACGAGCGGTACCAGTGCGTTGTTTGTCACCGGTTCAACGGCTACGGCGGGACACTGGCGCCTGATCTATCTTTTGAAGGCAGCCGTGCGGAGCGGGAGTGGATGATCGATTTCTTGATCAACCCCACGACACTCCGACCAACCCTCACCTTCCGGATGCCCCAGTTCAATATGAGCAAGGAGGAAGCCGCGATCGCCGCCGACTACCTGAAAACAGTCTTTCAGACCAAGGCGGTCGACTTAGAGACACAAAGTCTCAAGTCTTATGCCTCCGAGCAGGTGACTCTTGGCAGACAGCTCTACGAAGTGAAATACCAGTGTCAGGCCTGCCACACCCTTGGATCTACCGGAGGATATGTTGGCCCGAACCTCAGCAATGCCGGAAACTGGCTGAACGCCGCCTGGATCAAGGCCTGGCTGCAGAACCCGCAAGCCTTGGTCCCCGGAACCATAGAACCCCGTCGTGCCTTTACAGACCAGGAAGTTGAGGCTTTGACAGCGTACCTATTGACGTTCAAGCAAGCCGGGTCTCCCAAAACAAAGCTTGTCGCAACCAATACTCGCGGAGGCGCAAGATGAGAGGACGTCACTCAATCCTGATCTTCATCTTGTTTGGGTTGTTCTTGCTTCCAGATTGCAGGGAACGGGAACGAACTTTGGCCGTTAAGCCTCAACTCAGAGCTTATGATTTGGAACAAGATTGGAATGATCCACAACGTACGATTCTGCTTGATTATCAGCAGGCCCAAGGGAAACGTATATTCTACACCGCCTGCGTCTGGTGCCATGCCGATGCAACCCCGGCAGGACCTTCCAATCGCTCCAATGTGACGCCTACCCCTCCGCTGCTCAACGATGGAAACGTTCTGAATTCTCTGAGCGGCGAGTTCTTGCGAAACGTTATTGCACTCGGAGGCAGTGCTATGGGCAAATCCACGATGATGCCGGCATGGGGAAGAACCCTGACCCAGGAGGATATTCAAGCTGTGATCGCCTATGTCCGGGCGCTCGCTCAGCCTCCTTATCAAGCGCCAGTGCGCCCATCGTCTTGATGGTCCTTCCACCCAGGAAGCGGTCGGGAGGAGTCGTTGGGGCGAGTGTGCTCATTAGATTCTCTTTGGAGATACCATGATATCAACAACCAAAGGGCTTTCCAGCACCTCTGCTCATAGGGTTGGTCAGGGCATGGCACTTTTCGGACTATTTATGTTTTTGGATTTTCAATCCTCCCTTGCTCAAGTGAGTCCAGCGGAAATCATCAATCCTCAACTAAGGACATTAGAAGAAACTTATCTTAAGAAACTGACGACAATCAACGGCGCGGTTGCAGGCATGAAATTCCCATTCCCCTTCTTTCTCAGCCGTCATGTTGGTCTGGCCCCAAAGGAGCAACTAGCCGCTGACAAGCGGGGGCTGGAATTCGTGAAGTTTAATGGTCGTACGGTTATGAAACTCACTGGCAACTACAATGCAGCTTTTAACGCAGATCAACTGACCTCCAACCAACGCTCAAGTAAGGTCTTCAACGAAGTGATA
>JBGOTQ010000426.1:0-6024 GCA_041476565.1 Terriglobia bacterium | reverse complement strand
GGAAGATTCCACAAAGATGTCTCCTTGTCCACCTGGTTAATTTCGATGATGGTGGTTTTTCGAGGCCTCAAAGTCAGGTGGATCGCACTGTAACGCTTCAAGTGGATTGTCCGCCTGGTCGTGACGATATCAGCCTTGTCGTCACCATCAAGGTCCGTCCCCTCCAGTATTTCATAAGTCCCGTTTTCCAGTTCCCATATCCGCAGGTTCACATCCATGAAGGCTTTCGCCACATTGAAGGCCACGATTTTCAACTCCCGAGGTGTAGCGTGGGCAACCAGGGCAGCCACATTGCCATGAGCACCTTCCCAACTGACAACGAGGCCGGGTAAGAGGTTACCTTCATAATGGGCGATGCCACCCAGGCGGGCACGTTGGAGAGCTCGGTGGAGTAAGCGAACTGAGCCGGTTGCAGGCTGGGCCTCCGTGTACATCCCCAGGTTCTGGGCCAAATGCTTGAGTAATGCAGCCTGGTAGTCTTCGACCAACTTCTTATCACCTGAGACTTCATAGGCAAATTGCCTTGCCAGAAGGCCGGATTCATCTCCCGACAAGCTGCGATCCCAAATGGTATGTTTTCGAACCTGCTCCTCGACGTCATTCCTGTAAACCTCTGCTTCGACGGAGTCTAACCACCTCCCGCTGACAGATTCCGCCAGCCCGACGTCACCCATTGTAGACATCCTGTCGAGTAATGAGAGGTACTTAGAATTGCCGGTCAGACGATAAATACCCCAAAAAAAATCGACCAGTTCCGGATCGGGTGCGCCCCGGCCCAACGGGGCATCATTAAAGAAATGGACTCCGCGGGTCAACATGGGATACCGCTCTTTCTGCCAATGATTCAACAGGGCATCCGCATGTTCGGACATGATCCGGATTAAACTGGGATTTCCATTGTACCAGGCCAGGAAGAGACCGGGTTGCCACATCAATGCGCTGTGGGGATCTTCTTTTGCATAAAGGGCCTCTTCCAATAGATCGGTCGCGCTGAAAAGCGATGAATAGAAGTGCCGGTGTTGGGCCTTGTTCATTGAGGTCAGACGCTCGTAGTAGCGGGTCGTTTCCATGATTCGTTCCACAAGGGTGGGGTTGCCGTAGTCGAGAAGCGCTGCCCCGACAAGGAGGCCGATGCCCTGATGATACGCGTCAAGAGGGCCAGCGAGAAGCCCGTTCATACCATTCTTCAATAACCCTTGGCGATAGCAAGCTTCAATCAATAACCGAATAGAAGCTCGAATCTCCTCGGCGGGTCCCTCCATCAGTTCGACCCCGGGCCAGTTTGCAGCCAGTGACGTGTCCTGGGGGATACCATCCCCGAATTCCCCGGTTGGGACCTGCCGGTTTTTTACCCACCAATCCACGATTTGCCGGAACTGGCTGACGAGGCTGAGCTGTTGGAACGCCCAGAGTGGCACGTCCCGGTCAGAGTTTTCGCGCAGCTTGAGATCCGAAGGCGCCTCATTTCTTCTGATCCATCCCCGGTACGCCAAAGCTGTTGGCTCCTTTGAATCTGTGCGAAGGACATCGTCGACCAGGTTATTCAGCTCATCCACCATCCGACACTGGCGCCGTAGTTTGGTTTGGTCAGGAACCATCCAGAACCTGGTCCGGCTGGCGATCTGAAAATCGTCACGGAGCATGTTCAGTCGCTGTGACAAGTATTCCCGCTCCGAACCCGTGGCACGCTCTCCGACGCCAGTCTGAGCCAGCCAGACCTCCACCACGGCACCTGTCAGGAGATTGGCTGCAAAATCACTCTGGCTGCTGGCAACCGTCAACCAGAGCGGTGTTCCTGCTGGCAAAACAATGTCAGGAAAATCGAGCACAACTTCGCACGGGCCATTAGAAGGGATCCGAAGATCGACATTCATTAAGTCCCGCCTGGGAACCACAGGGTCTTTGATCGCGATATTGACAACAGCTTCCTCGCTGAGTTTTCGGTTATCCGGGTTAAGCCTCAATTTGAGTGCATCCAATGCTGTGTGCTGCAGCATGGGCGGCAGAACAATATGTGAATAGTGAAGTCCTGGGCTCGGGCTTGACAAAGCCTCGGGAGCATGGAAGATCTCACTCGGGACCCCGACCCAGCTTCCTCGATCCGCAGGAAGATAGCGTCGAGCAATTCTCAGGTCCAAGCCATACAGCGAGGAGACCAGACTGCGTGATACCCCGGGAAGCTCGACAGCTTGTGGCCGGGGCAAGAGACGGTAAGAGATCCGGTTCGCCGTCGACGGGCCGACGGCGGGTACACTGGTCGGGTCGGGAGGCAAACTCTGGACCCAAAATAGGCTGAGCTCTTTGAGGATCCCGGACTGCCGCTGAACCTGTAAGAAGGGGGCCACCTGCCTGGTCTTCAGGATGAGTCGTGCAACTGAATCCGGGGAGGCAGACCGTTCCATAAAGACTCTCTGCTGGCCCTTACCCTGGACGATTCGACCGACAAAACTCCCATCGAGAACCATGTAATTAAACGGCTCCTCTGCTAGCTTCAGTTCCAGGGCTTTCCCCGCATCGGGATAGCTGGGAAACTCCCCCGGCCAATAGGTCTCAGGGCGCCCATCAAATCCACCGATGGAGAACTTACGGGAGTCCGTTCCTTCCAGGATTGGCAGTTGTCGGACCAACGAGGGAGTTGTGATTCTTGGAATCGCCTCCAAGTTGTCCCATCCAAATCGCGCTTTCCAATGGGTCTTCCACAACTCGGGGCTTGTGTCGGCCACGGGGGGCATCACTCCTGCCCGTCCTACGCCTCCCTCGTTCAAATCCTGGATTGATTTTTCACTTAACGCCGAGCCAAAGAATCGCAACTCATCGATGTACGCTCTTCGACCGTTTCCGCGAGTTTCGATCGGAGACAGGACGCTGGTATGGATCCCCACCTGGTCAAGACTGCAAGCCAGATGCAGTTCGGTCTTCTCTCCCGCAATTGGCCTACCGTCCAAATAGAGGCAGATCCCATCCAGTTCGTCCCATGTGAATGCCAGGTGATACCATCGCCCTGCGGTTACATGTCCTTGGTCATTGGCTGAGACCGAATGGACCCGGGACTCCCGGTCGCGAAACCAGAGTCGCAACCGTTCCCCGTTCCATTGAAGCTCGGCAAATGTAAAATCTGGCGTTGAATCCTGCGCCAAGCTAATGCGCACAATCGAGAAGGGTACTCGGTCCAGCGGTTCGTCCAGTTTCCACCAAACGCTGACAGTTCCTCGCTCAGAATAGACGTTCCCAGGCGCATCGTACGAAACGATAGAATCAGAATCCAGCAAAAGAGCCCCCCCTTTTCTCCCCTCCTGGATCACCTTGAGATTTTGGTTGGCCAGCGGGCTCTCTTCTCCAGAGGCCAGGTCAGCGACCGGATTCTTGTCAAAGGAAGCATAAAAGAGGAGGGGGTTTTCTTTTTCAGCAAAGACCGTATTCAGGGGAGAACGATAAATAATAAGAAGACAGGCGATGAAAACAGTCAGGGGGAGGATTGAAAAAAACCGGAAGGAAATCGATGACAGCCTCATGGAGGATCTGCAGAGGTCAATTCTTCGATGAACCAGCAGCTTATCGTATTCCGCTAAATTTCTCTTGTAACAAGCGGATCCTCTCGGCGAAGGAGAGGCTCTGAGTCTGTTGGGTGTCGGCTTTACCGATACCCCCTGGTGGACGTTCCCGTCTGGGCGGTTCCTTGGATTCCACCCTGGAAGCATCTCTAGGCCTGGGGGGATTGGGGTTCACGGGCCGGGGCTGCTTTTTAGGCACCATAGTCCTGGGTTTCTCCATGACTTTGAGCGAGCGGTCCGGCTCTTGAACTTGCCTTACATTGGCATCGACGGGAATCTGAGGTGGTACTGGTCTTTTGGCCCTCCTCTCACTCCGCTGTGGCCGTTGCCTCTTGGGCTTGGGAAGCAAGGCTTTCATGGACAAGGAAATTCTTTTCATGGCTACATCCACGCCAATTACTTTGACCTTGACAATCTCCCCAACGTGCACTGCTTCCCGGGGATCTTTGACAAACCGATTAGAGAGTTCCGAGACGTGAACCAGCCCATCCTGATGGACGCCAATATCTACAAAAGCCCCGAAGTTGGTGACGTTGGTGACCGTCCCTTCTAAGACCATGCCGTCTTTCAGGTCGGATACCTCTTTAACGTCGTCGCGGAATGCGGGCACGACAAACTGATCCCGTGGATCGCGACCGGGCTTAAGCAGTTCCTGTTTAATGTCGTTCAACGTGAAAACTCCCGCCTTTTCATCCATGAACTGCTTCACGTCAAGGTGCTCGACCAGTTTCCGGCTGCTTCCGACCAACTCGGAAACAGAAACGCCTAGCGTCTGAGCAATCCGCTCGACGACTGGGTAGGATTCCGGGTGTACGGCCGTGGCATCAAGCGGATTGTCACCGGCCTTGATTCGCAGGAATCCTGCCGCCTGCTCAAACGATTTCTCACCAAAACCGGGTACCTCCAGGAGCTTGGTCCTCGACGTATAGGGACCGCTCTGGTGGCGATACTCGACGATATTCCTTGCCAGTCCCTTGTTCAGGCCGGACACGTATTGCAGCAACTCGTAAGAGGCTGTGTTTAGGTCCACACCCACATGGTTGACTGCAGACTCGACTGTGGACTCCAAGCCCTGCTTCAACCGCTTCTGATCCACATCGTGTTGATATTGACCCACTCCGATTGACTTGGGGTGAATTTTCACTAATTCCGCCAGAGGATCCTGGAGGCGTCTGGCGATCGATATGGCGCCACGGACTGTCACATCCAGTCGGGGGAATTCGTGGCGCGCTCCTTCTGAAGCCGAGTAGACTGATGCCCCTGATTCATTTACCGTAATCGAGAAAATGGAATGCCGTTCATCAACCGGCCGTTGCGAAATTGGAGGAACTTCTTGCGTACTGGCCTTCTCCTCAACGCTGGCATCCTGGCAGTCATTCGTCTCGCAAGCTGCTGGCTGAGTCTCAGTTTCAGCCTCGGCCGTAGCCTGGCGACCATCGGGTTCAAGGTACACCATTGGGGCCTGCTGTGGCCTTGCCGGTAATTCAGCGCTCAGAACAGTCCCCTCTTTTTCGGCGCCAGCAGATTCACTCTCCGCGGTACGGTCGGGAGTGCCTCCCGACTCTACATCCAATTCAAGCTTCAATTCTCCGCCTCCGACGCTGCCAGCTTCCGTAGCGGACTCCTGAGGAATTTCGATCGAACTCGGAGATATGAAGGATTGAGTCTCAGCCGTGGGAGTCTCAGCCGGAGGTGGGGTCACAATCTTTTTCTCCGGCCTGGGGGGCGGGACAAAAGTTTCACCGCCTTGGTACTTGCGGAGGAAATCTCTCACGAAAGAGTCCGTCTCGCGGGAGGCAGTTCCATTGCCGATGGCAACCGCCTTGATCTTGTGTTTTTGTATCAGCCTATAGAGCGTCCAATCAGCCCCTGCAATGTTCTTCTTGGGTTCAGTGGGATAAATGGTGGCATGTTCGAGGAATTTGCCCGTCTCGTCGACCACGGCAACTTTGCAGCCCGTACGGTAACCTGGATCGATCCCCATAACAGTTAGCAGACCTGCAGGAGGTGCCAGAAGCAGATTGGAGAGATTGGCCTCAAAAACCTCGATGGCCTCGAGGTCGGAGCGTTCCTTTAGAATCGACCGCACTTCCGCCTGGATGCTGGGAAATAGCAATCGCTCATAAGCGTCCCTTACAGCCTTTTCCAAATAGGGAGCAAACGGCGATTGAGGATCTTGGCTTATCTGGTTCTGAATGAGCCGCAACGCCCGTTGTGAGTCAATCTCTATCGTATAAGACAGGGTTTGTTCTTTCACACCACGCCGGATGGCCAGCATACGATGAGAGGGGATTTTTGATGCGGGTTCCCGAAAATCATAGTACATCTCGAACTTGGTCTTCTGATCTTCTTTCCCTTTGACCACCTTTGAAACTACGATCCCTTCCTGAAGCATGATGTCCCGAAGACCCTTACGGAACTCCAGGTTCTCTGAAATCCATTCGGCAATGATGTGGAGAGCCCCCTCAATGGC
>JBGOTQ010000425.1:0-6045 GCA_041476565.1 Terriglobia bacterium | reverse complement strand
GGTTGGGGCTCGCGCTACGTGGACATGAGTGCTGCGCCTCTTTACGATTTCGGGTATGGGCTCAGTTACACGAAGTACGAGTACAGTAACCTTAAGATTAATCCACAGGCTAATCATCGCAGCAGTAATATCAGTGTCAGCTTGGACGTCAGGAACGTGGGAGATTGTTCGGGCGAAGAAGTGGTCCAGCTCTATATTCATGACGTGGTGAGCACGGTTGCAACTCCGGTCAAGCAATTGCGAGGCTTTCAGAAGGTCGGGCTGAACCCCGGGGAAAAGAAAAGCGTAAGCTTTACCTTAGGGCCGGAGGACCTCTGCCTGCTCGACCAGCATATGAACTGGATAGTCGAACCAGGCGCCTTCGAGGTCATGGTGGGGAGTTCGTCGGAAGATATACGGCTGAAAGGGACGTTTGAAGTGAAAGAGTAGCAGATTAGGATTGCTTTTCTCATGGGAGGGAAGTTTATGAAAGGGAGATCATCAAGGAAAAGACTCTGGGCCTGCATTGTATTTCTATCACTAAGCATTCTCGGACTTCGGGCCCAGACTGGTTCATCCGGAATCAAGTCCTGTGAAGAACTCAAAGTGGAAATCGATGCTAAGTTGAAGGCCAAGGGTGTGAAAGGGTACACGCTAGAGATTGTTCCGGCGGACCAGGTTAAAGATCAAAAGGTCATCGGTTCTTGCGAGGCTGGTAAGAAGAAAATTACCTACGATCGTAAATAAGACTTCAGGCAGCAGGTTCATCCCTCGAGTTGGTGAAATGCCGAGTCCGGCAGAAGAAGTGACGGTCGATGCACTTCACCGGGTTCCGGATGAATAGTAGAGATTGGCCCCAAAGCCGGGTTGAAGAGAAGGATGCCATGGCTGGACTCTTGTACGACGTTCGATTTGGATGGCGATTGTCAGAGAAGAACCCCGGGGTTAGCGCGGTGATTGTCCTGGCCTTAGCACTCGGGATCGGAGCAAATACGGCCATCTTCAGTGTGGTGAACGCGGTCTTGTTGCGTCCGCTTCCCTTTCACGAACCGGATCGGCTCGTCTCGATTTGCATCGATCATCAGCAACGAAACATTCATAACGCCCTTGGGCCTTATCCCGACATTGCGGACTGGAGGCAGCAAAGCCACTGCTTCGAGTTCATGGCAGCCTACTCACCGCGCTCGGTGAATCTTTCCAGCCGCGATGAACCCGAGCGTACCTCCCTCTGGAAGGTGAACGCCAGTTTGTTTCCCATGCTCGGAGTAAGCATGGTGTTGGGTCGCGGGTTTCTTCCCGAAGAGGATCAGCCTGGTGCTCGCAACGTGGCCATCTTGAGCCACAGCTTGTGGGAGCGGCGCTTCGGCTCTGACTCCAGCCTGGTTGGTAGTTCGGTGGTCATCGATGGGGATTCCTATACCGTGGTCGGCATCCTGCCGCCCGAATTCAAATTGGGGCCCTGGGGGGCGGATCTATTCATTCCGGTTGGGCTAAGCACCGCACGAAGCAAAGGTGACCTGTGGATGTACGGCGCCTACGCTCGACTGAGGCTGGGCGCGTCAATAGAACAGGCACAGGTCGAACTGGACACGATCAACCGGCGGTTGGAACAACAATATCCGCGCGAAATCACCGGCTGGCGTCCGCGGATTTGGGGGATGCGGGATCTCATGGTGCGTGACGTGCGGCTCAGTCTACTGGTCTTGTTAGCCGCCGTTGGCCTGGTGTTGCTGATCGCCTGCACCAATGTGGCAATCCTTCTGCTGGCCCGAGCTGGCGCGCGCCAGAAAGAGATGGCCATTCGGGTAGCTCTGGGTGCAGGCCGTTGGCGGGTCGTGCGACAACTTCTCACGGAGAGTGTCCTGTTAGCACTCCTTGGCGGCGCCTTCGGGCTTTTGTTGGCTTATTGGGGGGTCTCAGCACTCTTGGCGTTCGGGACAGAGGAATTTCCGATGCTGAAGCAATCCCGGTTGGATCTTCCTGTGCTCGGCTTCACCATGGCTGTTTCTCTGTTGACCGGACTCTTGTTCGGAATTGCACCGGCTCTGGCACTTGCCCGGACGAACATTCACGATACTCTAAAAGAAGGGGGCCGAAGCTCATCTGAGGGCCTAGGGGGGAACCGGTTGCGCGGTCTGCTCGTGATCGCCGAGGTGGCACTCGCCTTGCTACTCATGATTGGAGCGTCTTTGATGATTCGGAGTCTCCTTAAGCTCCAAAATGTGACCCCGGGGTTCAATCCCTCAGGAGTATTGACAGCTTCCATCGACTTACCCGAATCGAAATACTCCAAGCCGGAGCAACAGATTGCGTTTTATCGACAACTCGAGGAGAGGCTGGAAGCGATACCTGGAGTCACGGCCGCTGGGATGGTCAGTGTGCTACCGCTGAGCGGAAGCAACCAGGGTTTGGGACTCCTCATTGAGGGACGTCCAGTCTCAGGCCCGGCCGACGTCCCCATCCTTTATTACCGTATTGTGAATACCAAGTATTTCCAGGCAATGCAGACTCCCTTACGAAAGGGCCGTCTATTTTCCGGGCGAGACGCCCAGGGGGCAGAACGAGTCTTGATTGTAAACGAGACAATGGCCCAGCGCTACTGGCCGAACGAAAGCCCAATCGGCAGGCGAGTGGGAACCGGTGCGCCGAATGACTGGATGTCGGTGGTGGGTGTGGTCGGAGACGTGCACCATATGTCGCTCGCCCAGGAACCGGACGCCGAGATCTTTATGCCCTGGGCGCAAAACGCCCGGCCGGATATGAGATTGGCCGTCCGTACCTCCTTCGATCCCCTGCGCTTCGCTCCTGCCTTGCGCCAAATAGTGATGGAAGTGGATCGCGATCAGCCCGTTTCTCGCGTGGCCAGCATGGAACAGATGCTGTCTGACTCGGTTGCCACAAAGCGTTTCTCCACGCTCCTGCTGGGCCTCTTCGCGATGGTGGCCCTGGTGCTGGCGACTATCGGGATCTACGGTGTGATCTCCTTCTCAGTCACGCGCCGCCAGCAGGAAATTGGGGTCCGGATGGCCCTGGGCGCTCGCAGCGTCGACGTACTCCGGATGGTGGTGGCGCAGGGGACAGGTCTGGCACTGGTCGGTGTGGGTATTGGCCTGGTGGCATCCCTCGCCTTGACGCGCTTTATCAACAGCTTGCTCTACGGTGTCAAAGCGACCGATCCGCCGGTCTTTATGGGGATCTCTTTGCTGCTGATTGCAGTTGCGATCCTGGCCAGTTACATCCCCGCTCGTCGCGCCGCTCGCTTGGATCCGATGGTGGCGCTCCGATATGAATGAAGGCCTGTGACAGCCGTGGATCCCCTTCGTTTGTGTGACGCGTGCAGATCCTTCCCCTCGATTGCTATGGGCAAGGATGATGGTGGACTGCCATGAGATATCAATACCGGCTTTTTTCCCTTTTCGGGCCAATTTTGTGTCTGCTGATAGTGCCGACCGCCGTGGGTTCCCAAAATGTGGTGGAGTTATCGGCAGAGACACTACAAGACAAGGTGCGTGGAGGATTGCTAGGCCAGTTACTCGGCGACCTGAACGGTCTCAAGCATGAGATGAAATACATCTCCGAACCCGGCAAAGTCGCACACTACACTCCGGCCTTGCCAGAGGGCGCCTGGACGGATGACGACACCGACATCGAATGGGTCTACGTGGTCGAGATGCAGCGCAGCAATACGCTTTTGCTCACTCCCCAGCGGATTGCACAGCTATGGAGGAGGCATATCAACAGAGCCATCTGGTGCTCCAACCTATACGTGCGACAGTTGATGGACCTCGGGATTGAGCCGCCCTTGACCGGGCACGTTCAGTTCAACCCTTGGGCTGACTTCAATCTCTCCGGCCAGTTTCTGAGCGAAACCTGGGGTCTGATCTCTCCCGGGATGCCTCAGACAGCAGCACGCATGGGCATTCATTACACGCGGGTGGGGATTGACCTCGAGCCAGCTCAATCCACTCAGCTCTTTACAGCTATGGTCGCAACTGCCTTTCTAACCGGCAACATGGAGGAAATCCTGGACGCGGGCGTAGCGGCCGTGGACTCCAAGAGTGAAATGTGCCGAATCGTAGCCGATGTCCGCCGCTGGTATCAGCAGAATCCCGAAGACTGGCAGGCCACCCGCAAGCTCATCCAGCAGAACTACTGTCGATATGGCGGCCACGATATGCGGGATAGGAATGGCGTGCAGGTCAATGGCGCCTCCACCATAGCGGCCCTGCTCTATGGGCAGGAGGACTTTGTCGAAACTGTCCGGCATGCTTTCAACTTTGGCTGGGACTGTGATAACAACGCTGCCATGTCGGGCACGATCGTGGGTGTGATCAAAGGGAACCAGTGGATGAGGGACCAGGGCTGGAAGATCCGGGACCTGTTCCGCAACACAAGCCGGGACGAGATGCCTGCTGATGAAACGATCACCCGCTTTGGCGATCGCCTGGTTGCGCTCGCTCAGCGGGTCATCACCGAGAAAGGTGGCACTAGCGCCGACTCCGGAGGTAAGGGCGTGTACCGCATCCCGGTCGAGAGGCCTGCTAACATCCTGGGGCTCGAGAATCCCGACCAGCAACTGGCCTTACTGCGGACCAGAATGAAAGCCGAAATCGCAAACGGAATTACCAATGGAGTCACCTCACAGCAGCGGGCTCGTTCCGCTTACCTGGCCGTCTGTCTGGACCTTGTCCAGGTTCTTCAGAAGGAATATCCCCAGCAGTGGACTAAAGCGCTGGCAACCCTCAACGACTATCCTAAGCTCCTTCAGGTTTTGTTTTTTGAGTCCCCGATCCCAGCAGGTGAAAGATTGCGCGAAAAAGCCATCGCCGCCGGATTGAAGGAACCAGCCAGGAAAGAAAATATCTGGTGAGGAGTCCGGCCACATAGCGGATGTGCGAGGCATGCGAAAGCATTGGTAAATGGTGGGACATCTCGCAGTGGCAAAGGGTAATGGCCTGTCGTTGTGGACTATGAATGGTGCCTCGTCGAAGGTTACGCAGCTCTCGTTACAGTCAACGCACGGTTTCAGCGGAGCCGGATTGCCTTGATCGGCTGACGCCCAGGTTAGTGTTTTTCTTTCATCATGCACCAGGGGAAATGCGTAGTTCTGGTTAGGGGGATTCGCCGGTGGGACCTTGTCGCCCTGATGATTAATTGCATCATAGGCGCGGGAATCTTCGGCTTGCCGTCAAAAGTCTTTGCTCTGACCGGAGCCTATAGCCTGCTCGCGTTCTTCTTTTGTGCCCTGGTAGTCATCGTTATCGCCCTTTGTTTTGCGGAAGTGGCAAGCCGCTTCAGGGTGACTGGCGGGCCTTACTTATATGCACACGAGGCGTTCGGCTCGCTGGTTGGTTTCCAGGTCGGGTGGTTGGCATGGCTGGCCAGGCTGACCAGCTGCGCCTTCATCTGTAACTTGCAGGTAAGCTACCTCAGCTACTTCTGGGCGCCGCTGGGTACAGGGGTATGGCGCGGAGTCATCATGACTGGCATGGTCGTGACGCTCACCTCCATCAACGTCATTGGCGTCAGCAGGGCGGCCGCTGTCAGTAACATTCTTTCGATCGGCAAGCTCATCCCGTTACTTTTATTTATCGCTGCCGGTTTGTTCTCCATCAACTCACATAACTTTTCCTTTGCCTCGCCACCGGCGCTGGGCTCATTTTCACTGGCGGTCTCGCAATTGTTC
Source organism: Terriglobia bacterium (assembly GCA_041476565.1). Classification (GTDB taxonomy): domain Bacteria; phylum Acidobacteriota; class Terriglobia; order Versatilivoradales; family Versatilivoraceae; genus DATKMG01. The sequence continues at coordinate 380 of JBGOTQ010000425.1, read as the reverse complement.
GTTATTTTCACAGGCTTCGAGCTGGCTTTAATCGCAGCCGGCGAGGCCCGGGACCCACAGCACAACATGCCGTTTGCAATGATGACTGCCCTGGTTGTAGTCGTGGTATTTTACGTCCTCATTCAGTTCGTCTGCATCGGGACTCTACCGGGTCTGGCTGTTTCTGAAAAGCCTCTTGCAGACGCGGGCCAGCTTTTCCTGGGGGCTGTGGGGGCTTCAATGATCACCATCGGGGCAATGATTTCGACGACGGGTACACTCAACGCGATTCTGCTGGCGGGATCAAGACTTCCCTTTGCAATGGCTGAACAAAACCATCTCCCCCGAGTCCTTTCAGCCACGCATCAGCGTTTTCATACGCCACACATTTCTATTCTCCT
>JBGOTQ010000424.1:0-6072 GCA_041476565.1 Terriglobia bacterium | reverse complement strand
CGCCAAGCGCCGGGGGTGGGTTCGAATCCGAAGTCCGTAGCTTCAAACCCACCCCGGCGGACCTGCGGTCCACCACCCCTCCAAAGGAGGGGATTTTCAAGAAAGCTCTTCGCAGGCGAATCTAAACTCTCACCTGTCAGCTTTTGGCCAGGCCGCGGCGCAGCTTTTCCAGCTTGAATTCAGCGTGCAAGGCGCGAATCGCCTCGGTCGTTTTCTTCTGGTCAATGACGCAGGTGATTCGAACTTCAGAAGTGCTGATAAGTTCGATGTTGACTCCCTGCCTGGCCAGGGACTTGAACATCCGAGCGGCCACTCCCGGAGTGCTGGCGATTCCTGAGCCGACCACGGACACCTCTGCCAAATGGTCGTGAAAGACGATGTCGCGGGCTTTCAGACTTTTCTTCTGTTTGTCTAACGCCTCGACGGCGTTATGCACATACTCCTTGGCAACAACCAGGGAGATGTTATTTAGTCCGTTGTCCGCGATACTCTGAATGATCAGCCGGATGTTGATTCCCTTGTTGGCCAGTGCTGAGAAAATTTGTGCGGCAACCCCCGGCCGGTCGGGAATCCCGCGGATAGCCACTTTCGCGATATTCTTGTTTGCAGTTACTCCAGTAATGACGACTTTCTCCAATTTTCTTGCCTCCATGACAACCGTGCCGGGGTCGTCCGAGTAACTCGGGCGAACATGAATCGGCACGTCGTATCTCATTGCAATTTCGACCGAACGGGGATGCAGAACCTGGGCTCCCGCCCCGGCCAATTCCACCATCTCCTCGTAGGATATGTAGTCAAGTTTCTGGGCCTGCGGCACCAGGTTGGGATCCGTAGTATAAACCCCATTCACATCGGTATAGATCTCACAACACTTGGCCTTCAGAGCCACCGCCAAGGCGGAAGCGGTGGTGTCGGACCCACCTCGTCCCAGGGTTGTGATCTCGCTGTCTTCGCTTACACCCTGAAACCCAGCCACGATGACTACTTTACCGTCACGCAAATGGGAGAGGACTCTCTGAGCATTGACTTCCCGTATCCGGGCCATCGAGTAATTGCTGTCAGTTATGATGCCACTCTGCATCCCCGTCATGGAGATGGCCTTTCCTCCCTGCTCCTGGATGGCCATTGACAGGAGGGCAATGGAAATCTGTTCTCCCGTGGACAGAAGCATGTCCATTTCCCGCCGTGAAGGCCTCTTGGTAATAGCCCTTGCTAGATCCACAAGTTGATCGGTGGTATGTCCCATAGCTGAAACCACGACGACCATCTGGGCCCCGCCAGCCTTGGTCCTGAGGATCCTGTCAGCCACGCTCTTGATCTTGTCGATGGTTCCAACCGAGGTACCACCATATTTCTGAACGATAATATTCATACCCTTATAGAATTCCACCTTTAAGACTGCCGTGCCCCTCGAAGCTTCGGTCCAAACACAGACCACCTTGCACCCGGCACCTCACGCCTGACGTCCGTTATATCTCCTGGAGAATACGGATCCAGGAAATCCTGACGTCCCTGCCCTCGGACAAGGCCGCGTTTGCCATTGCACCCAGCTCGGCATGAGAGATTTTTTCGGTCAGGATGTTTAGCCCGAAAAGCTGGCTATCGTTTCTCTGTTCCTGAATTAATTCTCCCACGCTGGCAAAGCGTTCCCGAATCACGCGTTTCAGCGAAGAGTCGGGTGGCATTAAACAATTGACGTAAAAATGAAAGCGTCGAGGGTTTTCTGCGGAAGGAGAGAATCTCACTTCAGTCACCTCAGCCGCTTCCGGACTGCTTTCGGCCGCACTGGCTTGACGCGCATCCCTCCGCCATCCGGTAATCAGATGATGGCCTGACCATTCGGCCGTGATGATTTTGCGCACATCGCTGTAAATGACAGAGGCCGTGGGGAGCTGTCCGGCCCCCTTGCCAATCAGCAAGTGCTGCCCAATATTGGGGCACCCGAACATAATTACATTATACTCATTCCGCACATTGGCAAAGACGCTGTGACGAGGGAGCAGCACCGGCTCAACGGAAGCGAAGCCTTTTCCCTCTTCCTCCTCATATATCGAAAGGGGCTTGATGATCATCTGGTGCTCAGCGGCAAATTGGAATTGCCCGGCAGTCAGGAACTCGATGCCACGGAGGTTAATTCCCGAGGGATGACAGTATTGCTGCTTCAGCAAGCTGATGAGGATTGAAAGCTTTTGACCTGCATCCTTGCCACTGACGTCGAAACTGGGATCAGGTTCAGAGAAACCCAATTGCTGGGCCTTCAATAAAGCCTCCTCATAATCTTCTCCCGCCTCAGCCATGCGTGTCAGGATGAAGTTGCTGGTCCCATTGAGAATCGCGTAAAGGGTTCGAACTCTGTCCGGAATTATCTGCTGATTCAGAATCTCGATAATCGGGATCGACCCGGCCACACTCGCTTCAAAGAGAAGGTATTTCCCCTTCCGATTGGCCAACTCCTGCAACTGATCCCCACATTCCGAAATGACGTACTTGTTGGCGGTGATTACGTGTTTACCGGCAACCAGGGCTTTTTCAATGTAAGTGCGTGCGGGTTCTAACCCGCCAAGAACTTCAACCACTATATCGATAGTTGGGTCATTGACAATCGTGTCCAGGTCATTGGTTATCTGCGATTCAGTGAGTCGGAAACTCCTGACCCTGGAGAGATCTCGGTCCCCCACCCGCCTGATTTCAATAGGGAGCGGACGCGGGGCAAGGCCTTCGGTGATGAGTCGGATGAGCCCGCCCCCGATAGTTCCAGCCCCAAGGATGCCCAGCCCGTACCTCTTATGAGAATTGGTAGTGTGGTTCACTGACCTCTCGTCTTCTTTTCATGGATGTTATAAAACCAATATGAATATAGCTTGGTATAAATTGCGATAAGGGTCCAAGCGAAGTTTCCTCTCTACGACAGGGCCACTAAATAACTAACCACCAAACCACTTAGATTTGAATCTGGTACTTCATGATCTTTCGTTGCAGGGTAGGCCGCGAAATTCCAAGCAATTCACAAACCTTTCCCCGGTTTCCGCTGGCAAACCGGAGAGCCGTCAGGATGTGTTCTTTCTCTACCTCATCCAGGGTCTTGACGAGGGGGGCCTTCAACAGAGATGGAGAATCGGCGGGGTCATCCATGGACTGGGCAAGAGTTTCCTCCATGAGGATATTACCGTGTGTCAGCACTGCAGCTCGTCGCAAGACATTTTCCAGCTGGCGAATGTTTCCAGGCCAATCGCGGTTCACTAACGCCTGGAGTGCATCAGCCTGGATACTGGTAATGTGCTTATGCAGTTCTCGATTGAGTTTTTGAACTAGATACTCCACCAGCAGAGGGATATCTTCCCGATGTTCGCGTAAGGGGGGAACAAAAACCCGGATCACGTTGAGACGGTAGTATAGGTCTTCCCTGAACTTTCCCTGGGCCACCAATTCCTTAAGGGACTGGTTGGTAGCCGCAATGATGCGCACATCTGTTTTAATTTTCTCCTTGCCTCCGACTCGCTCGAATTCCCGCTCCTGCATGACCCTGAGTAGTTTCACCTGCATGTTCAAGGACATGTCCCCCATTTCATCCAGGAAGAGCGTCCCGGAATCGGCGAGTTCAAATTTGCCCGGCTTGCGGTAAGTAGCTCCGGTAAAGGCCCCCTTCTCATGTCCAAACAGTTCGCTCTCCAGCAGGGTTTCCACGATGGCAGAACAGTTGATTGAGACAAAGGGCTTGCTCCGGTCTGTATGATCGTGGATGGCTCGGGCTACGAGTTCCTTTCCAGTGCCGCTTTCCCCTTCGATGAGCACTGTGGTTTTACTCTGTGAGACAATGCCGATAGTTTTGAAGATCTCCTTCATGGCCTTACTTTTGCCCACAATTTCAGTGTCGTGAACGCGTCCGCCGAGCGAGACCACACCCTGCCCCCGGCGACCCCCCTCGCATTTGCGTCGAAGGCAACGTTGGATCGCCGCTTCCAATTCATCGATATCGATTGGCTTATGGATGTACTCCACTGCGCCAAGCTTCATGGCGCGTACCGTGGTCGGCATGTCGTGGAAAGCGGTGATCATGATCACGTTGGCATCGGGATTGAACTCCTTAATGCGAGCCAGAACATCCAGGCCATTGGCGTCGGAGAGGAAGATATCCAGGATCACAACATCCCACGAGGTACTGCGGAACTTCTTCAGGCCCTCTTCAGCCGAGAAAGCCACTCCGGGAGCGTAGCCTTCTTCGCTCAAATAGAGTCCCAAGGACTCACAAATAGATTTGTCGTCGTCAATGACCAGGATTCTATCCATGACTCTAAGCCTTGACCGGCAAGTACACGGAGAAAACACTGTATTCTCCCAACTTGCTTTTGAGCTCAATTCGGCCCTTGTGCTGCTCGACGATTTTTTTCACAATGGTCAAACCCAATCCGATCCCGTCACTCTTAGTGGTGTAAAACGGATCGAAGATTGTGGCCCGCTGGGCCGGAGAAATACCCACCCCATTGTCGCGAATCGACACAGCCACGTAGAGCTTGCCATCAATGCGCTCTTGCCCCGTCCTGACGCTCAGGCGGCCACCCTCCTCCACAGCCTGAACGGCATTGAGATACAGGTTGGTGAACACCTGCATCATGCGCACCAGATCCAAGGGAATGGCCGGAAGCGCCATATCATACTTCTTGGCGATTTTAATCTTCTTCTCATCCAAACGGTCTTGAACCATGAGAAGCGACTTGTTGAGAATCTCGTTGACATTCTCCTTGGAGTAGTTAAGTTGAAGCGACTTTGAATAATCAAAGATGTCCCGAAGGATTTTTTCGAGGTGATCAATCTCGAAATTGGCAATGGCCAGTCGTCGCTGGTCGTTGGCAGACAAATTGTCGCGCTTGGCCAGAATCCGCAGATTCATCTTGATGGAGGACAACGGGTTCATGATTTCGTGAGCAACCTGCGTGGAGAGCTTTCCGATCGTGGCAAAGCGCTCGGACTGGAGCAACTGCTGGCTCAGGACCTTATATTCGGAAATGTCACGGATGATTCCGAGTGACCCGGTAACTGTCCCTTTCTCGTCCCGCAACAATGATGCGGAAAGGCTGGCAAAAACCTTTCGCCCGTTCTTACCCAGGTACTCCACTTCCACATTCTTAATCCGCCCCTTCTTAAGGAGTTCCCACATCATCCTACGGGCCTCGTCTCTGCCCTTGGAATAGAAGGAGGCAGCATAGCGTCCCAGCACTTCCTTGGCCTTGTACCCAAAGATCTCCTCTGCACCTTTGCTCCAAAAGATCAGGCGTCCCAGATTATCGGCAGTAGTGATAGCGTCGCTGGAACTTTCAATCAACTTCTGCAAGTAGTCCTTAGTTTGTTTGCACTCCTGATAAACCTTGGCGTTCTTGATCACGTTGGCAAGCTGGTCGGCAATGTTTTCCAGGATTTCCTGATCAATTCGATCAAAAGCGCTTATTTGGTCAGACTCGACATTAATGATTCCGATCAGTTGCTTTCCAAGCTTGATAGGGACGCACAGTTCTGCCCGGGTGTCGGGCCGTGTCCTCGTAAAACGAGTATCTTTCGAGACATCATTAGCAAGAATGCTCCGCCCTTTCTGAGCGACAGTGCCAATAATGCCTTCACCCAGCTTTCTCCGGTAGCCATCCGGCACTAAAGAGGATGGCGTTCCCGCCTGGGCCTTCATCAAGACCTCGTCGGCTGCTTCCTTGAGCAGGATCATGACGTGGTAGTAGTTGAAGTTCTTCTGGATGGACTGAACCAGATCCGGCAGCAACTGCTCGTGATCCAAGGTAGAGGCCATTTTCCTGCTGACGTCATTGATGAGGGCGAGCTGGGCAGACTTCTTGCGCTCCTGTTGATAAAACTGGGCATTCTGGATGGCAACTGCAGCCTGTGTTGCAAATAATGAGAGAATCTTCAGGTCCTTACGGGTAAATGCGTCCGGCAGCTCCCGCTCGACATCAAGCACGCCGATCAGTTTCCTCCCAATCAGCAGGGGGACGGCGATCTCGGAGCGCCCATTCTCGATCCCTTCGATATAACGGGGATCTTCCTGCACATCAGGAACGTAAAGCGGCTTCT
>JBGOTQ010000423.1:0-6081 GCA_041476565.1 Terriglobia bacterium | reverse complement strand
GGAGAGCCCCCTCAATGGCCTCCTCGCGAGTGGTGACCTCCTTTTCCACAATGACGAAAGTATCGGCCAGTTCCTCAACACTCTTCTCGCCAGGAGACTGCTCCCAGATAAACCTTGCGAGGGGATCTAACCCTTTGCTGATGGCGAGTGAAGCCTTGGTTTTACGCTTGGGTTTGAAGGGGAGGTAGAGATCTTCCAACTCATGCTTCAAATAGCAAGCCAATATCCTCTGCTTCAAATCATCCGCGAGTTTTCCCTGTTCTTCAATAGACTTGAGAATGCTTTCTCTGCGTGCCAGGAGATCAATATAGTACTCCAACCGTTCCGCAATGGTGCGAATCTGAACCTCGTCGAGGTTCCCGGTCACTTCTTTGCGGTATCTGGCAATGAACGGGACAGTCGCCTGCTCGGCTAAAAGGGCAACTGTTGCTTTGACCTGCTCCGGCTTCACAGCCGCTTCCAAGGAAATCCTTGAAAGAATGATGTCTTGCAATTCCATTAATTCTCTCCCCCTCAGACCCCTCTCCCCCGGCTGAAGCCGATATTATAGCAGATGATCTTGTCGAACCTGAATTGATTGGCGGCCAGTCACCACAGGGGCATGAGCTATTGGAATGAGTCAAGGATGCGGGGCAAACCCTGGCAATCCCTCATATTGCAGAGCATACTATGCCCTAACTTCAAATATTCTTCAATAGAAGAGATGCCTTAAACGCGACCGGCCATTTGTTGAGGGTTCCGGTAGGACGCATGGCCCCCCTGCCTCAGGCTGCTGAACTATCGGTTGCCAATGCGGAGCATTGAACTTGAAGATACTGAATCACGAGATGTGAAAAGAATCAAAAACGGTAGCAGCCAACAACTATGGGTTCAGGCCTTGAAAATGCTTTAACTACTCAATAAGGCTCTTCCCGGGATTCTCCTTACTTTCGCGGTGGTTTGGAGGGTCGCATTTCAACACAACTTGGCAGACAGCGAGGATCATGATGCAGCAGATCAATCACCACCTGTGCTACATCTTCGGAGGTGAGTCTCCATGAAATATCGCCCTTTTCGCCGAGGCCGCCAAATTCTGTGTCGACGCTGCCCGGCATGACGTAGCTCACTCGAATGTTGTCATATCGCAAGTCCTGCATGATGGCCTCACTGAAGCCGTTTAACCCGAACTTCGAAGCATTGTAGGCCGATCCCCCTTTAAAAGGATTCTTGCCGGCCAAACTGCTTATGTTAATGATATAGCCCCCACCTCGCCGGAGCAGGTAAGGGATCGTCGCACGGCAACAATAGAAAACACCAGTTAGATTCGTATCGATTACTTGGCGCCACTGTTCTGGCGCGAGGTCCGCAACGTTGCCAAAGATCCCTACGCCGGCATTGTTGACCAGGATGTCGATCCCGCCGAATTGTGCGGCCGCGTATTGGACGAGACGTTCGACCTGATCGTAAGCCGCCACGTCACAAGGGATGCCTCGAATTCTCTCTCCCGCGCTGCGGCGGAGTGCTTCAACGCTCTGCTCGACATCGAACTGGCTTCGGGAACAGATGACCACCTTGGCTCCGTCGCCGAGCAGCACTTTGGCCGTGGCCCTACCAATCCCTTTAGTCCCACCTGTGACAATTGCCACTTTGTCTTCAAGGTTTCTCATAACTCTTCCTTTCATTCGGTGATCTTAAAAAAAATCCGTTGGAGAAGCAATGGATCAGTTACGCAGGGCTGCGCTAGCGCGAATAAAAGACATCCTCAGTTACGGTCGCGCGCCAGACGGGCGCACGGTAAACTTTTATCAGTATCCTTGTAGTTATGCAGCCTGGCATGATAATAATTAGCTCGCAATTTGAAGATTGGCAGATCCTCTTGTTTTTCATGTAAAAGGGTTATTCAGCTCTTCCTATGGAAGTTTCTCTTTTCATTCCCTGCCTGGTCGACCAGTTCTATCCACAAGTTGGGGTCAGCCTCGTGAAGATCCTGCGCAAGCTCGGCATCGAGGTGGCCTATCCCATGGAGCAGACCTGTTGCGGGCAGCCTGCATTCAACACGGGTTATCATGAGGAGACGCTGGCACTAGCCCAACGATTTCTCCAAATTTTTGACTCCGGTACAGACTATATTGTCTGCCCTTCGGGGTCCTGTACCAGCATGGTAAAGGTGTTTTATCCGGAGCTAGTGCACGACCATAGCCTTCGGGATGTTTTGGAACACGTGACCACCAGGATCTTTGAATTTTCCGATTTCCTCGTCAACGTTTTGGGTGTTGTAGACTTGGGGGTGCGCTTTCCATACAGGGTAACCTACCACGACGTCTGTCATTTGCTCCGTGAGCTAAAGGTCAAAGAACCTCCCCGTATCCTCATTCGTCATGTCCGCGACATTGAATTCATCGAATTGGAAAACTCGGAAAGCTGCTGTGGTTTCGGAGGGACCTTCTCGGTGAAATTCCCGGAGATTTCTACCGCCATGGGACAGGACAAAGTGGGCAGTATTGTAAAGACGGGTGCTGAGTTCGTTGTGGCCAACGACTCTAGCTGCCTGATGCATATAGGCGGCTGCCTCGGCCGGATGGGACTCCCGATCAAAACGATTCATCTGGCAGAACTCCTCGCAAGAGACCTCTAATCATGGACCTGACGCCGCGACTGTTCAAGACCTACGCAAAGCAGAACCTCAGCAATGCCCGGCTGAGGAAGGCCTATCAGTTTGCCACGACGCATGCACTGTTGAAACGCAAAGAACAGGTTCGGGAGATCCCTGAATGGGAAGAGTTGCGGGACAAGGCTCATGAGTTAAAGAAAGAGGTCATCGAACACCTCGGAACTTACCTGGAGCAGTTAGAGAAGAAGGTCATCGCGAATGGCGGTAAAGTTTTCTGGGCAAGTGACGGGCGGGAAGCGTCAGACTACATACTCGGCCTGGCCAAGAGATTTCGGGTCAAAACCATTGTGAAATCCAAGTCCATGACCACCGAGGAGATGAAACTGGGACCGCTGCTTGAGAGGGCAAACATCGAGGTGGTCGAAACCGATTTAGGCGAATACATTGTCCAACTGGCCCGGGAGATGCCATCTCATATTACCGCGCCTGCCTTGCACAAGACTCGCGAGGAGGTGGGGCAGCTTTTTGCTTCCCGACTGGGCATCCCTTACACCAGTGTTCCAGAGGAATTGTGCGCAGCTGCTCGAAAGGTTCTCCGGAAGAAATTCCTTGCTGCCGAAATGGGAATTTCCGGCGTGAACTTTGCGATCGCAGAAACTGGGACTATCGTGGTCGTGGAAAACGAAGGAAACGCCCGTCTCAGCATGGGAATGCCCAGAATACATGTGGCCGTGATGGGCATGGAAAAGGTCATTCCCCGCCTCATCGATTTGCCCGTCTTCTTGAAGTTGCTACCCATCAGTTCCACAGGCCAGAAGCAAACCAGTTATGTCTCCCTGATCAGCTCGCCCCGACAGCCGGGGGAGTTGGACGGACCAGAGGAGTTCCATCTGGTAATCCTCGACAACGGTCGAACCGAAATCCTGGCCGACCCGAAGATGCGGGAATCCCTCTATTGCATCCGCTGCGGGGCCTGCTTGAACACCTGCCCGGTCTATCAGCGAGTTGGTGGGCACACGTATGGTTCTGTCTATTCCGGCCCGATAGGGGCCGTCATCACACCCCTCTACCTGGGCCTGGAAATGGCACAGGATCTTCCTTATGCCTCTTCCTTATGCGGGGCCTGCTCGGAGATTTGCCCGGTGAAAATCAACATTCACCACCTGTTGCTCTGGTTGCGAAAGCAGGTGGTGGACGAGGAACTCTCTCCATGGTGGGAAGGCGCGTTAATGAAGCTGTTCCTCCTGGGGATGAGCGACGGGTTTATCTACCGCCTGGGATCAAGGCTGATCCGGGCAGCCATGACGGTTTCAGGCAAAAGGTACGGGACATTGCAGGTTCCTGGCTGGACTGAAACACGGGATTTTCCGCCTCTGGCCAAAAAGACGTTCAAGCAGCTCTGGAAGGAACTGGAGAAGGAGGCTCAGAATTGACCGATTCGCGGGCTCAAATCCTCCGGAAGGTCTGTCAGGGCTTGACTAAATCTGGCCAGCAGCCCCGGCCCGAGCGCACGATTCAGGATGCCGACCAAAAGAGGCTTTTTGCATCCGCCCGGGCCTTTGGCTCTCCGGTCAATAAGTTCCGGGAAGAGTTCGAGCGGGTCAATGGGGAGATGAGGGTGTGTCCGAATGGGCCTTCTGCGGTCGAGTTCATCTCGAGTTTCATCGAAAGAGAAAGCTTCCAGACTGTGGCGGTCTCAAGGCACAGAATATGCGAACATTTAAACCTGGTCGAAAGCCTCTCCGTAATGCTTCCTCAGCTGAGACTTCTTACAGAAGACATCGACAGCGAGAATCCCTATGAACGAGCCCGGCTGAAGGAACAGATGGCCAAGGTCTCGCTCTCCATCACAGGGATTGAGTATCTGATTGCTGAAACGGGAACACTTGTAGCATTGGCTCATCCCGCGGCCAGCCGCCAAATCAGCCTTCTCCCTGAGGTTCATATGGTCCTGGCCACCCCCGACCAAATCCGGCCTAACCTGGCGGTGCTGTTCGAGGAGATCCAAGCCAAGTACGGCGCCAGTCTCCCTGGGAGCGCCATGACCCTGATCACTGGACCGAGTCGCACCGCAGACATCGAAAAAGTTCTGATTAAAGGAGTGCACGGGCCGACCCGGCTAGTGGTCGTTGTGATGGAAAGGTCCGGTTAGAATTATGAACAGGGGGTAAGGATCTGCCAATTTCTGCGCAATCGGCGGACTCAAGATTGGCTAGGCCTTCACCGCACCACCACCCTCGGCCGCTACAGACACGAAGATCTGCGGAGTCAACCCGGTTGCTTGCCGGTATCCCTGGGCTACAATATCCTTGAAACGATCGACTTGACTGGCTTTCACCAGATTGACGGTGCACCCACCAAATCCCCCTCCGGTCATGCGCGCCCCATAGACCCCTTCGACCTTGCGAGCCAGTTCGACCATCGTGTCGAGCTCTGTGCAGCTTACTTCAAAATCGCCACGAAGACTCCGGTGAGACTGTTCCATAAGTTGGCCGAAGACTCTCAGGTCACCGCTGGCCAGGGCTCCAGCTGCCTGCTGCACCCGTTCATCTTCGCTGACTACATGCCTGGCGCGGCGCAGCACGGTTCCATCCAATCCCTTGCCATATTGATCCAGTTCCTGAGAGGTCACATCGCGAAGGGCTTTGACGCGGGGTAGTGATCGAGACAGGTAGTGGACTGCTGCTTCGCAATCGGCACGGCGCTTGTTGTATTCACCGCCGGCCAATTCGTGCTTGACCATGGTGTTGCAGATCACCAGGCGCACTTCCTCGGGGAGCGGAAGCAAACGGTACTCGAGCGAGCGGCAATCCAGCATCAAGGCCTGGCCAGCATGACCACATAAAGAGATGAACTGATCCATAATCCCACAGCGCATTCCCACGAATTCGTTCTCAGCTCTCTGACAAATCTTCGCCAGAGCTACCCGATCGATCTCAATACCTGAATTGCCTAACAGCGCCAAAGCTGTAGCCACCTCAATGGCTGCTGACGAACTGAGGCCCGAGCCTAGCGGCACCTCTCCGCAAACCAGCAGGCTTGCACCTTTCAGACGGTGGCCGGTCTTTTCCAGGATCACGGCCACTCCACGAGGATAATCGCTCCAGTGCTTTCGCGGGAGGGGACTGGGGTCATCGAGATCAAACTGCAACTCTTCGGAGAAGTTCTCAGAGGCAATCACTAACCTTCGGTCCGACCGCTGAGACATGGCTACCCATGTGTACATGTCAATAGCCGAGGGCATCACAAAGCCATCATTGTAATCCGTGTGTTCTCCAATCAGGTTCACTCTGCCGGGGGCACGGAATAGCTGAGGTTCTGCGCCAAACCTCGACTTGAATCTTTGCTTGAGTTCAGATGGGTTCATTGGGTTCTTTCCGGGCTGGCTGCTTCCACCCGAGAATGGCAAATTCGCGCGCCAGTCTAGCACAATCCCCCAGCACTGTCATTTTAGAGCGCGTGTTTCAGATAAACCGTTCGAATCTCAGAGT
>JBGOTQ010000422.1:0-6114 GCA_041476565.1 Terriglobia bacterium | reverse complement strand
CTCACTCCCGTGGTATAGTTTGAGACTCAACTTGAGCCCATCCATTTCACCGTCGACCAGGTCCAGAAACCATGAAGAGTCTCAGCTGTCCAAACAGGCACTGCCCTCCATCGAGAAAAGGCGTCGCCGGAGCCATCATTCGCCATGGCTTCTCCACGACTAGATGGGGGAAGCGTCGTCGCGACCAGTGCCAGATTTGCGGGAAGACGTTCTGCTCGACAACCGGGACACCGTATCATCGACTTCAGCACCGGCGTGCGATCTTTGATGAGGTCGCCTCCCTCAGTGTGGAGGGTATGAACAAGTCCGCCATCGCTCAGGTCAAGCGGATTGCCTGGAATACGGTTCATCGCTGGCTGGAAAGAGCATCGAACTGGTGTCGTCGCTTCAACGATCGAAAAATGAATAGGCTCGCCATGGCAGAGCGAAGACGATCTTCGCCGGCATACTGCACAAGAGCCACTTCAGCGGCGCCTACATCGACTATAACAAGGTAGCCGAGTACCTGCTTCGGTTGGCATGAGTAAGCGCTCTAACCCCTCCGTCAACCGGACCTACAATGGCATCCCGCCGTTGCGGTCCGGTTATGTCGTGCGTTCGGCGCTGACCAACAGCCCGAGCGCCGACGTTCCATAAAAGGGGATGTCAAGGAAAATAGTTCCCCCTGGTCATTGCTCTTTGGCTTCCCATATACATCCTTTCGCAGCAGGCAAAAGATAAACTTACGGTATGCTTATCCTTAAATTCTTTGGAGCCGATAGCGGAGTGGTATCTGAAGAGTTATTCCTATAAGCAGCCCACATCTCATCAACAAAAGAGCGATGAGGCTTGTAGTAACCTCCCCCACTCAGAATTTTCCATGATTGGCCCTGTAAAAAGTCAGCATCGATGGTCATGCCAGTCGCAACTCTTATGGTTTCGAGATCCTGGGGATCGTCAGGTGTAAGCATCCATCGATCCACATAGGCAAAGAATTGAGGATGATTCCAAGCGGCTTGCATCCCTGGAATGAGTCGGGCAGCGAGTGATTCTCCCACCCAACTGACGCTGGTGCAACACTGACGATACGACTCTCCCAAGGTGTTCTTCCAAGCGGAGGGCGCTAAATGCTCATAGGGCCCCCAACCCGGGTTCATCGATTCGCCATTGATTCCAACATGACCACCATAGACGACAGGTTCTGGCTTGATGTGCCAGGATTTTGTATAGGTGCCAACAGGCAGTGTTTCGGTGACCCATATAGACTGCATATCTTCACCGAAATTAGCTTTAACCGATTTCATGTTTTCTTCATTTAACACCATACCTGCCAATACGATGGGAAACTTGCGGCCAGTGCCATGCCCCCCAAAAGCCTGCCACCCGGTATGACCTTGCTGTACAAGACCATACAGATCGATTCCATATTGAGTGAGATATACAAGAAGGGGCTCCTTTTGTTCCTGAGTAAAATTCAAGGTGAGGAGAAGACCGGCGAAAGACATGACGTAACCATTCTCTCGGCCATAACTTGCCATGTATTCCGATGGCACGGCAAAGCTAAAAAAGACCGAATCCACCCAGGGCCGTTTTAAATATCCCTCAAATTCGGCCAAGGGAGGAACGTGTTGAACTGGTTGAAGGGTAGGAAGGATGCTTCGTCGCAAATTTCGTGACAGATAGATTTGAGTTGAACCTCTAGCATAAGAGGGCCGGTAAGCATCCAACGGTTGTGGGGACGACACACAGGTCAGAATTGAAATCGATGCCACGGGACTCTCTGATAAATCATAGGGTCGCATTACCGCGGGTAGATTTGAGGCATCGACACTCCTGGACGAAACCAATTTATTCCCGGGGGTTAACGTGATCGGAGGATACACGCGTAAGCTCGCATCGTACCGTTCAGAAAGAAGGCGGCTATCAAATCCACTCTTCTGAAGGTTAGGCGGAATATTCATCATTGATCCATGCCGCCCATTGGTCAGCGTGGGGAGAGGCTGGATGTCAGTAATAATGGCGGACCCGACCACATAATAGTCACCATTCACAAAACGGCCCACCCGTTGCGGGGTAGAAAATGTCCAAATAATGCCATATTGGTTGATTTGAGAGAGAAGTGGCAGTTCTTCAAGAACGGGGGTCGGTGGAGGATCAATTGAAGTGTAGACTACAACCGGAAAACTATCCCCCTCCATTTGACACAAACTCGAACAGCCGTCCCCATTTGTCAAATTACCATCATCACATTGCTCAAATTTTTCCAGCACTCCATTCCCACATGTGCCAGCAGCCGCGTCCAGCGAAAATATAAATAGAGTGCTTCCCATCGCCATCACCAAAAGGAGAAGAGAAACCAATCTGAAAATGAATACTCTTATCCCCCTTGGAGACCCCCGTCCCATTGGGTCATACAATTTCTCTTTATTCACAGACGCTGCTCCTCTTCACATCACAACCACAAATCTCATGCCTGAAATAGAACGTTGATTTTTAGTTCCGATTTCACATGTTCTGCCTCACGGTTAGCCCTGTTGGCGGCCGAAGAGGCGTCGTGTCGACCCCTTCGTAGCGCTGTTTGGCAGGAATTGTACCAGTCATCGGATTCAAATCTGGACCAATGGCCGGCCAAGGCAGATTCCCCCACCACGAGGGTTTTGATGATAAATAGAGAGACGGAGGCAGGGTGTGTTCTGAGATATTGGGATCCCATATGACACTATTTGTGACATAGTCAAAGTTGCCGTGACGCAGAAGAGTCGCTTTGACATTGGGATCTCCGGCCCACGACGGCCCGCCATATCCCAATCGCCATATCGTATGGAGTGAAGAGTCACCGGAGGCAGGGTAGGCTACCTCATAGGTACTGGATTGGCCCGCCGTTCCCAGGACACAGCCCAGCACATTCATATACGTGTTCTTGTATTGGAATTCAATTGCATTGTTATTTGAAGTAATGGTTGCACTCTGCCAGCCGCTGGAACGACTTCTAAAGAGGGTATTATGACTGGAGGAGCCATGGATAAAATCGGCCGCTGCCTGGATGCCGATGTTTCCCTCCCACAAGTTCATGGAAGGATGGGGGGCGTGACTCATGGAGGGGCTTTGAGTGAGCCACCATGAGTCATCGAATCGGGAATCGGTCATATAGTTATAGGCAAAAACATTGCCAGAAGCTCCGCCAGCAGCCATCATGAAACCGCCGTCCAAGGTATGAAAAATATTGTTTTCAATGAGGTTGGCGGTAGAGTATGCATCAACCAAAACGCCGTAGCCGCGATCACGTCCGAAGCCGCCTATGCCATCATGGAAATAGCTCTCGCGAATCTCGTTTTGCAGGCTTTCGATCAGCCAGACGGCACGCCGTTTCACCTGCTTAATTTCAACATTCTTGAGCCATGAGTACTGGGCTGCATCCATTTCTATCATAAATTCAACCGCCGCCTGCGATTCTGTGAGCGTTAGATCTTCAATTCCTGCCCAGCGGACCATACTGCCCGCATTGACCAGGGTAGCCTGCGGAGAGAGGGAGGAACTCAGTGTCCAGTACAGCGGCAGATTCAAGCTGACAGTATTGCTGCTGATGGCGGCCACTTCTGCATATTGGCCTCGCGCCCGGCTGCCATTAGCCCGGCCGCAATAAGTGCAAAGCCCTTCGTAACCAACAGGATCTACCAATTGGGGGTCATTGAGTTGATCAATAAGGAGGATGTCTCCCACGGATATGCCACTTATACTACTTAAAGTAATCTGTCTGGAACCTTTCGTCATGCCCCCAACAATACTGACACTTCTTTGAAGGCCATAGATGTCCCAATATGCAGACCCTCTGATATCTAAAACTGAGCGGGCGTATGTTCCGGGAAAACTGATAATGGTCTTACCTTGGCCAGCACCTCTTAGAGTCATATTGGACTTCATATTAAGGATGGTTTCGCGGTTGGCGGGGCTGGATACTTTGTATGTTCCGGCAGGCAGATAGACGACTTGGTTGGCAGGGCAGTCATCGATAGCATTTTGAATAGCCGCTGTGGCATCCGTTGTGCCATTGCCATAGGTCGTCGTGTTGATTGTGGTGCAGATCGTAGTGCGGTTCGGTATGCCTCCTGGTATGCCTGCCTGGCTCCAGTCAATTCTCCGATCTTGGGGGATAATCTCCGCAGATGCATCATTAACTGCTGCAGCGCTCAAAAGTAACGCGGGCAAAATGATCATCCGGAAGAGGCAAGTAATCTTCCCTTTTAAGTTCATGTTTTCACCCCCTATTCGTCTCTACTACCCACGTATTCCAACCTCCATTTCCCCGAGAAAAGGTACTTTCCCCCTGTAGTGTGCAACTTCTCACCTGCGCTAGAAGTTCATTCTAATTCCAATAGTTACAATTATCGCCACCAGACTATGGCCACCGGCAACTAACTCCTAATTGTCATCCACAAATAACCCTTTAATCTTGTTTAATATCAAACATCTGAATTTTTGACGGGTATTGAAACCATCAAAACCAGAGATAAAACAGCAAAAAGGGTGCCAGGGGAATTCGATTCTGCTGCAAAACCCCAACTCGGAGACGATTTTGTCAATTTGAGGCCATCAGTTCTAGCGTCGACAAGGTCCACGAACCATGAAGAGCCTCGGCTGTCCAAACCGGCACTGCTCGCTGTCGGGGAAGGCCGATACTGGACATATCATTCGCCACGGCTTCTACAAGACCACGTGGGGGAAGCGTCGTCGCTACCAGTGCCAGACTTGCGAGAAAACATTCTGCTCGACAACCGGGACACCCTACCATCGACTGCAACACCGGCGGAAGAGTTTTGATGAGGTGGCGGCCCTGAGCGGGGAAGGTTTGAACAAATCTGCAATAGCCCGAGTGAAGCCAATCGCCTGGAACACGGTCCATCGGTGGCTGGAAAGAGCAGCTGTCTGGTGTCGTCGCTTCAACGATCGAAAAATCAGAAGGCTCGCCGTGGTAGAACTTCAAGCAGACGAGATCCGGACGATCGTCCGGGACAAGGAGCAGTCCATCTGGGTCTTTGTTGTCCTCGACGTCTGGTCTCGGCTTTGGACTTCAACGGTGGTCGGAGGACGGAGCTACAGGAACGCGCTGGCCCTCTTCCCAGATGTTTCTAAACGTATGAATCTCGATCAGATTCCCATGATTACCACGGACGGATTCCAGTTCTATAAGAAAGTCATCGGGTGCGTCTTTGGGCCAGCCTGTCTCTGCGGTCAGGTCCTCAAGACGCGCAGGAACGATCGCATTGTGAAGGTGGAGCCAAGAATCGTGCTGGGCGGTGCGTGGCGATTGGAGCAGGCGCTGTGGGACTCGGAGGACTCCGTGAAACTGAACACCTCGTTTGTCGAACGGCTGAATCTCACCATCCGACAGGGCTCGGCGTATCTTTTTCGGCGGACGATTTGCCAGGCGCGATGGAAGCAGCGTCTCGGAGATCACCTCGAGTTGATTCTCTGCCATTACAATTTCGTGAGGCCTCACCGAGCATTGAGATTCGGACGGCAAGTCAGGACACCAGCCATGCAGGCTGGGTTAAGCAGCCGGCGGATAACGTTAAGAGTGATCTTCTCGTTGAGGATGATTTTTCTGGCGTTGAAGAAGGTCCTATTCGCGCTCTTCGACTCGGCGCCGTTGGTCAGTGTGGCTGTTGGGCGCATGCCTTTGGCGGCTTAGCAACAGTTGATGACGGAAGCACCAGGACTCAACCGGGTCAGCCGTGAGCTCCGGCTCAACTACACGCAACTGAAGCAGAAAACTCTGGCTCTGGGAGAGATCCTGGCGGAAAAACCGTAAGGCTTCGGGAAGCGTGACACCGGCGGCTTGGCTCTTCGGAAGTCGAGCGCAGCAGAGAACTCTCCCTGCTGAGCAATAACTATACTTCACTTCAATGCTTGCTTCGAGAGGTTACAGCCGGGACACGCGGCGTAAAACGCATTCCCTTTGTAATCGAGTTCTTTGAGCCCTCGCTGCGAGGTGTAGAAGCCGTGGACGACTTGGTTTTTCAACAAAACGAAAAGCCGAGTGCCGGCATTCTCGGCTTCCTGGCGACCATTCAAGGACTTCAGCATTTCCGCCTGGGACGCCTCGGGAGCGTCGAGGAAAGCCTTACCCCAACGGTG
>JBGOTQ010000421.1:0-6125 GCA_041476565.1 Terriglobia bacterium | reverse complement strand
GAATACATGACATGGGCGGTCATTGCTGCAATCAGCCTAGCCAACGAATTGAAATTGGCGCATCCCGAAAATGGCCTTGGATATCAGGGTTTGAGCGCGGTACTGAAGCTGGTTTTCAAAGGGATTTCCTTTGTAAAACCTCAGGCAAAAGGTAAGAAACCATGAGGCAGAGGACGCACTCCGTAATTCTACTGCTGTTTCTGGTTGTAGCGGCTCAAGGTTGCCGGTTCATCAAAGGTACGCAAAATAACCAGGCGCCCTCTGCAGACCCACCTAAAGTCGCTGTCGATGTGACTACGGTGTCCAGGGGAGAATTTGCAGATGCACTCGAAGTGGTCGGATCGCTGTCACCCAAGTATGAGGCTCATGTCAAATCAGAATACCAGGGCATTATCGAGCGGGTTTATGTGACCGAGTGGGTGCGGGTCAAGAAGGGCGATCTGCTGGCCAAACTGGACACACGGGAAGTCGAAGTGGCATTGCAGCGAGCCAAGGCTCAAGTGGAAGCGACGCGCGCCCTATCCTTAAAAGCGGAAGTGGCCGCCAATCGTGCCAAACGCGAGTTAGAGCGCCTGTCTAAGCTGAAGGACGTCGGGCTGGTGACGCAGCAGAACTTGGATGACGCCCATACTGCGGAGGAAGCAGCTGAGGCAGAGATCACTGCGGTAACGGCTCAAATTAAGGCAAGCGAGGAAGATGTCAGGCAAATGGAAACTCGCCTCTCCAAGGCAATCCTGCGTTCCCCCATGGATGGCGTGGTCGCGGAACGTCGACCCAACGTGGGCGACCTGGTAGGCGACCCGACTTCCTCTGCCGCTAGTTTCCGAATCATCGATAACCGTATCCTGAATCTGACGCTGGACGTTCCTTCCACCAAGTTGCCCTACATCAAAGTGGGGCAGACTCTGAGCTTTGCCACAGAAGCGATCCCAGGCCGGGAGTTCTCTGGAAGAATCAGTTTCATTAACCCATCTGCCGATGCCACTTCGCGCTCGGTCCGCATCATCGCTGAAGTAAGAAATGACAGAGAGGAGCTGCGCTCCGGTCTTTATGCCAAGGCCCGGATTAATACAGGCCAAAGGGTGCAAAGTTTGCAGATTCCGCGGGATGCCTTGCTGACCTGGGACACGGCTGCCGGTCGGGGTGAAATCCTGGTGGTGGAAGGAGAGCTGGCACGTCGGCGGACGATCCAACTGGGGAGAGTCGAGCAAGACCGGGTTGAAGTGGTCAACGGCTTGAACGAAGGGCAGCAAGTGGTGACTCGCGGTTCCTTCAATGTACGCGATGGGGACCGGATCCAAGTGACCCGGAAGAATGGAGCGTAGGGATGTTTCTCTCAGACCTATCCATAAGAAGACCGGTTCTTGCAGCTGTGATGATGTTGGGTCTGGTAACCCTGGGGATTTTTTCTTATCGACGGCTCGCTATTGATTTATTTCCTGATGTCGAGATCCCTGTCCTCTCGATCGTGACCATTTATCCTGGCGCCTCCCCTGAGACCATTGAGCGGGAAGTGACCAAACGAATTGAAGAGGCGGTCAACCCCATCCCCGGGGTCAAGCGAGTGATCTCCAGTTCCCGCGAGGGTGTCTCCAACGTGGTGGTCGAATTTCAGTTGGAGGTGAAGATTAACGAAGCCTCTCAGGAAGCACGGGCCAAGATCAATGCCATCCGGGGGGACTTGCCCCAGGGGATCGAAGATCCGGTGATCCAGAAACTCGATATTTCGGCTCTCCCCATTGTTTCGCTGGCTGTGCGATCCTCGACCCAATCGGCTCGCGATTTGACGACCCTGGCCGATCGCAAAATCAAGCGGCGCCTGGAGACAATCCGCGGCGTGGGCAAAATAGACCTGGTGGGCGAGTCTAAGCGTGAGGTGCGGGTCAACATTGACCCGGAACGCCTCAATGCCCTGGGGATGGGTGTGGATGAGGTGATCACCGGTTTGCGTTCTGAGAATGTCAACACTCCCTTGGGACGGCTTACGGGGCCCAAGATAGAAATTCCGTTGCGGGTTTCAGGTAAGCCGGAACAAGTCGCTCAGTTTGAGCTTATGGTGATTGCTCAGCGCATGGGACGACCCATCACGCTGGGTGAAATTGCCAGCATCGATGACAGCCAGGAAGAACAACGATCCCTGGCGTTTATCAATGGTGTTCCTGCCGTGGCGATGAACATCTTGAAACAGTCCGGCGCCAACGTTGTGGGGACAGTGGATTTGATCAAGAAAGAAATTCACAAGCTCCAGTTAGAACTGCCATCAGGGACAATTGTCGAAGTAGTGCAGGATGGTTCGTTGTATATTCGCGAATCAGTGCACGATGTTCAAGAAACGATCATCATTGGCGGCTTTTTGACCATACTGATTGTGTTTTGCTTCCTCAATTCGTGGCGTTCTACGGTCATTACCGGGCTGACCCTTCCCATCTCGGTGATTTCATCCTTCGTCGCGATGTACTTTATGGGGATGACGTTGAACGTGATGACCTTGATGGCATTATCGCTGGCCATTGGCCTGCTGATAGATGATGCCATCGTGGTGCGCGAAAACATCGTTCGCCACCTCGAATCGGGAGAGAATCATTTTGATGCGGCCCGTCATGGGACCAGCGAAATTGGGCTGGCGGTGCTGGCCACCACTTTCTCCATCGTGGCAGTGTTTGTGCCCGTAGCTTTCATGAAGGGAATTGTAGGAAGGTTCTTTTTTCAGTTTGGCATTACCGTGGCCTTTGCGGTATTGGTCTCGCTATTTGTCTCCTTTACGCTGGACCCGATGCTCTCCTCTCGCTGGTTTGACCCGGACATAGAAGGTAAAGGCCGCCGCAGGTGGATGAACCGTTTGCTGGATCGGTTTAATGACTGGTTTGACCGAACTGCGGATGGCTATAAGGGGGTCATTGGCTGGGCCCTGGATCATCGCTGGATAGTCGTGGCACTGGCTGCATTCGCCTTTGTAGTGGGCCTTGGTTTTTTCTTTTCTCTGGAAAGCACCTTTTTCCCGGACGAGGACCAGGGGGAATTCCAGATCAACTTTAAGACGGCACCCGACGCCTCCATTGGGGAAAGCCGAGGTCGGGTCGTGGCCGTTTTGGCCGCCTTAAAAGATCTCCCTGAGATCGATCATACTTATGCAACCATAGGTGCCGGGGAGACCGGAACGGTGCGAGATTGTCGCATCTACATTAAGCTGACTGAGCGTAGCACCCGCAGGCATCAGGAAGAGATCCGTCCCGACGTGCGCCGCCGTTTAAAGCAGATCCCCGGGATCCTGGCCTCAGTGGAAATGGGGTCTAATAGTATGCAGCAGAAACCCGTGCAGGTAAACGTCCGCGGTGATGAGATTGCCGCATTGAAGAAGTATGCCGCCCAGTTGAGACGTGGAGTTGAGGCGCAGTCCGGGATTGTGGATCTGGAAGTTTCCCTGGAACACGATGTACCGGAGTACCGGTTGATTGTCGATCGGAAGCGTGCTGTGGATGCCGGATTGATGACCACGGATGTGGTGCGAACCATCGGCGCTCTGGTTGGTGGACAGGCTGTTTCTACTTTTGAGGACGAAACGGGAGAAGCTATCAACGTCCGTGTCCGTTTGCCCCAGCAGTTGCGAGAGGATCTGGGCCAGGTTAGGGACTTGCGGCTTTCGATTCACAAGCCCAATGGTGATATCGGGTTGATCCCGTTGGGTGACTTGGTCCGGTATCAGGCCAGCGCTACGCCCGCGGAAATCAACCGCCAAGCCATGACACGGCAGGTAGTTCTTACGGCTAATCTGGAGCACTTGGCGTTGGGAACTGCTGCCCGGAAGATTGAGCAAGTAGCTTCAAAAATCCCGATGGCCTCCGGCTATTCCGTGGTGATGTCGGGAGATGCTGAAGAGATGGCGGCAACTTTTGGTTACATGGCGGAAGCCCTGTTGCTAGCCGTGATCTTCGTCTACCTGATCTTAGCAGCCCAGTTTGAATCCTTCATAGATCCACTCGCGATCATGCTCTCGTTACCGCTGTCTGTGGTGGGCATGGCGGGCATGCTGTTCCTGACAGGGGACACCATCAATATCATGTCGCTGATTGGCTTGATCATGCTAATGGGCCTGGTAACCAAAAACGCCATTCTGCTCGTCGACTTTGCCAAGGTGCTAATTGCCCGGGGATTGACCCGGCGCGAAGCGTTGATTAAAGCAGGACGCACTCGGCTGCGTCCGATCATGATGACGACCTTGGCTATGATCTTCGGAATGCTTCCGCTCGCCTTGGGAATTGGCGCAGGGGCTGAGAGTCGCGCACCCATGGCCCGCGCTGTGGTGGGTGGTTTTATTACCTCGACCCTGTTGACGCTGCTGGTGGTTCCGGTAGTTTACACCGTCTTGAATGATATTGTTGAGAGAATCCGGACAGGTCCGCTCCGGGAGGCAGCAGTGGAAATCCCGACAGGAGGTGTGGCTCAGTGAGGGTGGCTACCAGATTGGTCCCCAGATTTCCCCAAAATGCGTCTAATATGTGTCTAATCTTCCTCGTTACCTTTTCCGTTTTGTTGGCATTTCCGCCGGGGTGCTTACTGGGAGAAACCGTTCGCCCTCGGGTTCTCACTTTGCAGCAGGCCTTGGATATTGCCGTGGAGAAGAACCGCGACATTTTGAAGGCCAAAGAGTACCGAAATTACGTTATGGGCAAATACAAAGAAGAACGAGCTGCCGCTTTGCCCAACTTCTCTCTGACCGTTTCGACCAACTCCTCATTTGATAATACATTCAGTGCTTTGTTTGGGGGAGAATTTTCAATTCCTTCCCGCCAGGATGCGAGGGTGGCCGACATTAGTGTGACGCAGACTCTCTTCACCTGGGGGCAGGTTGGTGCCGCCATCAGGGCCGCCAAAGCCGGATTCGGCGTGGCTGGCGACCAGCTGAGGCTTTACCAGCAAGCCGTGGTTCGAGATGTCTCTACCGAGTTTTACGGTGTACTCCTGGCCAAGGAGCTTTACGCTATTGCTGTTGAGAACCTGAAGCAAAAGGAGCGTCACCTCGAAGAGGCCAACCGTAAGTATGCAGTGGGTATGGCAACCGACTATGATGTCCTGGCAGGGGAAGTAGCGCGCAAAAATGCCCAGCCTGCAGTGATCCGGTCTGAGAACTTGATTCGGATTGCTCGTGAACGCTTGCGCTTCCTGCTCGCGGTTGACAAAGAAGAAGTCGATGCCCAGGGAGCCTTGGAAACGTCCATTGAACCCTATCCTCCTTTTGAAGAGGCGCTGGCTGCCGCTCTAAACAACCGTCCCGAGTTGTCTGACCTGACGCATCGTCTCGGCATCTCGCGGGAACTGGTGAAAATTGCCAGCGCAGGAGATAAGCCTCGCCTGGATTTCAATGGCCGGGCCGGATTGCGGAGTTTTGCCGTGGGGCCTTTTACTGCCAGTGGTGAAACCTGGAGTGCGGCCATTACGCTGAGCTTTCCATTTTTCGATGGACTCAAAACGCGGGGAAAAGTCCAGCAAGCTCAAAGCGATATGATGAGCCTCCAAATTGAGAAAGCCAAAACCAAAGATTCTATCGCCGTTCAGGTCCGGGACG
Organism: Terriglobia bacterium; assembly: GCA_041476565.1. Taxonomy (GTDB): domain Bacteria; phylum Acidobacteriota; class Terriglobia; order Versatilivoradales; family Versatilivoraceae; genus DATKMG01. The sequence continues at coordinate 562 of JBGOTQ010000421.1, read as the reverse complement.
CATTGAACCTGGTTCGAGAAAATGGGGAAATTGTGACGGGGCTGAGGGGCACCGTGTCGGAAGCAGAGCGTCTGCTTTGGATGGCCGAAAAAGGGTTTGAACTGGGTGCCAAGACTCGACTGGAAGTCGATGACGCCCAGAGCAATGTCATTCAGGCCAAAGGAAACCTCGCGACCGGACTTCGCGATTACCTGGTTGCCAAGGTTGCTCTGGCTTGGGCCCAGGGGATCATCAAATAAGCCATTGCTAATCCCGCTCGTTGCCGGTTGCTGATGCCCTCTTGGCCCGTTTTTCCACAGCAAGATCAAATGACAATCGAAGGAGTGAGATTGCTCTCTCGACGTCTCGAGCCTCCCGCAAGAAAACACTCACCCAGCCGCTCTCGGAGAGGATGGGGTGCTTTTCAGCTTGACCCTCGGCTATGACCTTGTCACGCACCGACATGGGAAAGGGAATATCCACCACCCGATTCCCGTGAACATGACCGATTTCTCTGTCACCCAACCTGTACTCAGCACCTCCAAACCGGTAAGGGACCGCCTTGATGCCCTGCCAGGCCACG
>JBGOTQ010000420.1:0-6162 GCA_041476565.1 Terriglobia bacterium | reverse complement strand
GGCAGACTACCATGGTTGATATGACCTCAGCCGATGGCAGCACAGATCGGGTAGGAGGGAATGGGATCATCATGGACGGCAGCGATGAGACCATCGTAGCGCACAACCTGCTTGGCAGTTGCGAATACGCCGGCGTTCGCACCCGGACCATTGAAGAACGCGTTGTCGAGGGGCGGGGCGGGACAGCCCGCTGGAACCAGTTGCTGAACAATATTTTCTACAAGTGCAGCAAGTCGATCGAGTTTTCGAACCCGTCCAACAAGGCGGATGGAAACCTGTATGCAAAAAGGGAGACTATCGACCAAGGCCACGGCTTAAACTGGATCTCAACGCCGGAGGTTTTACGTCTGGACCTTCCGGCATGGCAAAAGTATTTTGGGTTTGACACAAAAGGCGCCTATGGCGATCTCAAGATCAATGTCGATATCGACTCGCTCACTATGACTTGGTCTCTTTCCGGCGAAGTTTCGGACGTAGAAACAGGCGACCATTTTTATCATGACTTTCACGGAAAGGCGGTGAGCAAGCTGCGCAAGCCCGGCCCTTTTGCTCAAATACCGGGAACACAAGAGGCTATTAGTATCGACCCAAGGGCCGGCCACTGAATTTTGGCAGGCCGCCCCCATGCATGAGATGTGCGCCTTCGAGGAGTTAGGCATGCTCGTCCTCGACAAGGAACCTTCCGAGTATGACGACTGTAACGAGGACGAGTATGACCACTGGATCTTTCATCTATGATCGCACATGGCGTCACGCTACCATTTACATGCTACGAGGTGCCCCTGCAAGGGGCATGAAAGGTGTTCGTGAAAATTAATGCTTCTATGTATAATCGCCGAACCATCCTGAAACTATCCAGCGGGGCCTTGTCTTGGTTGCTGGCAAAACCAGGTGCGGCATCTTCCTCTGTTCAGCAGCCCCAAGCTTCAATTCCGATCTGGGACTTGCATTGTCATCTCCTCGAGGTTCCTGGCACCACGGCCGAGGAGCGGATGCAGGAATTGGTCAAATATGCCGACCGAATGGGGATTGAGCGATTCGTCCTATTCATGGGCCTTTCGTACCACTACGATCCTTCTCCCCAGGAACTTCGGGAAGACAACGACCAGGTGCTGCGGGCGCTTCGCCTTTTTCCCGAGCGAGCTTTCGGCTTCGTATACTTGAATCCCAACTATCTTGAGTTCAGCCTGCGGGAGTTTGATCGCTGCGTCAGAGCCGGCCCCATGGTGGGTATTAAATTATGGATGGCAAGGCGCTGCAACGCACCTGAGTTTGATCCGATCGTCGAGCGAGCCGCCTCTTCGAAGGCCGTGATCTACCAACACACATGGCTGAAGGCCGGGGGTAATCTACTCGGCGAGTCGACACCCTTCGACGTGGTCGAACTCGCCAGGCGGCATCCACAAGTGCCTATCATTTGCGGCCATGCCGGAGGGGACTGGGAACGCGGTATTCGGGCGGTTCGAGCAAGCCGAAATGTGCTGGTCGATCTGGCCGGATTTGACCCTACGGCGGGAGTTGTGGAAATGGCCGTTCGAGAACTTGGCGCAGAACGGGTGCTTTATGGCAGTGATACCGGAATTCGGAGTTTCGCTTCACAACTCAGCAAAGTCATAGGAGCGGAAATCTCTCCCGCTGCCAAAAACCTAATTCTGGGAGGAAATTTGCGCCGAATGTTACAGCCCATTCTGAAGGCAAAGGGGATCGCGGATTGATCGTCGATGCAAACGTGAGTTCCTCTACTGGCCATTTTGCACCGAGAACTAAATAGTGCATCCTGATGAGCAAGCAGTTTTGGAGAATGCAGATCATTAAACTGATCCTCTTTTCCCCCCTGGCGCATCTTCCGCCAGTTCTTGAAACTGCGCAGACCGCGATCCTCCACGGGTTCACTGCTTCCCCGGACGCCCAGACCACAAGTGCGCCCCAAGCTCTGCCGACCACCAGAGAAATTGAAGTTAAGCTCCAGAATGGCCACTTTCAGGAAGCTTATGACGAGGCTCAGCGACTCGCAAGAGCCCAACCGCGCAATGCACTGGCGTGGACGTACCTGGGAATGGCCAGCTTGCATCTCAGGCGTACGGATCAGGCACTTGAGGCATTTGAGACTGCTGTTCAAATCAGCCAGATAGACCCCCGTCCCTATCTGAACCTGGCGCTTCTCTATGCATCCAAGAATGAAATCGATAAAGCCATAGCTTGCTATGAAAAAGGCGTGGCCCTGGATCCAAGGAATGCCACCGCCTATTACAATTATGGGCGTCTCCTGATGGCCAAAGGTCAGTACACCGAAGCCAGACACGCCCTGGAGCGGGCACTCCAACTCAACAGCTCAGTCGACCCTGTCCGCCTGTCCATGGTTGAAGTGCTTTTGCGCAGCCAGCAGCGGGAGGAGGCCTCCACGCAAGTCCAATTACTGCTGGGGAAACGGAGCCTTTCGGTGGAGCAACTTGTGTCACTGGGCAGAATCCTGGTGGAGGCTCGGGCCGTCCGCCTGGCCAAGCAAGCCTTGGGCCAGGCCCTGGCAAAGTCGCCTCAGAGTGCACCGGCGCTCGTTCAACTCTCGAAAGCCTACCTCGCTGCAAATGATCCTGAGAATGCTGTGCATGCAGCGAAGCAAGCGATCACTGCATGTCCTGATTCCCTGGAGACGAATTTGAGCCTTGCGGAAGCGTTGATCAGTGGGCGTCATTACCCGGAGGCATTGGCATTTCTCCTGAAGATTCAGCCGAAATTCGAAGGTTCCTCGGCGTTTCACTACACATTGGGGATTGTGTATTCCGGACTCAAGGCCCGTTCAAGCGCCATTGCAGAATATGAGAAGGCTCTTCAGCTCGACCCTCAGTTCGATCTGGCATATTTCTTCCTGGGGACAATGTACATGGCAGATGGCGATCTCGACAAAGCTGAAGCTCAATTCAAAGAAGCCATTTCGCTCAATTCCCGAAATGCATGGTATTACAGTTACCTTATGCGGGTTTACCAATACAGGGGATCCGAGGCCGAAGAGGCTGCTTTCGACAATGCGAAAAAGGCGATTGGTCTGAATCCCTTTGACCTGGACAGCAGATTGGAACTAGTGAAGTGGGAGACGGACCGTGAGAACCTGCCCCAGGCCAGGAAGCTCCTGGAGGAATTGATCTCCGATGCTCCTGAATTCATCAAGGGGCGAGCACTTCTGGCCAAGCTTTACTATCGGTTGAAGCTTACAGAGGAGGCCGAGGCGCAAAACAAGGTTATTCTTTCGCTCGAAGAGAAAACGCGGAAGCAGCGCTATGGAGAGACCGCTATGCCCCGACGGTAACGCAGAGGAGTGAGTGGAGAAGACTATGACGGACGGGGTTCTGCTCAACCGAAAGCCGTTATGGATGACACTTCGAGTCCTCCTGCTGACCACTTTCCTTCCTGGGCTTCTGCCCGTAGGATTCATCCCGGGTACCGTCCAGGGAGGGACCCAGACCGCAAAAGACCTCGCCGATCGGGCCCAAAGGCACATAAAAGGGGGCCAATTGCGAGAGGCCGAGGCTGAACTCCGCCGCGCATTAGAACTCGCGCCTCGGAATGCCGGTTATTGGGCCGGCCTCGGTTCTGTTCTCGCCATGCAACAGCGGATGGAGGAAGCAAGATCCTGTTTCGAGAAGGCCCTGGAATTGGATCCCGCCAGCTCCAGCATTCGGGAACAACTGGCCGTGAGCCAGTGGCAAACGGGTCAACTGGAAAACGCAAAGCGGAATCTGGAACTGAATCTAAAGTCCAAGCCCATTGATCCTACTAACAGACTGCTCTTAGGGATGGTTGCCGAGAATCTCAAGGATTACCCCTATACAATTCGGCTGCTTGGATCCATACCAGGCCTCGCCATTCAGCAGCCCCAAGCCCTTGTGGCATTGGCCAGTGCTTACTACCATACGGGTCAAAAGGCAAAAGCACGAGAACAACTCAACGCTTTCCTCGTAGAAGCTAAAGCGACAGCGGAGGTTTTTTCAGGTGCCCGTTTAGCGGCCGAAGCCGAAGACTACGAATTTGCGGAAAAGCTATTTGCTTCCATTAGGACCACTTACCCTGACGCCACCTTGCTGGGCTACAACCTCGCTCTGGCTCAGCTCCGCAACAGTCGCTTCCAAGCGTGCCAGGAGACACTTCAACCGTTGGCTGCATCCGGCCGAGGGAATGGCGAGGTTTTCAATCTCCTGGGCTGGTGTTGTCAAAAGGACGGCAAAATTGACTTGGCTGTCCAGGCCCTCAATAAGGCGATTGAGCTGGAGCCTGCCAGGGAATCCTACTATCTGGATTTGGCGACGATGCTGGTGAGTACTCAACGCCTGCCTGACGCCAGGGCCGTACTTAAGAAAGGCCTGGAGAAGGTTCCCAATTCCTACGCCCTCTACATGCTAAAAGGGGTAGTTGCCTTTCAGCAGCGGCATCTTTCTGAATCCATCGATTCCTACGCCCAGTCAGTCAGACTCAACCCGAACTCCAGCGAAGCCAACTACAGCCTGGCATCAGCGCAACTGGCGGCGGGTCTGGCGCGAGATGCTGCCGCAACCTTCGAGAAGGGAATCAAACAGTTCCCTGAGGATCCTTTGCATCAGGTGGGGTATGCAACATTGTTGCTAAAGTACGGGAAACCGACCGATCCGACCGTGCATGATCGAGTTGCTTCCCTTCTGGAAACTTCAATTACTCTTGACTCTTCTCAGGCGGAACCCCATTACCAACTGGGCCGGTTGTATATGAAAGAGGGGAAAACCGAGGTTGCCTTGCCCCATGTCGAAGCGGCCCTGAAGCTCAGCCCCAGTGACAGCAAGATTCATTTTACGCTAGCCAGCCTCTATCGCTCGCTGGGCCGGAGAGACGATGCCGCAAAAGAGCTTCGGCTCTTCCGGGATTGCAAGGCGGAGGAGTCGAAACGTGAATCGGTTCATCCCTATTCCACTATCGCACCGGACTAGGATTTGAATATGAATTCTCGATGGCTTCGGTGTTGGTTGCTGGTGTTGCTTCTTAAGCCGATAGGGAATCCGTCTGGCGCCCCAATGGTCGCAAGTCTCGATAGTCCCCGTGCTGAATCAAAACCAGCAATTCCAGCGGGGCAAGCTATCCAGTTTTTCGACATTGCGCCGCGTTCGCCTTTTGCCTACCGCACAAACAACAATTTCACTGGAAGGAAATACTTCCCCCAACCCATGTGTGGTGGCATCGCTATACTGGATTTTGACAATGACGGCAATTATGACATCTTCTTTACCAACGGCGCCAAATTGCCCGAGCTCAAGAAGACGGACGCCATTTTTTATAACTGCCTGTTGCACAACAGAGGTGATGGAACATTTGAGGATGTGACGGCCAAGGCTGGCTTGACGGGATCGACCCTGGACTATTCCTACGGTGTGGCCGCTGCCGATTTTGACAATGATGGTTTTACGGATCTGTTCATCTGCAGCGCAGGTCGAAATGCCCTCTACCGCAACAATGGCAACGGAACATTTACAGACGTGACTTCAGGCTCCGGTTTGGACCTCAAGCCCAAGGATCTCTTGAGCGTTTGTGCGGCCTGGTTCGATTATGACAATGACGGCTTGCTCGATTTGGTCGTCTCGGAATACACGCTTTGGAACCCGGCCACGGACCTTCGGTGTCGAAACAACGAACTGAAGGACTATTATTGCTCTCCCAGGCAGTACCAAAGCGTCGCTCATACGTTGTATCGCAACCTCGGCCAGGGGAAGTTCAAAGACGTGACCCAGGAATCCGGGTTTTCTGTGTCCCTTGGGAAGGGGATGGGCATCAGCATTGCCGACTTCAACGGAGATGGCACTATGGATGTCTTTGTGGCTAACGACACGGAACCGAATTTCCTGTACCTGAACCAGGGCAATGGGACATTTAGGGAAGTCGCTCTGTCGTATGGCGCCGCTTACAGCGACGAGGGTGCCACTGTATCCGGCATGGGCTGTGATGCTAAGGATTTTAACAACGACGGATGGGTAGATCTCTTCCACAGTGACTTGCAGGGGCAGGTCTTTTCTTTGTTTGAAAACCGGCACGGGCAGTTTTTCGATTACGTGTCCGGTGCCACCAGCATTGAGCAGTTGAGCCGGTTCTTTTCCGGGTGGAGCAATGGGTTCATTGATTACGACAATGATGGTTGGAAGGACATCT
>JBGOTQ010000419.1:0-6168 GCA_041476565.1 Terriglobia bacterium | reverse complement strand
GGTTCGGACCGGGCGTGGCCTGGATCGTCGTGATGATGGCAGGGATTCCCGCGGCGGCGGTGGGAGCGGCGATGCTGCGTGGTGTGCGAAGCAGGACGCTCCGGCCTCTCCTCATAACTGCCGGAGCACTGCTCGCCGGGGTCCTCCTGCTGCTCATGACTGCCCTCGACCTGCTGGTCAAGCTCGGTTATATCCCCTATGCCGTCCTCAGCCTCTTCACTGGCGCGAAGTTCGGCCAGAGGTACCTGGAGTCTTTGACTCAATGGGCGACGATCCACCAATTGTTGTGTCTTATCGGCGGGTTTCTCTGGCTGGCAGCTACCATCTGCTATGGCCGCCGGAGCGTGGGCGCCTGCCTGTATTGTGGCCGCCGAGACGGCCCGGAGGGGTGGCGCAGACCGAACCAAGCCGCGCGCTGGGGCCGGATCGCCGTGTATGTGTCGATGGTGGCGCCAGTCTTCTACGCCCTCACCCGTTACGCCTGGGCGCTGGGGTTCCCGCTGGGGATGAGCGAGGAGCACCTGCGTCGCGGTCAAGAGAGTGGGACGTGGACCTCGGGACTCTTCCTGGCGACCTTCGGCCTGGTGGGGGCCGTCCTCACGCTCGGATTGGTGCAGCGCTGGGGTGAGGTATTCCCGCGCTGGATGATCGGCCTGGCTGGACGCCGGGTCCCCATCGCGCTGGCGGTAGTCCCGGCCTCGCTCGTATCGGTGCTGCTGATCGTGGGTGGCATCGCGATATGGTCCGGCTTGGCCCGGATGGTCGCTGCGTTGGTGGCCGGTGGGGCAGAGGGTATGGGAATCATCGGGGGAATAATCTTCCAGGTCGGCCCCACCTTGCTGTTCCCAGTTTGGGGTGTAGCGCTTGCGGTGGCGACGTTGGGCTACTATTACCGGCGGCGCGGCCCGTGCAGGGTGTGTGGTCGTGGCGCATTGTCCCAACCCACTCAACCACCCACTGTTGCAGAAAGGTCACCGATGTAGTAGATTCGCTCGCAACAATTCTTCAGTCCATCTCAGGAGGGTTCATGCGATTGCCGCGCTCGTCGAGACGCCAGTTATTTGCCATTGCCGTGTTGTGCGTGATGAGTTCGATCGTTTTGGCTCAAACCAAATCCAAGGCGGCCAAAAAGAACAAGAACTCTTCCTGCGCGCAGGATAACAGTGGATTAATTCTGCCAGCCGGCTTTTGTGCGACGGTATTCGCTGATGGCATCGGTCACGCTCGCCACCTGGTGGTAGGACCTAGCGGAGCGCTTTACGTCAATACGTGGTCGGGAGAGTACTTCGACATGGACAAAGTCCATGAAGGCGGCTTCCTCGTAGCCCTTCAGGACAAGACGGGAACTGGCAGGGCTGATGTAATTGAGCGCTTCGGTGAGGCCGTTCAGTCCGGGGGAAAGGGTGGTACCGGCATCGGCATGTTTAAGGGATCGCTTTATGCGGAGATCAACGACCGAATTGTGCGATATTCAATCCCTGCGGGCGCTATCGTGCCGCAGAGCCCGCCTGAAACCGTCGTTTCCGGATTGCCTTTAGGTGGCGACCATCCGATGCATCCATTCATCATCAGCGAAGATGGCTCGTTGTATGTCGACGTCGCTTCGGCGACCAATTCATGCCAGCCACAAAACCGGCAACCCAAGGTGCCGGGCGCGAATCCATGCACTGAACTGGAGACCCGCGGCGGCATATGGCGCTACGACGCCAGCAAGACAAGTCAAACATTTTCCCCTGCCGACCGCTTCGCGACGGGAATTCGCAACGCCGAAGGTTTTGCCATTGAACCGGCAGGAAACCTGTTTTTCACCCAGCATGGACGGGATCAACTGCATTCGAATTGGCCTGATCTCTACAAGCCATCCGAAGAGGCCACGTTACCCGCCGAGGAGTTGATGCTTTTGAAATCCGGCGCCGACTACGGATGGCCGGAATGTTATTACGACGGTGTTCAGAAAAAACGGGTTCTCGCTCCTGAATACGGCGGCGACGGAGGCAAAAAAGTGGGAGTGTGCGCGAATAAGATGCCGCCGGTGGCTGCGTTTCCTGCTCATTGGGCGCCGAACGCGATGGTTCGCTACGACCAGAAGCAATTTCCAGCCCGCTACCGGGACGGAGTCTTCATCGCCTTCCATGGATCGTGGAATCGCGCGCCGTACGCACAGGGTGGCTATAACATCGTGTTCCAGCCACTCAACGGTGACCATGCGGCTGGTAACTGCGAGATTTTCGCAGATGGCTTCGCCGGACCCGTCAAGACTCCGGAAGGTGCAGCGCATCGTCCCTCCGGCCTTGCCGTTGGACCCGATGGGGCACTGTATGTGTCCGACGACATTCGCGGACGGATCTATCGCATCGTTTACACCCGTGATCCCGCGGGTCCCGCCCCGATGGGCGTTCCCTGTCCGAGCAATTCGGCTCCTGCTGGAAAGATCGTTTCCCCGGCTGCCCAGCCACCGGAAGACATCACGGCCAACCTCCCCGTTCCTGAAGGCTCGTCGCGCGAGATGGTTACGTTGGGCTACCGCATTTATCAAGGCCAGGTCGGTGGTGCGGGCTGCGCCGGTTGCCACGGCGCGAAGGGCGCGGGCTCGTCGCTGGGGCCCGATTTGACGAAAAAAACGTGGCTGTGGAGTGACGGCAGTTTCGCTGGAATTCTGAAGGTGATTTCGGATGGCGTGCCGCAACCCAAACAATATCGCAGTCCGATGCCGCCGATGGGTGGGGCACAGCTCTCTGATGCCCAAGCGTCTGCTCTCGCTGCCTATGTTTGGGCCCTGAGTCATTAGCAGACAGCTGGCCCAAAGACGTTGGCCTCAGACCATCTTATACCCGGCCATTATAGGGTGATTCGGCTAGTGATTCGGGTCGGACCAAGCGAGATCCTTGCTGGAAGCAGGACTAGGCCGATATAGCAGGTGTTCTTGCCGCTTAAACGGCCTTTTTTTGTCTTAAAATGCGAAGTTTAAGTAGAGGAGGAATAGGCGGAGGAATGACTCCTTGGAAATTACCTGATCTGTATCCGCTTTCTTGAAAACCCCTTTTTACAGCTAAAATGGGTCCTTTAAGGCCTAAAATCGGCTCCAATATCGAGTGTATTCCGCTTCCAGCAAGGATCTTGCCTGGTCCGACCCGATATTTGCCAGGCTGTGAGTGCTATGGTGATTTAGCAACAGCTACGGGCCTGGCCCGTGGTATGGTTCGGGGGATGAGGACTGGGCGACGCCTTGTGATTGTGATGGTATTCGTTCTGTGCGCGGGCGGATGCGTCCGGCGCGATGGGCGTAATTCCGACTGCAGATGGCCGGGAGAAACCTCCAATCACCCTGTTAGCGCTCGCCATCTCAGTGCGGACGCAGAGTTCGCGGAAGATCTTGCGATTCGCTATGCCGATGCTCACTTTGGTCTGCGAAGCCCGAACCCGAGCGAGAAGTACGGAGCCGAACGGGATCGATGCATGGAGAGATTGTTTGAAGAGATCGGAAAGGAACATGGCGTTCCGGTCGGGCAAGTATCCGGTTCGCTGGGCCGGAACCGTGCGTACATTGATATGGCTGAGGTTCTGCCTTTCGCACTGCTATACGGCTTAGCCGCCATCGTGGGTGCCCGCATGATTTGGCGCCGCTACGCACCCGCCGAAGACGGTTGGGCGCCTGGAATCACAATGGCACTGTTCGTTTCCCTAGCGCTCGCGGCAGGAAGCACCATGCTCGGAGAGCTATGGAACTGGTTTGTGGAAGGCCATCGGATCGGCAATAACCATATGAGTTACCGCGCCGATCGATTGTTTTGGGCCAAGCACCGGTTTGAGCTATTAGCTGCCGCGTTGATAATCTTCTGGCTGGCAGCGATCCATGCAGCACGCCGCGTACGCTTGGAACATTTCAATGGACGTTAACAGGCGATAGCGCTCACGACGAGGTGGGGAGCGGTCACCCAGCGGACAAAGAGATTCACCAAAGGATCAAGGGTCAGATCTCGTTTTTCGATTCTGCTGCAAAAGAACATGTGCAATCGGAATGTCAGAGTGGTTGCAAGTGATTGAAATTTTGGTAGCGGGGGGAGAGTTGAACTCCCGATTTAAGGGTTATGAATCCGAAAAAGGCCAATTCCTCATATCCATGAACTTCAACAAAGAAAGGCTCAAACCTCAATCCAGACAAGGTTTCTGAGCCTCTCTTCTTCATTTTATTCTTGCACCAATCCGCACATTTAGGCATCATTTAACAGGGTCGTAGTGACACCAGGATTTGAGTTTGCCTAGGAGGACTGTATCCACAGGAGACAGGTACTCTTCTTTACATCTAAGATGGCAAACGATAGATTGTTGAGAAGTGAAATAGGCCTTTGTCGTCGGGGCTTAATATGAGGGAATTGATTATTCACCAAGCGCAGGCAAATTACATCGGGATATTCTCGCGACCTGTGTTTTCATTATGGGGAAAGGGGCCGACAATACTTGAGGGGCTGTATTCAGCGTTTGCCCCCTTTAACGTGGGGTTCACGGATCTTCGTCAAGAATCTCTTTCGCCTGTGGTCTCAGACGCGTCTGTCACTGTTCTATATGGTACAAGTGGGAACTACAAGTTCAAGCTGGATCGAATTGAGTCCTCACTTTCAATTCTTGTCGACGAAGATGTAACAAGGTTCCTTAAGATGTTGGAGCGGGGTGCGGAATGGTTGTATTCGGCAGTTGTGGATTTCGCATTCCAATCGCATCTCTTTACCTACTACAACCACAGTAGTTTATCGGAAGGTACTGCAAAAGACTGCCTCCTGGATTTGGATCATTTTGATCTTGCGGATTTCGGGTTGAACTTAGGAAGCGGAATAATTCTCAATTGGTTGGAGCCTAGATTTGAGCGCCGGTTTCAACTTATAGTTGATCATTCCCATACTGTTAAAGATGGACTGTTTATTCAGTTTTCTGCGTATATACCTGGCGACAAGATTGATTGGAAGGAATTCGAAGGGACTGCAAGAAAGACCTTGAAGGATACCCTGGCTAAGCTTGGCCTGTGTATTGAACGTGGGGGTTAATATGCAAACGACTTTACAGAACCCTTATTGTATGGTGAATCCCCTTTGGATCCCTCCGAGCTATTCAGCGATTCATGGCGAGCGTAGTGCAGTCCGCAAAGTAATCCGAATTCGTGCTTCCAGGTTAGATACTGCTCCTGCCATCTCTTTGGGACCCATCGAGTTGCTTAATATTTCAAATCCCTTTTTTGTGACGCATTCGTTCTCATCTGCTCCCAAACATAAGAGTGCTTGGGAAGTACTGGAATCGATGGTAGGCACTTTTGAGGGGCCTTCGGACCTGTCTGCCAATCTAGATCAATACTTGCACGATGATCGGTGATCGATTTCTGGTTGACACATCGTATGTGGCAGCCTTGCTCAACAGGCATGACCAGTATCATGATCAGGCCAAAGCTATCCTACCTCGTTTAAAGTCCGCATCTGAAGTACTGGTTACAGAGGCCGTTCTTATCGAAATTGGAGATTTTCTCTGCAAAAATAATCGCAGCGGAGCTGTTGAGTTTATCCGGGAGTGTTATCAAACGAGGAATTGTATTATCGTGAAGACGGACGAATCCCTTATCGGTCGTGCATTGACGCTCTATGCTGATCGCCACGATAAGGAATGGGGCTTAACAGATTGCATATCTTTTGTCGTAATGAAGGAACAGGCCGTTATCGATGCTCTGACTTCTGATAAACACTTTCAACAAGCTGGCTACCGGGCCTTACTTTTGACAGTCAACTGACCCACTTGTTCAAAATATGCAAGGGCGGTTCCGTTTAATTGTCAAATTGCCTTTTCATTTCTGTTCAGCACAACAATCCTTCCCAAGACTTCCGATAGACGAGATCTTGGGAAGGAATTAAGGTCACATCTCATTATTCATTATTCGATGGAACTAAAAAAGCGAGGGGGATCACGAAGCCGAACTCGCCAAGATCATCTCTCGAGCCAAACAGATTGTACCAAATAATGAGATGTGACCCCAGTCGTCCTTACCCCAGTAGTAGGGCGATTGCATCTTAATTAGCTGGACATGGAGCGAGAAGTAGGGTATGAGATCGTGGGGTAGAGTCACTATTTAGCGAGGAAGGGTTACCCCATGAAGATAGAAGTCAGGCAGCAGGCTGGTTCAACAAAGGG
>JBGOTQ010000418.1:0-6175 GCA_041476565.1 Terriglobia bacterium | reverse complement strand
GTAATCACCGATGGCGAAGACACCGCAAGCCGTTATTCCATGGCTGACATCCGAGATGCTTTGAGAGAGTCAGACTGCCAGGTTTTTGTCATTGGGATTCTGAGTCCTGCCCTCCCCGAGGATAACCTGAGCTTTAGTGTTAGTGATCTCCTTGAAGACATGGCCGAAACCACGGGCGGCACGGCTTTTTTCCCGAGTTCGGCTAGTGATCTGCCCAACATCTGTGAAAAGATAGCCACGGAAATCAAGAGTGAGTATGTTCTGGGATATACTCCTTCCAACCCCACCCGAGACGGACGATGGCGGAAGATCAAAGTAAGAATACATACCCCCAATGAAATCCGGTCCTTCTCCATTCACGCTAAAAGGGGCTATTACGCGCCTTCCAACTAAAGTGAGGGTGGCCAAAGGCCAAGTAAGGGGCTGGCTCAACCTATCTGTTTTTTGAAATTTCGTATCACGTCATGAACTAACGGAAGGGGGCATGGCCGTCAGCCTGACCGGTGAATTCCGAAGCTTTAACCCGGACTTCTCACCACCAAGTCACCAAGACACAAAGGAGGTAACGCAAAAACCCTGCCTGCCGAGACTTACAGGTGATATTAGCGTGAGCTATTCAATTCGGGCTGAAAATTGCCGACAAGATTGGAGGTTCAGATGGCCTCGATGAATCTGAACTTGCGGGCTTGTCTTGGTGCCTTTGTGCCTTTGTGGTGAGGAATGTAGGCAAAATCGGCGTGGGTTTCAGCGCGAGGTTGTCCATTGACGATGATCGCGCGCGAGCAGTTCGTCGGCTTCCTTGGGCCCCCACGAGCCGGCGCTGTAGTTAGGGAAATTGCGCGGCGGCAAAGCCTTCCAGACATCCAGGATGGGTTCCACGACGCCCCAACCCGCTTCCACCATGTCAGCTCGCTGGAACAGCGTGGCGTCACCTGTCATGCAGTCATACAGGAGTCGCTCATACCCGGTGCTTGGCTCGCTACCGAAGTAGTCTTCGTACTTGAAACTCATGTCCACAGAACCCAGGTGGACCAGCGGCCCCGGTATCTTGGCACCGAAGCGCAATGAGATGCCTTCATCCGGCTGGATGTGCAGGACCAACAAATTGGGACTCAGCCGTTCCACGGGCGTGTCCCGGAATAGGATGAAGGGCGCACGCCGAAACTGAATGGCGATTTCAGTGTAACGCTTCGCGAGCCGTTTCCCCGTGCGGATGTAAAAGGGAACATCGGCCCACCGCCAGTTATCGATCGATAGTTTCAGCGCCACAAAAGTTTCGGTCTGTGAGTCCGGCGCTACCTGGGGTTCTGATCGATAAGCTGGCACGTGCTCGATGCCCTGTACGCCATTACCGTACTGGCCGCGGACGGCACGGATCAATACATCCTCCGGTGTCAGAACCTGAATGGCGCGCAGAATTTTAGTCTGTTCATCCCGAACGGCGTCAGCATGAAATGAGATGGGAGGCTCTATGGCGGTCAGTGAGACCAATTGCAGGATGTGGTTTGGCACCATGTCGCGCAGTGCCCCGGCGTGGTCGTAATAACCGCCCCGATGTTCCACTCCCAGCGTCTCAGCCACCGTAATCTGCACATGATCAATATAGCGGCGATTCCAAATCGGCTCGAAAATCCCATTGGAGAAACGAAAAACCAGAATGTTCTGGACCGTCTCTTTGCCCAGGTAGTGATCGATGCGGTAGATCTGCCGCTCCACCAAGGCCTGGCCGACCTCCCGGTTCAAAGACCTGGCAGAATCCAGATCCCTGCCGAAGGGTTTTTCGATCACGACACGGCGCCAATTACCGTTACTTTCTTCTGTTAACGTCACGACCCCCAGCTGTTTGATGATCTCCCCAAACAAAGACGGAGTCGTGGCCAGATAATAGAAACAATTGCCCTGTGTCCCATGCTTTTGGTCGACTTCGGCAAGCAGAGACTTCAATTGCAGGTATGCGGCCGGGTCACGAAAGTCGCCCGACAGGTAGTAGAGCCGTTCGAGCAGCCAGTCGCAAAATGTGCAATCATCCGGCGCTCCACCCGAGTCTCGAAGCTCTGCCCGGATTCGATTTCGAAAATCATCCTGGCTGAAGACGTCAACTGCGAATCCGACCATGGCAAAGTCCTTCGGCAGTAACTGCTTCTTGGCGAGGTTGTAAAGCGCGGGAACTAGCTTGCGCTTGGTCAAATCGCCAGAAGCCCCAAAGACGATCATGATGCACGCCTCCCCGGGCTTGCCTTGCTGCTCGATAGTTGGTTGACTCTCCATTGCGCTCATCTCCTGCCGGAGGTATTTGTTTAAGGTGAGGTGTCTTCTTTAATTCGGTTTTCTTGTTTTCGAGATACAGGGTAAGTATACCGTAACACCAACGGTGTCTATGTTAGGATCTGGTTTTGGAATGTCGTCCATCCGATGGCTTGGGGCATCAAAAATCCGGTGAACCAGGGCTGACTTACGGTTCAACGGAAGCGATTGACCGTTGTGCCGGATTTGCATAAGCTAATCTGCCTGGGCTCAAACCATGAAAACAACCAAGACGATCCCCGCCAGCAATCTGCGTGAGGCGTCGGGCGAAGTCGGGATTGGTCCGGGACGACCGAAGCTACTCCGGGAAGTCAACGCACGTCGAGTGCTACGTCTGCTACGCCTGCATGGTCCATGTTCACGAGCTGACCTGGCCCGCCATTCAGGGCTTAGCGCACCTACCATCTCCAGCGGAGTGGTCTATCTTCAGAAAAAGGGACTCGTGGAACCCGTGGGCCCGGGACCCTCCAGCGGCGGTCGTCCCCCCAGCCTGCTACAATTCAATACCAGGCTTGGTTACGTGGCCGGGGCTGACATCGGCACGTCAGTCATTCGGGTGGCCCTGGCGGACCTCAACGGTACGATTCTCGGGAAATGGGTTGGCTCGACTCGTTCGCGCAGCACGCCAGGGCGGGTGGCCAAACTGATCGTGGCTGGAATTCGGGAGCTGCAGACTCAGCACAGAGTCCCACCGGAAAAGCTTGTGTCCCTTGGGGCGGGCGTCCCAGGGATCACCGATGCCCAAGCCGGTATTGTTCTTTCTGCGCCCATACTTCCTTCCGGATGGCAAGCTGTGCCCTTGGCCCAACTTCTCGAACGCGGAACCGGAATTCCCGTCACCGTCGAGAACGATGTAAACTTGGCTGCAATCGGGGAGAGTTGGGTCGGAACAGCTCGCGGAGTGAGGAACTTTGTCTTTCTCACCATCGGGACAGGCGTGGGGGCAGGAGTCTTCGTTAATGGCCGCTTGTACCACGGTTCCGATTGGGCGGCAGGCGAAATTGGCTATTTATACGTTCCAGGAACCGATGAAGCCCCCCTGTCCATTGGTCATCCTGGATCACTGGAGAGCATCATAGGCGCCCGGGGAATTAGACGCTCCTGGCAGAAGCTCTGCAACGGAAACCGGAAGAGCGGCGGCCCGAAGGCACGCATCAACGTGCCGGAGATCTTTGATCTTGCGGAGAAGGGAGATCACCGAGCGGGGATCCTCCTGCAACAAACGGCCCGGATTCTGGCAGATGCAATCACCAATGTTTGTGTCATTCTGAATTCTTCCCTCATCGTGCTTGGGGGGAGCGTCGGATCGCACCCAGCGCTCCTTGAGGCAACCCGCCGGATCCTCGAGCAGAATGATTTTTCGCGTCCGCGACTGGCGCTGAGCGTTTTAGGGGGCGAGGCACCACTATTGGGTGCCATCTGGCTGGCATTGAAGGCCGCTGAAAGCATACTCCTGCCCTCCGCAATCGACCCTTCCCTATCCTTAGCCTACGAGGACGCGCCCGTCATCCTCCAATCCTTTTTGGGCTTGCCACGATCCGACCCTTTTTCCTGAGGAAAAATAACGATGGTCTTATCGAATTCGCGCTCGGGATCGCTCCGGGAAACGATACGTCAGCCGACGGACGACCCTCCCGGTCATCCTATCCACTGACACCAGGCACCTGGTACCTCACACCTCACCTGAAATTCTCCACCAGCATTAGGTCGCTGCCCATAGATGCCGAGTCCAGCGTGAACAGAATCCATCGCTCATCGGGGGAAATGTCGAAGCCATATCCGACGTACCTTTCTTTCGGAAACTCCGTAATTCGCCTGGTCTTTCCCGAACCAAAACTGTAATTCTGGATGTAAAGGACACCAGTCTCATCGGCTTTGGGAATGAAATAAATCCCCTTATGGCCCACTGCGAAACAATTCTGGTAGATCGAATCGAGGACCCTGCTTTCTTCACCTCCTTGGATCGAGACTTTCCAGAGGCCACCATTTTTCAAGTAAAAGAGAGTTTTTCCGTCCTTTGACTCCACAGGAAGGTCTCCACCATTGAGGGTCACTTTTAAGGGGGTTCCTCCCCTGGCTGATATTTTCCACACCTGGGCCTGCCCACTTCGGTCCGAGGAGAAGTAAATCCACTGCCCGTCCCCCGACCAGTTCGGGGCTGAGCCTTCGCTCAACCGTATCGGCTTGCCTCCCTGGGTGCTTACGCTGTAGGCGGCCGAGCTTTCTTGCTCCGTTGCGCTGAAGGCGACACGTTCACCGTCCGGAGACCAACCGCTCAGTGTTCCAATAAATGGCCAGTTCATGGAGGTCACTTGCACCGGATTTGACCCGTCACTATCGCAGATCCACACCTCAGAGTTTCCCGACCGATATGAAACAAGGGCTATCCTCTTGCTATCCGGAGAGAATTTAGCTTGATGGTCAACACGGGTTGAGGAAATCAGCATCTTGGGCGGCCCGGCCTTGCCACCGTAGTCGGGGACATCGACTCGCCAGATGTCTGTGTCAAAGAGTCCCTGCATATAGGCTAGACGGTTTCCCTGGCGGGAAATTGCCGGGCTCGTAGCGCCTTCACCTACGCCTGCGAATGGCAGGGGTTCTGGCGCGCTCGGTCCGAAGGCACCTATCCTCCACAGACTGTGAAAATGTTCAGACCCATGCACAAAAACAATCTCCCGGCCATTGGCGGTCCAAGCCGGCATCTTGTCTCCCTGGTCATCAAATGTTAGACGTTTGGGTTCACCCTCAGGAGCGTAGTTGCTTGAAATAGGCATCAGGTATAGATCTGACTGGGCATCACTCACAAAGCGGGTAAAGGCCAGTGTATGCCCATCGGGAGACAGGGCTGGGTAGAAATCTCCGAACCATTTCGCCGGGGGAGAGGTCAATTTGCGCTTCTCCCCGGTCTCAACCGAAACAAGGAAGAGGCCAAACGGTTCACCAGCCGAACCCTTATCCGAGGTCACGAGCCATTTGCCGTCCGGAAGCCAAAGCAAGAATGGACCATTTAACTCCTCCATCAGATCCAACGGCGCATGAATCTCTGCCAATTGACGTTCCGGTCCATTCAATGCAGGGATCAGCAGCACTGCGGCCTTGTCCGGTCCCAATCCACGTAAAAAAGCAATGGAACCCCCATCTGGCGACCAAAGAGGACCTATCTCTTCACGCGTGCTCTTGGCTCGAAGAAACGGGGATCCAGACCCGATCTGTTTAATATAGAGTCCCCAGTCACCCTTCCCTCCATCTGCCACATAGGCAACCTGGTTGCCATCGGGAGAAAAGCTGGGGGCCATCTCAAAACCTGGATCGCTTGTAAGTGGGATTGCTGTCATGGGAGATGGCGGCGTCTTGGAACTGGAGTGCGTGAGCCATAAGAAAGCAGCGAAGGCGGCCACTAGGGCCAACAGCACGGCAGCCCAGATCAAGCCCAAACGACGCTTGGGCTGAGGCATTCCTGCGGCAGCCAGGCTTCCGGAATCCATCTCCTCCTTGAGATCCTGGAGCCCTACTTTTACATCTGTCATGGTCTGCCAGCGGCGCTGCCGGTCCTTCCGCAGGCAACGTTTGATAATCTTCTCCAGCTCTTGGGGTACGCCCTTGACGAATTGACTGATCGCCTTCGGCTCCTCTCGCAAGATGGCTGTCAAGATCGCCAGATTCGACTCGCCAGGAAAGGCCCTTTGACCGGTGACCATCTCGTAAAGCACCGCTCCAAAGCTGAAGATATCCGAACGGGCATCCACCTTCTTCCCTTCCCCCTGCTCAGGCGACATGTAGGAAACTGTCCCGACAATCATCCCTTCTTCCGTCAAGGACTCCAGCGTGCGTGTCACCCCTTCACCACTCTCTGCAACCTCAGTCAGTTTCG
>JBGOTQ010000417.1:0-6197 GCA_041476565.1 Terriglobia bacterium | reverse complement strand
TGCCCGTTTCGCTACCGCGAGTAGGCTCATTCCCAATTGAAACTCCCGGTACCTGGAGAGATCTCGTGCTGGAATCAACGGCGCCGAAACCTGTACCGGCGGTAGCATAAAGTTCAGAAACCGTTGGGATTGTAACTCCAGGGTCGTTGGCAATGGTTGGAGAACCATCTTCTCCGCGGGAGGTTTCACATCTTGAGGGTAAATCAAGGGCGCCGCCGACAACACGATCCAGGAAATTGAAATTGCAAGATTGCGAAGTCTGATCATGGGGATCCTCCTTTGGGGGGACTTGACAGTTTATGAATTACAAGACGCGTTCAAACCGACTGGGAGAACTCTTCTAATCCAGGCAGTCAGCTCGACCACGAACTTTAAGAGGCTGTTTTCTCTTCACTGGGGCTTGGCACTGGTCGTCACGTTCGGTTTACTTTCCTGTCCCAGAACCTTCCGCAATTCGCGACTCCTTGCCCGCTGAAGATTCCTTTTCTTTCGTTCCCGGCCAAACCTGGCCTTGTCGCCATTTCTTTCCGACACACTCTCCTCCTTTGGAGCCCGATACTCGGTCTCAGACGGCAGCTAATTTGGTTCGGTCTCTTTCCGCAAGCCGTTCGTCGTGGAATAGAGAAACGCTCTCTTGACCGTTTGCCTTGGCACTCAGTGCCATCCAGTTTGCAGGTTTAGAGTGCCTTGGTTCCCGGCGTGCGAACTGATATCGGTGCCCTGGAGGCTGTCGGTTGCCTCTTCCACGCAGCTAAAGACAACAGAAACGTTGCCAGGCAAACCCAATCCAGCCAGAGAAGAGTTTTCCCGGAAAGTCCAAGGGTCACGACGGGATTGAAAATTATGGCAATCGTGAAGAACACGGCCGCCCAATAATACTGGCTGGCGCGGACTGCCTGCATGATTGCCATAAGTCCGGATAGACATACCACAACTTCCAGCAGGACTTGATTACCCGCCGTGGGAAGGCGTAAGCCCGCTAGCAGCAATACTACGACGGAGACCCACTTCATCATTTTCGTAAGCATGGACAACTTCCTTTCTTCTTGTGTCTAGATCCCCCTTTTTAGGAAAAGAGAAAGGGCGGACCTGGCCGCCCCACGAGATAAAGACCTCTCTTCTTCAGGCCGCGACCTTTGCAGCGATCTTGTGGAAGGTCGAGTTGGAAACTTCATAGGTTTGAACCCGAGGAGTTCCCTCAACTACACTTGCCAGGGCTTTCAGCACTTCTGGATAGGTGTCGTTGTTATAAGCCTGGGCGTTTTCCTTCTGCTCCCACAAACTGACGGCTACTGCGTCCGTTCCGCCTGGGACAACAAACGTGATTAGATCCTGGAACCCTTTCTGTTTTCGCAGCAAGGGGATTATTTCCTTCTCCATGGTCTGAGTAAACGCCGCAACACTATTCGGTTTCATGCGCAAGTTAACAGTTCGAGCAAACATTGTAGCCTCCTTGGTTGTCATCTAAGAGACGTGGTTTCAGTTGACCCGACTTAGTTCAGGTGACCTGGTAGGTGACTGGAGGGGCTCACCTAGTTAACCATTATAGGTTACACTATATTAAATGTCAAGCAGTATGTGGAATTGTGTTAACTATTATCGGTTAAGTAAAGAGCAGTCAATGAATCTTTCATTGTCAATCATGCCCAGGATGGAAGAATTAGGCCTCATTTAGTGATTGTCGGAGCGGGTTTTGCGGCCTGTATGCGGCGCGCCCGTTCAAACCCTTGGACCCACAGTTACTGGGATCCGAATCGATATGGCGCAGGATGTTTCGTCCTCGTCCTCGGTACCAGAGGTGCTTGTTCCCGTTCTCGGATGGCCGACGCCACAGCGTCGCGGCTTGGTGATTTCAAGACTCGCCAGCTCGTCGTTCTTGGGCACTCTGCTATTCGGCTACGGGGAGCGAAAATGGAGGGGGTCTCTGAGGTTTTGTAACTCCCGGTAAAAGTAGAGCGGAGCGGGTCGTTTTTCTTTGAACTTTAGCTTTTTGAGGAACTGGATTTCTTCCTCCGTCACATCACCGCTGAGGGGAACATCCTGAAGGAATTCCGTGAGTCCAGGCTCTTCGTCGAACGGTGGTTCGGGCTCCTTTTCAACAAACTCAAATTTCTTAGGATACCCCGGGGCCACTCTCCGATTTAAAACAATTTCCACACTAAAATTAGCCAGGTCGATGTCCCAGGATTCTATCAGCGGTTCCAAAAAGGACACGCAGGTTTCAGTCGACAGGTCGAAAATTTCCGTGTCCAGGAATTCGAGAATGGCGACGCGCATCTCTTCGTAACTTCGGTTGCTGAGTCTGCCGACCAAGTGGAGCCAGTTTTCACTTTCTAATTCTTCCTTGGCAACTTTCTTGACCACATCCAGGAGCTTCTGGATGATCAGGCGTTCGAGTTCGCCGAAGGGCTGCTTCTCAAAAATCGCCTGTATTTGTTTCTGTTTGTCGAGTTTGCATTTGCGAAGAACCAACTCTCTAACTTCTTTAAACAACGGTGTAGGCGGGTCTACCATTTTTCTTTTTAATTCTTCATGGCGCTGCAGGTTAGCCAGCTTCGCCAGTTCACTTTTGGGGAAGTTCAAAAATTCTTCCATTTTACCATAAATATCTGTTCGATTAGGCGCAGGGGGGGCTTTCTTTCGAGTCAGCAATTGGGAGACATAGGACTCAGTGACATGTGCGGCGCTTGCCAGATCGCGTTGCTCGAGACCCAGTTCTTCCAGCCGGTGCTTGATCACTAAGGAAAGATCCATTGGCTCCTCCGCTACTTAACTAAAGATGGTTAATATAATCTCACATTTGACTTGACAAGTAAACATAATTAACTTAGTCTAATTAATTATATGAGTTATTCTAATCACTTTTCAGGTCATATGAACTAATTCGGGCACAAGAAGAAAGGAAGTTGCCCATGCTTACGAAAATGATGACGCGGGTCTCCGTCGTAGTGGTGCTGCTAGCGGGCAGTTGCACAGTCTCTTCCACCTTGTCTGGCCCTTAAGGTCCCCCCGAGAGTTAGAATTTCTTTGCCTCATCTGAGCGTAGTGTTCATGATCAGCGGACTCACCAGCCTTCCCGGTTCATCGTTCCAGAGTCACAAAAGACAGAAGTTGTTTGACGGTGAGGGACTTTATGAGTGTAAATCTTAGTAAAGTGTTAGGGATTGTATTAGGGGGTGGCAAAGGGGAGCGTTTGTTTCCCTTAACCAAACATCGCTCTAAACCCGCTGTGCCCATGGCAGGGAAGTATTGCATTGTCGATATTGCTCTCAGCAACTGTATCAATTCCGACATTCGCAAGGTATTTGTCTTGACCCAGTTCAATTCAGCTTCTCTCAACCAACATATTGCTCAGACTTACCGTTTTGACCACTTCTCCCAAGGATTCGTCAACATTCTGGCTGCTGAACAAACCCTGGAAAATCCGCACTGGTTTCAAGGGAGTGCAGATTCTGTGCGACAGAGCATTCAACATCTCAAAGAGATTGATGTGTCCCATATCTTGATTTTGGCTGGGGATCAGCTTTACCAGATGGATTACCGAAAGATTATGGAGTTCCATCTGGCAAGCAAGGCCGACATAACCGTTGGCACCATCCCGGTGACGGCCCAGCAAGCCCCAGGTTTTGGAATCATGAAAGTGAATGAAAAGGGCCAGATTGTTCTTTTCCGGGAAAAGCCTCTTCCGGATCAGTTAGAACATTTGGAAAGCCAATTGATCGGCAAGTTTGACTGGGACCAATTTCCCCAAGGCAGAGCCTACCTGGCTTCCATGGGTATTTATGTTTTCAGTAAGCGGCTGTTGCTGGAAATCCTTACCGAGACCCGAGCCAACGACTTTGGGAAAGACATCATTCCGGATGCAACCGACAGGTACCAGGTGATGAGTTATCCCTTCTTTGACTATTGGGCGGACATCGGGACGATTCGTTCGTTTTATGAGGCCAATTTAGATCTAACCACGACCTTGCCTAAATTCAATTTTTATCACGAGTCGCGTCCCATCTATACTCGAGCGCGTTTCTTGCCGGGTTCGAAAATGCATGAGTGCCAGTTGCATCAAAGTATCATTTCAGAAGGCAGCTTTCTTAACGGCTCCCACATTAGAAACTCCGTCATCGGTATCCGCAGCCGCATTGGTTATGAGACCACAATTACTCATTCCTACATCATGGGAGCAGACTATTATGAGACGCCTGAACAGTTCAAGGAGAACGCGCAACGTGACATTCCCAATGTTGGCATTGGCGATCATGTCACAATTTCCAATGCGATTATCGATACGAACGCGCGGATTGGAAACAATGTCATCATTGGCAATTCCGACAAGCACGCTAATTTTGATGGAGAGAACTTCTACGTTCGGGACAACATTATAATCATTCCCAAGGACGCTATAATTCCCGACGGAACCATCATTTGAGGATCAACGGTCCGGCAGGCTAATCACACAATATCCCAAGGGATGGGGATTCCCCCTCGGGGCAGATTGAGCATTGGCTCAGCCGCTATGGCCCGAGCCCTTGGATCTTACGGTCGACATCGCCTGGCTTAATGTGGTTTGCAGGTTAGCCAGCGTGTAGGGCTTCTGAAGAAAGCCGTTTAGACCCTTGCCGGCAAACCGCGGCGCAACGTCCTGTTCTGCATAGCCGCTCGAGAGAATCACAGGCGCTGCTGGGTCCAGGCGGCGTAGCTCGCGGAACGTTTCGGCTCCGTCCATGTGGGGCATGGTCATGTCGAGCAACACCAGACTGATCTCCCCGCCCCGCTCACGGTACAGATCCAGCGCCGCTCGCCCATCCATTGCGGTAAGAACAGAAAAGCCAAAGTGCTTGAGCATTTCCCTGACCACGTCACGGACGATCACCTCGTCGTCCACCAGCAGCACCGTGCCGCTGCCCCGCCATGCCTCTGCGCCGGCCTCTGTCGTCGTCTCTGTCTCTTCCGCTTGTTCCGCGGAGAGGGCGGGAAACAGCACCCTGAGCGTCGTCCCTTTACTCAGTTCGCTGTAAAGCTTCAAGGCCCCCTTATGCGTCCGCACTATTCCCAGCACGGCCGCCAGCCCCAGACCACGGCCTGTGAACTTCGTGGTGAAAAACGGCTCAAAAATCCGCTTCTGCGTTTCCGCGTCCATGCCGCAGCCCGTGTCAGATACCTCCAGGTACACGTACACACCCGAAGGCAGGTCGTTTCCCAGATAGGTCCTCCGCAGATAGTCTTGGTTGCTCTCTTGGGCGCCTGTGGAAATCGTGATGACCCCGCTGTGCTCTCCGATGGCCTCGGAGGCGTTGATGATCAGGTTCATGACAATCTGCTGAATCAGGCTGGCGTCGGCCTGAATGGGCGGCAATCCCTGTTCCAGTTTCAGGTTGAGGACCGCCTTCTTGCTGATGCAGGTCTTAAGCAGATGAGCCATTTCCTCCACCAGCGCCCGCAGGTCCACGCGCTTCAGCTCGGAGTGCCCTTTGCCGGTATACGCGAGCATTTGCAGACAGAGGTCGGCTGCCCGAAGCGAGGTCTTAGAGATTTCTTCAATCCTCTTTCGGGCGGGCGACAGGGGCGGCAACTCCTCCATCGCTAAGTCGGCGTGACCCAGGATGGCCAGCAGCAGGTTGTTGAAGTCGTGGGCCACTCCCCCGGCCAGCACGCCCAGGCTTTCGAGCTTCTGCGTTTGCTGGAGGCTGCGCTCCATCTCCAACCGCTGTTCCTCGGTCCGCTTCCGATCGGTGATGTCGCTCACCGTGGTCTGGCACAAAGGGGCGTCATCGACGCTGCCCCGCGCTAGTATGGCTTCTATTTGCACCCAGAATGGGGCGCCGTCCCTTCTCAACATTCTCAGTTCGGACACCTGCAGCGCTTGACTTTCGAGAAGCTGTTTGCGATGCCGGTAGTAAATGTCCTGATCTTCCTTGAAGATGAAGTGGGTCACTGCCTGCTTGATCAACTGCCTTCTTTCCAGGCCCAACAGGTTAGCGGCGGTGAGATTGGCCTCCAGGATTAGTCCCTTCTCGCTGATTGTCAAATAACCCACCGGGGCCAAATCATAGAGGTCAAAATACTTTTCGCGGGACGTCGTGAGTTCAAGTTGCGCCCGGCGCAATTCCTCGTTCTGCAGCTCCAGCTCGATCTGATGCACCTGCAGTTCGTGGAGCAGGCGCTTTGTTTCCTCGGGAGTGATTTTCTCCAATTCCGCAGGT
>JBGOTQ010000416.1:0-6205 GCA_041476565.1 Terriglobia bacterium | reverse complement strand
CACAGGGGGTTCGAAGCCTGAGGAGCTTGCCGGTCTTCTCGTCAATGAGCCTATCGACATTTCTCAGAACCCGAAATCGACCACCACAGAAGCGCAACATTTCGTTATCAAACCAGAGACCCCGATTTTTGTTGGCGGCGTCCAATGTTTCCTGGATCTCTTCTTTCGTTTTCACCTTTACGATTTCACCGGGCTGCAAGGTGAGTCTCAGGGTGGGCGTTTTTCTTAACTTGCTTCCAACCCAGTAGGGATATTCACACCCGCCATGAAGCTTCTGCACAATGTTAAATAGGGCTATTGAAACTACGGCTAGACACTCCCACAGCGTGACATTGCCAGACCAAAGGGGAACGAGATACTGCCGAATGTCCCACCACCCCAAATAAGAGGACGCGTTGAAAAGCTCGGTAGCCTGGCATCGATAGAATTCCTGATCCGGCAAGTCGGGAGAGGCTTTTCGAGTGGTTGGCAAGAGGGTGGCTCTGATGTCGCCGAGATCGTCGGTCTGTTGGTTTTTGGCTACTTCTCCATGAGAGTTAACAGCATGTGCACTCTTTTGGTGATTGTATGGTCTACGTAACCAGTCCTCTTTCCACAGAAACTGACAGCCAGCCTGGCAGCCGCCGTGTGCCTGGCCATCGCACCTGATATCCTGCAGGCTCACGGTTTTCGACATTCGCCGGAGGCCAGTGAAATTTGCCAGGTCAATTATCTTGTCAACACGCTTAAAAACTCGAAGCCGTCTGCCACAGTAATCCAGCATTTCCAGCATGAAAGGGAGGCTGTCCAGACTACCAGCTGCATCCAGGGTTTTCAGAATTTCCCCTGCACTTCGCACTTCAACATAATCGCCAGCGCGAAGGTTTGAGACACGACCCTCCTTGTATTTCCAAGGCTTAGTCCTCAAAACACACTCTCAAAACCGATCTAACCTCCGTCACTTTCTCTTGCGTCTCGTTGAAGGGCCAGAATTCCACCTACCCCGACCATCAGGCAGAATAATGCAGATAAGACCACAGCCACAATTGATGCCCAATTGAACAAGCTTGACTTGAACAGGATCCAACCCAAAATGGGCACGCGCGTCTGCCCTACCGTTAGCCAGTAGATAGCCAGAATTAATGCTGCCAGAGAGACTGCCAAGCTGGCTAGTACTGTCTTCAGATAACTAAGTCGGTGAGGTCGCACCTGGTAATTCAAACCTCGAAGAGCAGGAAGAGGAGTAATCAACCCCACAGAGTCTTTAAGGTAGGAATTGAGCCAATATTCCTAGTCGATCCCCCTGCTGTTCGATAACGGTGTTAAGACAAATTGCATCCCCATTGATATGCAATGTTCTAATGGCACCGCTATATCTTCGTTAAGTGAATGGCGTGACTTGAGCTGGAAGTCGTCGCCCAAGATCATAGAAGAAGATCTCCCGGCTTAGCATCTCCTGCGTGCAAAGTATGGCTTCGGTAACTTCGACCAGGTGGAGAGTACTGTTTCCAATTCTCTCCGTCTTGACGGCCCCCCTCTTATTCATTTGATTCCAGAAAATCTCAGGACGGCGCCTCTGATTGGCTTCCATAGAGAAAACGCAAGTTCTTACAGTCCTTGGCTTTCCGTTATGGTCAATGACACTCACTTGAAACGGTTTCTCAAAGTAAAGAGGAAACGGGAGTCTGTCCTTGATTGAATCTTCAAGATAATGGAAAAAGGTGAAAGTCACCAGTGGGGCGTCAAAGAAAAGGGCCTTCCCGTTCGCAGTGGCCAGTTTCTCAAAAGGAGTTCCTGGGCCGCATGGAAACAGGCAGTTCTCATGATTGGCGGTCATCCATTCAGCCTTTGGGCCGTACGCGAGGACCGGATGAGTGGGGTGGAGGCTCCTCGAGACCCCAGGGCGGCGACGGAAGGTCTCGGATATCAGTCCCATGTAAGAAACAGTCTTGCGAACGTCGAAAACCTTGATGCTTTCAAGATACTCATAAGTGGACGATCTGTAGGGCAGAGAGACCATCAACAAGTTGCCTTCCGGGCCCAGAAACTCCAGGATTGCATCGATCAACTGACCTGGCGCCCCGTTGAAACCACAAGAAGGCCCGAAGGAACTGTGCATCATCAAGGTGTCACCGGATCTAAGCCCCAGTGAGTGCAAAGCCTTCTTTAGCTGCTCGGGGCCGTAAGAGAGAAAGGTCTGGACGGCCCTTTTTCTAATGCTGTAATACAAGCTCCTGAGCCTGTATTTGGAATTTCCCGGAAGACTTGAAAGCAATTGGTTCAGCATAGGGATGTACCTTGATTGCGAGTCAATAAATCTCTTAAAGACGCGTGCTCGTGGCGTGAGTTGGGAATATGCGTTACAACTCTCTTATGCCGCGTGGTGATCAACACAGGTGCATCTCCAACTTTTATGGAAATCTCCCTTCAGAGGGGGAATGACATGGAATCCGAGGCACACCCGCTAAGAGAGATTCCCCCTTACGCAAAGGGGGCAGGGCGGTCGCAGACCGCCAGGGGGTTGTCCCTGTAGCGAATTACCCAGGTAGATCTCGACGGAGACAACCCCCTTGCCCCCTTCAAAGGGGGAATCAGGCGCTGTGGTGAACTCGTGGATCATGAAGGATCTTTCAAGTCCGACAGGGCGGAAATACTCTTTCCTCCGTCAACGATGATCGTCTGCCCGTCAATCCCTGTAGAAGCAGATGAACAGAGAAAATGGACGACATGCGCAACCTCTTCAGGAGTCACCAGCCTTCCAAGTGGGCTACCCGAAATCTCCTGCTGGATTCTGGCCTCTCGGTCCCCCATCACAGCAAGCGAATCAGTTTCTAACAGGCCGGGAGAAACCACGTTGACTGAGATCCCAGCGGCGGCCCATTCAGCTGACATTTGCCGGCAAAGTGCTTCCAAGGCTGCTTTAGAGCTGCCAATCGTCCCGTAATGATGAACGGCACGCCGTGCGCCTTCTGAAGATATTGCCACAATCCTTGAATCTCGAGGCATATGAGCACGGAGTCTTGTAGCAAGATCGAAAAAGGCTCCTACATTGAGCTGCCATACACCCGAAAAATGACGGGAACTTAGCTCGGCCAGCGGCTTATGAACCCCTGTCGCACAGTTATACACCAAAGCATCCACTTTGCCGTGGCGGGAAATAGCCTGCTCGCAGAGGTTCTGTACACCAGCAGTCGTCATGAGGTTTGCTTTGACAGTAGAACAGGCATAACCTTGGTTCGCACTATCCTGAAGAAACCTGCCTGCGCTCTCTTCATTCTGGAAATAACCGGCAATGATATGTGCTCCGTGAGCTGCCAACTCCAGAGAGATCTCGCGTCCCAATCCACGAGTGCCCCCTGTCACAACTATAACCTTGCCATCGACTGCAAAAGGATCACGGGTCATGTCAGCTCAGGCTGAATGCTTGATTCTTTTCCATGAGATCACATATCTCTCTTACCGAACCGACGGCTGCAATTTCATCAGCGCTAATGACAATGTTCAGGTCTTCTTCAAGCCTTGACAAAAGCAGGAGTGCCCCCAAGGAATCCCACTCCGAAATGGAATGTCGGGTGTCTTCCAGAGTGACCGATCTTCCATTTGTACCGAGAACATCGCTAATCCATTCCAAAGCTTTCTGTGTATCCATATTCCTTCCTCAAACCTGGGCCACAACCTGCGACTGATAGACCGTGTGCTCCAGTATCAAATCTTCAGGGACACGCATCGATACGCCACCCCAAGAAAGACCGACTCCAAACCCCAGAAGCATGATGTGATAACTTCCCGAAGCCTCTTGGGGCGGGCCGGCAAGTGCCAGTGTCAGCGGCACTGATGCAGCCCCGGTGTTCCCAAACTGCGAAATGGACATGGGAACCCTGTCCAGACTAATCCCAGCCTTGCCAGCCAGGAACTTGATCAAATACTCATTAGCTTGATGAAAAACAATATATCGATAATCCTGGGCTCCTTTTCCCGCCATGGACATCAAGTCATTAATCAGGGGCGGAACTCGATTGCGTGTGAAATCGAAGATGTGAGCCCCATCCATAAAAAGCGAACACTGTGATTGGTCTTCCGGGAAGCGGTTCCTGAACATTCCCCCTCGAACAATCAAATCCCCTGCTCCTTTCCCATCGGTCATCATGATGTAATGGGCATCCATGTCGGGATCATTTGTCAGTTCCAAAGCCGTTGCACTTCCGGCATCGCCGAAGAGGAGTGCGGTGGTCCGATCTCGTGGATTCACAAACTTCGACGGGGTTTCTCCGGTCAACAACAGTATTCGATGGCAAGCCTTTGCTGCCAGAAGCGAGTTGGCAATCCACAATCCGTAGACATAGGCGGAACACCCCAGGCCCACGTCGAAGCAGGCGCAGGTTTCAGGGATTTTCAGCCTGTGTTGGAGCAGGCAACTGCTGGAGGGCATGACATAATCGGGGGTCTGCGTGACAAGGACCAATCCGTCAATACTAGCCGGACCCCAAGCCAGACACTCTAAAAGCCGGTCGGCGGCGGCACAACAGAGGTCTGAAGTGCAGGTGTCCGGATCGGCCATCCTTCGGGATTTAATGCCGGCCATGGCAGTGATTTTCCGGATTTCCGACAGTTCAAACCACGGATAGTCTTTTTCATTGAACACTTCCTTTTCAGGAAGGCAAGCCACAACGCCACGCATGACCATTCCGTTCATTATTGATCTGGCCATTTATGATTACTCGCCGCAACCAAAAACTAAACGCAGAGACGCAAAGGCGCAGAGAAAAATGCTGGACGCAGAGTGCCCCGTCAGTAGAGGGTTGAATAGCAGCATTAACCACCCCGTGCCGTTACGCGGCACTTCCCCTCCTCAAATGAGGGAGGGGAGTTTCTGTGCAGTGCGCACTGTAAGCCTAATCCCGTGAGAAAGAATAATAGTCTCTGGAACTGGTTGAAGGACGAGGCAGCAAGCCACTCAGGCTGCTTCGCCAAACAACTTCAAAAGATGTTCTTTCTGAGGCTTTCCAGCAGATGACTTCGGAATCTCCGGAACAATTCTGATTTTGCGGGGAACTTTGTACGGAGGGAGCGCAGCTTTGCAATGGTTGACCAGGTCCTTTTCTCCGGCTGCTGCGCCCTCTTTCAACACGACTGCTGCCCCAATCAATTCACCAGCCTGCGAATCGGGTATGCCCAGTACGAGCACTTCCAGCGCCGCCGGATGCCGGTACAGTACATCCTCGATTTCCCGAGGACTGATCCGATACCCGCTGCTTTTGATAATTCCCTTGATCCGCCCTTCCAGGTAGAGAAATCCTTCGGAATCTAACCATCCCAGGTCACCCGTGTGCAACCAGCCGTCCGTCAGCACTTGAGTCGTATCTTCGGGTTGCCCCCAATATCCGGCCATGAGGTTCTCTCCAGCTACCCGGACCTCTCCAACTGTTCCTGGAGGAACATCTCCCCCTCGATCATCGACGATCCTCAACGAAACACCCGGAATCGGTGTGCCAGCACTTCCCCGTTTATCGATCCATTTGTCCGATGGCAAGTAAGTCAGTCGAGCGGAGGCCTCGGTCTGTCCGTACATAATAATGAATTGAACAGGCGTGATGGCCGATCGCACCTGGTCCACCAGCTCAGGTGGCATGCGGCCACCCGCTTGAGTTGCGTATCGATTGCCCGGATAAGCCATTTGTCTCAGGTCGCACTTGGTCAACAGGGTATGGTAAGTACTCGGGACCCCGGCAAAACCCGTGCAACCAGTCTTCTGCATGTTGGACAGCACAGAACTTGGGTACATGAAGCGATTGTCAATAACCATGCTCCCTCCCACCATAAAGTGAGTGTGAAGGAGTGAGGCACCGTAGCAGTAGGAGAAGGGGAGTACCTGCATCATCCGGTCGTGTTCGGTCAGATCCAGGTAGGAAACAATACTCCGAGTATTGGCCAGGATTGCGCGGTGGCTCATTACTACGCCTTTTGGTTCACCGCTACTCCCGGAAGTGTAGTTAATGACGGCAGGCGTGGCAGGGTTGACTCGCACTTCCTCGAAGTTCCCCCGCAGCCCGTCAACTCCGATGCTCGTCGTTCCTCGGGCGGGCAAAGTGAACTCCGAGGGCCCAATGACCCAGCCCAAGGGGTTTTCAAAGACAATAACCTTCTTCAACAGGGGGAGCTGTGCCAAGCTGATTATGAGCCGTTTGACCTCACAATCGTTTAATATGACTGCAATTCTCTCAGGTTG
>JBGOTQ010000415.1:0-6250 GCA_041476565.1 Terriglobia bacterium | reverse complement strand
GTCATCGGTTCAACTCCGATCGTCGGCTCCATCTTATCAATCACTTACATGACTTGAAGTTTTACTTCACCATCATAGGGTGCCACTGGGGTGCCACTTTCAGGCAAATTTTTTTCAGCCGTAACCTCTATTTGCACAGAAATTCCATTCGCGGAAGGAAGCCGATTCACTGCCTGCCGGTTTGCCCCCGGTACCAAATGCCCGTAGATATCGACTGTGGTCTTGATGCTGGTGTGTCCAAGTTGGTCTTTGACGTAGGCCAGGGATTCTTTGTTTTGGATCAGGAGTGACGCAAATGTATGCCTGAGATCGTGTAGCCTCATCCCCCTTAGTCCCGCCCGCATCAAACATTTTTTGAAGACGCGGTCATCCATATTCCCATTGTCGATGGGCTTTCCAGTCCGTGTGCAGAACACCCAATCCGGAACCTCATTGGCCCCTTTCTTCAACCACTGCTCCTGGCGCTTGCGTCTCATCTCGGCCAGGACTCGGAGCAGTTCATCGGAGGCATCCACACGCCTCACCTTCCCTGTCTTGGTCTTCGTGCCAATGCGACTTCGACCGGTCTCGACGGTTCGACGAACCATGATGAATTTTCCGTTGAAATCAATGTCATCCCATTTCAGCCCAGCCAGTTCCCCAGGCCGCAGACCCGTGTGAATAGCACAGAGGAAGAACGGATAATACTCCGGGGCGATCTCGATCACCTTGCTCAGGAACACCGGGACCTCGGCTGAGGTTAGCGGATTGATTTCCCCATGCACTCGTGGGGCCTCTCTGTACAGCCGTCCCAAGCGTGTTGCGGGGTTCTCTACTATCAAATGGGCATCCTTGGCATAGTTGAAAACGAAACTCATATTTGCCAGGATCAGGCGAATGGTGTCCTTGGCCAGCTTTTGACCAACCAGTTCAGCAATTAGTTTTTGAAGATCCTCACGGGTAATCTCATCCAACCGTTTGGAGCCGAGAGCTGGGAGAATATGCTTCGTGAAACTGTTCTTATAAATGCGTTGGGTGTTGAAACGAACCGCTGCCCCATCAAGGTATGCTGCCTTGAATTGCTCGAAGTAATCCTTCAATGTCGGCGTGGTCTTCTTCTGCTCAGGCGCAAGAGTCTTGCCTGAAACAAGCGCCCTTTGGATGTCCCTTGCGGCATTTTTGGCGGTCGTCTTATCCCCTATTCGGTACGAGTTCCGCTTTCCGTGGTGTCGGACGAAGATCCAATAAACACCGGACCCTTCCACCTTTTCTCTGACTGTGACGCCCATAGTTTTTGTCCTCTCTGACTGCCGTAATCTATTCTAGACCATACCACGGAAAAACCAGGATTGCAAGTATTATTTAGTTGCATTACACACAAAGACACGATACGATTCGCAAGGAGGTTGAATATGACAACTAAGAAAAAGCGGGGACGGCCACCCGAAGAGGAGCTGAAGGTTAACGACTATCCATCTTTGTCGATCCGCATAAAGCCTGCGGCGAAGGCTCAATTGAAGGCAGCTTCCCATCTGTCCAATAAGCCGTTGGCGCGAGTGGTCACTGATGCTCTGGAGCTTTACTACAGTACGTTTTCAGAGGGAGACCAGAAGATTCTGAAAGCCCTGGCTGCGCGGTTCGAAGAGACAGACAGGGCATCCTGAATTTCAGCTGCAAGGCATTGGATCCCGGCTGGCTGCCGCGTTTTCTATACCGAGGCTACTGCGGGAGGTGGCTATTCCATCAAAATCGGATGTCCAATTCCAAAATGAATTTAGGAAAGACGAGCTGATGCAGGTTATAGATGAGATCATCAAGTATCAAACTATTAAGCCAGGGGTTTTCCCAACAGCAATCGGTTGTGTCGATGATTTTATTAGTGATGTGCTGTATCACGACAAGCAAGACCGCACCTATTTCTATGAAAGACTTTTGCCGGTCTACAAAATCAAGCTGGAACAGGAATATGAGGAGCAAGAGTCGCTAGATAAGCCATGGGTTCCAATGCGACTGTCGGCTTTCCATCCAACAGCCGCGGAAATTGAGAGAGTAACGGAGCTTGCTCGAATAGAAAGAGAACTGAAAACTGACAAACCGCGCCCCCCCCGGCACACTCAACGATCTGGAACCCACAATTCGCGATTCAAATTAAATGTCAAGCAGGCGATAGAAAGGGACCCGAAGCTATCAACCATGAAGATTCTATCTCGCTATGATCAGATGCGGGGGAAGGATGGCAACAAGTACCCCATTCCAGAAGAGTGGGAAAACGAGATGAAGAAGAAAGGCATTAAACTCCTTACCGATTATTACTCCCAGCTTAAACACAAAATGGACGTTTACATTTCCAGAATTCGCCAAAGAGCACTTCGGTAGACTGACCGGGAGATTAGCAACTCACCACACTCACCAGAATTCACTTTAAGACGCCCGTCTCGTGGGTATCTCCGGGCATCACTCACCGAATTGTCTCGTTCAAGTGACTTTTCCCAGCTAACGATTAAACTACTTGCATGTAGTAGCTAACTCTTTCAAAGCGTGGTTACCGAATGCACAACCAAGAAACAGAGACGAAGTCAAAAAGAAAAAGGAAGGCTCGGGAAAAACCGGGCCGCTTAGCCCTGGGCCGGGCAGAGGCTGCCGAAGCCTTAGGGGTTTCCACTCGTGGCCTGGACTACTGGATTTCAAAAGGCGTGCTGCAGGCGCGGCGCCTGGGCGGCAGGGTTCTGATTCCGATCAGCGAGCTGGATCGTATTCTTCGGGTTTGAAAGGAATTGTTGGATGTCAAGGACCGCCCAAGAAAATAAAGGGGCTGGACGCTTTGGCCACGTCCAACCCTGGAAACGAATAGAATCTTTCTCTCAAGATAACCAAAATCAAACATCGACGCAAGCTCATTCGCCTGGCTGCATTATCAGGATTTCCTCGCGCCTCGAAATTGAAGGTCTACCGACCGAACTGGTTGGCCTTTTCAAACAAGAGAATAGCTTCGCGAATCCCAAATTCCAGACGCTTGAACGCCTTCAGAAATGGGTAGGGGGCACCGAGCGCTTTATTCACTTGTGGCGCGATACAGAAGATGGCCTTTGCTTGCCAAGAGGATATTTCCCCACGGTCATCTTCAAGCTTCGTGAGCATAACATTCCATTCCAGATCGTCGACGAGACGGTTTCCCCCAAGCTGGACGAGCCTATTGAGTTCAGAGGGAAACTCTTCCCATACCAGGAACGCGCGCTGGCTGACCTCCTGAATCGACGGGCCGGACTGTTGGAAGGGCCCACAGGTTGCGGGAAGACGAATGTCTTGTGTGCGGCAATCCCAAGGATTCAGACCACGAGCTTGATCTTGGTGCACACGAAGCCCCTCCTTCAACAAACGATTCAGCGAGTAATAGATTTGCTCGGGATCGAACCAGGCATCGTCGGAGATGGCAAGTTCAGCATCAAGCCGGTCACTGTTGGGATGGTGCAGACGCTTGCACGGCGAGATTTGAAGACTGATGGAATGTCCAAATACTTTGGCGCGGTTTTGGTGGACGAAGTCCATCACAGTCCTGCTGCAACTTGGTCGGCCATTCTGGACCAGCTGCCTGCCAAATGTAGGTACGGCTTCAGCGCAACCACCTGGCGCAAGGATGGCTTTGGATTTCTGATGTATCGATTGGTCGGGCCGAAAACAGCCAAGATTACCCGACAAGAGGTAGAGGATGCCGGCCGAATCGTATCGCCTGAGATTGCACAGGTTCCCACCAACTATTTTCGTTGGATGAGCGATCCTGCGGAATGGCCAGCCATGCTTTCGGACTTGACCAATGACCCAGACAGGAACTCGGTAATCGAAGAGGAGGTCAGGGCAAGATTATCACCCACCTCTCAAGGCTTAATTTTGACTGACAGAATCGAGCATGCCCGGCTTTTGGCCGATCTGCTTCAAGACTTCGGGCCAGTACTGTTAACCGGGGAACTGAGCAAGTCAGAGCGGGTGTCCCGGATGGAAGCAATCCGGAATGGCGCACACTTAACGATCGCTACTACACATCTGTTGGGAGAAGGCGTCGACGTACCTGGATGGGATTTGTTGTTTCTCGTGACGCCGATGGGTAAGGCACCGAGAGTCCTTCAGGCTGTGGGCCGTGTGGCGCGTCCGGCGCCGGGGAAGACACGAGCCGTTGTAATTGATTTTGTCGATACACGAGTGCCGATGTTGGCCGCGGCCGCCAGGGGAAGGATGAAACTCTATGCGGCCTAAAGACACAATGCGCGAGGTGGCGGCATGAACCTTTCCTGCCTTTCTATCGCACAGGCGGCCAAGTTGGACGTGGGGCCGAAGAATGGCGTGGAACGGACCTTTCGATGCCCGAACCATGACGACCAACACCCTTCCCTGTTGGTGAACTTGAAAAAAGATTGTTGGTTATGCGGGCCTTGCTCCTCGAGTGGCAATGCTTGGCAACTGGCGGCCTTCCTAGGCGGCGTAAGTCCAGACGATAAGGCCTCTGTCAAAAAATGGCTGAAAGCACACGGCCTGTCGTCAAATGGGCATGGGGGCAATGGTGCCGGGAGGCGGCTCACGACTTGGAATAGGCATCCTGTCACCTGTTGGTACGATTACCAAAACGTCGATGGGACGACGCTTTTCAGTGTGGCAAGAATTGAATATCAACAAAATGGGAAATGCAAAAAGGAATTTCCTTTTGCCGGGCCGGACGGCCGATGGACAAAGAAAGAAAAGCTTCTCGAGATCGTTCCCTACAGACTTCCGAAGATCGTTCAAGCTGATTTGATTCTTGTCGTCGAGGGAGAAAAGGACGTTGAAACCCTTGAGAGGCTCGGATTCGTGGCGACCACAGCCCCAGGTTTCGCGTGCAAGCGGGATGATAAGCAGGATGACTGGCTGGAGTACTCGAAACATTTCAGGCCAGAGCAGAAAGTTGTCATCCTTCGCGATAATGACAAACCTGGACTGAAAAAGGCACTGGACGCAGCTTTTGGGCTACATGGCAAAGTTAGAAGTGTGAAAATGCTGGAACTGCCCGGACTTCCGAAAGGCGGCGATGTGACAGACTGGGCAAAAGGAAAAGACCCACAGGAAGCCGCAGAACAGTTAGTGAGCCTAATCAAGAGCTGCACAGAGTGGCAACCGCCTAACGAGACTCGTAGTTACGAAATCGACAGCAGATCTTATCACCAGACCGACCTGGGCAACGCTGGGCGGTTCGTGGAGCAACATGCCGGTGTCATTCGTTTTTGCCATGATTGGGGCAAGTGGCTTAATTGGGTTGGCACTCATTGGGAAATTGATGCAACCGCCACCGTCTTTCGAATGGCTCGGGAAACCGTTTGCAGTATGTATGCTGAGGCTGCGGGTATCTCTGATCGGGACCGGCGAAAGGATCTTATTCAACATGCGAGCCGCTGTGAATCCGAAGCTAGACTGCGATCGATGGTAAGCCTAGCCGAGAGCGAGCCTGAAATTCCGGTAAGACCTGCCGAACTGGACCAGCATCCGATGCTGTTAAACGTCGCGAACGGAACGCTGGATCTAAAGACTGGATTGCTGAGACCTCACGACCGTCGAGATATGTTGACCAAAGTCCTGCCAGTCGAATATGACCCGGACGTGCTGTGTCCCTTGTGGGAACGCTTCCTAATTGAAATCATGGACGGCAATGCTGCATTGGTGGACTTCTTGCAAAAGGCTGTGGGTTACTCACTGACTGGCTCGACTATCGAACAGTGTCTTTTCGTTTTGTGGGGTTTAGGAAGTAATGGGAAGTCGACTTTTATCGAATCCTTGAGGGCTTTGCTTGGACCGTACAGCCGCCAGGTTCAGGCCGAGACTCTCATGGTGAAAAAGTTCGAAACTCAGTCCAATGATGTCGCGGCATTGAAGGGTGCCCGCTTGGTTAGCGCGGTTGAGACGGAAGATGGCTGTAGGTTGGCCGAATCCAAGCTAAAGGCGTTGACCGGTGGCGATACCGTAAGTGCAAGGCTGCTTTATTCGGAGTTCTTTGAATTCCGGCCAGAGTTTAAATTGTGGTTGGCTACAAATCACAAGCCAGAGATCCGAGGTACCGATGTGGCTATATGGCGCCGAATCCGGTTGATTCCGTTCTCCGTAACGATCCCCCCGGAGCGCCAAGACAAAAACCTTCAGGCGAAACTCAGGGAAGAATTGCCCGGCATGCTGGCCTGGGCTGTCCGAGGATGCCGAGCGTGGCAAACATCCGGGCTTGCTGAACCTGAAGAGGTCACCACCGCCACCAAGGAAT
>JBGOTQ010000414.1:0-6263 GCA_041476565.1 Terriglobia bacterium | reverse complement strand
CCAGTTGCCGGGATTGGA
Organism: Terriglobia bacterium; assembly: GCA_041476565.1. Taxonomy (GTDB): domain Bacteria; phylum Acidobacteriota; class Terriglobia; order Versatilivoradales; family Versatilivoraceae; genus DATKMG01. The sequence continues at coordinate 6,245 of JBGOTQ010000414.1, read as the reverse complement.
TGATCCCGCCCGGGTTAAGGAAATCATCAAGTCCACCGCCTTGCTGGAGCTGAAAATTGTTGAACCCGGTTACGGGCCTTTCCCATCCCGGACAGCAGCCTTGGCGCAGTTCAACGGTGTGGTTCCCGATGGAAAAGAGTTGTTGCCATCGGTTCGAAAATTCAACGATCCTAGCCAGCGAGAAGAAGAATGGTACCTGGTCAACAAAGTTGCAGCCATCACTGGCAGAGACCTCAGGACTGCCCGCACTTCCCAGGATGAGTTTGGGAAACCCGCGGTCAGCTTCAACCTGACTGCCGATGGGGCTGCTCGTTTTGGGCGGGTCACTGAAGAAAATGTGGGGAAAGCGCTAGCGATTGTTCTGGACGGCAAGGTCCAATCTGCTCCTCGAATCAACAGCCGAATCACCGACTCCGGTCAGATTACTGGCAGCTTCACGGTGGAACAGGCCAATGATCTGGCCCTGATTTTAAGATCCGGTGCCCTTCCAGCATCCATGCGGTACCTGGAAGAGCGGACAGTGGGAGCCTCGCTGGGTGCGGATTCCATCCGTCAAGGCATCCTGTCTTCGATTGTCGGTATGGCCGGCGTAATGATCTTTATGCTGGTATACTACCGGCTGTCGGGAGTCAACGCAATTCTGGCCCTGTTCCTCAATTTGGTTATCCTGCTGGCCGCCATTGCTTATATCAAGGCGACTTTAACCCTGCCGGGCATTGCAGGAGTGGTCTTGCTCATTGGTATGGCCGTCGACTCCAACGTCCTGATCTTTGAACGAATCCGCGAGGAGTGGTGGGGCGGAAAGAACGTGATTTCGGCAGTAAGCACAGGTTTCTCCAAAGCATTTGTGACGATTATTGATACTCACGTGACCACTGTAGTCTCGGTTCTCTTCCTTTTCATATTTGGGACAGGGCCCGTAAAGGGATTTGCGGTCGTGCTTTTCTGGGGACTACTGGCCAATTTGTTTACCTCGGTGTACGTGTCTAGGACCCTATTTGATCTGGTCCTGAGTCGTTCAAAGCGGCCCGAAACGCTGAGCATTTAACCAAAAGAAAGTAGAGAAGCCTTTCCTTTTGTTGGAAATTGTGGGCAATCTCAAAAAATTTTGGAATCTTCGGGAACTTTTAAGATACGATGGTGTCTAATAAACTTGGACAGTTGCTGCGCCATCTTTCTCTTGGCCTTAGGTTCCTAAGGAGAATTCTTCTAAATGCGGCTTTTTAAGAGCGTAAACGTCGACTGGATTGGGAAAAAGTGGATCTTCATCGGCGCGTCTTTTGCCCTTTTTCTGGCCAGCGTCTTCCATCTTATTATCAAAGGTGGACCTCGTTATGGCATTGATTTCCGCGGCGGCACGCTGGTCTATGTTAAATTTCTGAATGTTCCCCAGCTCGACTTAATCCGGGCGGCACTGAAGAAAGAGGGGTTGGGCGAAAGTACCATTCAGCGCTTTGACCAACCCAGCGAGCATAAGGTGATCATCAGCTTGGAGAGGAAAACCACCGAGGCTACTGGGGACATCGACCAGGGACGGACAATCATTGATCAGACACTGAATCTCACCTTCCGGCCACCCGAGGCTAAGCTCGGGAAAGTGGACTTGAACAATGTCCGAGAGGATGTGTTGCAGGCCGCGTTACCGGGGCCCTCGCTTCAGGGCTTGGCCAAAGCTATTCTTGAATACAAAATCAATCACGGCGGTCTGATCAAGAACTTCAATGATCTCCGTGCCGTTCCTGGCGTCACGGAGTCCACCTTGAATCTGATCCGGGAAAAATTCTATCTCGGAGAGTTCTCCATCATCAGTACGGAGGTTGTCGGTGCCAAGGTAGGCGCTGACCTCCAGCGTCAGGCTGTTTCGGCCACCCTTTATGCTCTGGGTGGCATGCTTTTGTATATCGCATGGCGTTTCAAGGGGACGATTTACGGTGCAGCAGCGGTGTTGGCAGTCTTTCATGATGTCATCATTACGCTGGGTTTCTTTTCTTTTTTTAACAAAGAAATATCCCTGACGGTGATCGCAGCCTTGCTGACGCTGGTCGGATACTCCATGAACGACACCATCGTCGTGTTTGACCGGATTCGTGAAAATCTGAAATTATCCAGAAGAGAGTCCTTGTCTTCGATTATCAACAAGAGCATCAATCAGACGTTGAGCCGGACGGTACTCACCTCCGGGTTGACTTTTGTCACGGTAGTATCCTTGTATTTATTTGGGGGGGAAGTAATCAACGGCTTTGCCTTTGCCATGGTCATCGGAATCGTCATTGGGACCTATTCGTCGATTGCTATCGCCAGTCCGCTGCTGGTGATCTAGATTGACTATCGGACGAAAAGGAAGGCTCTGGCCAAGGCGTCATGATGGGACGGGGTCGCCAACGCGAAAATCTCTTCCCAATTGGGCAGGTCGAGTTATAAACTAGGCGCAAATGGTTTGATCCGCAGTTCTCCTGAATCGTGATCCATTTCCGGCAATTTTTCTTGGTTAGTGACAACTTTAAGTGAGAAACCCATTTGAAGGATAGAAGGGAGGTCCAACGTGTTTGACCATTTACTTGAGTCGACAGGCGAGCATGAAAAGAAGAAGCCCTGGACCATGGTCGTGTCGCTCATCATTCACTCGATCTTGATCGTGGTCCTCATTATCATTCCGCTTTTGTTCCCAGAGACCTTGTCGGGCTCGATGCAGCAGCTCACATTCCTGGTGGCGCCCCCACCCCCACCCCCGCCGCCCCCCCCGCCGCCCCCCCCGGCGACGATGGTCCAAAGAGTGATTAAGAAAGTAGATGACGGTGCCTTCCGTGCCCCCGTGGAAATCCCCAAAGAAGTGAGGATGGTTGTGGATGAGGGACCGCCTCCGGATACCCAGATTGGTGGGGTAGTTGGTGGCGTACCTGGAGGCATGGCGGGTGGCCAGATTGGTGGAGTCATCGGCGGTGTAATCGGCGGTGCCCCCTCTCCGGTAGCTCCCCCGCCACCCCCGCCGCCCCCCGCTCCAAAGCCCCCCCAGCGCGTCCGGGTGGGTGGTAACGTCCAGGCGGCCAACCTCATTCGCCAGGTCAAGCCTCCTTATCCGCCGCTGGCGCGCCAAGCTCGTATTCAGGGACAGGTGGTCCTGGAAGCCATCATCAATAAACAAGGTTCTGTTGAGAACCTAAGAGTGATCAGCGGACACCCGCTGTTGATCCAGTCAGCCCTGGATGCAGTGAAGCAGTGGAAGTACAAGCCGACACTGCTGAACGGGGAGCCCGTGGATGTAATTACCACGGTGACTGTAAACTTCAATCTGAGCGGATGAAGTTAGGCATAGCGTTTGGCGGAGGGGCATGCTCCGGGCATGCCATCGACGCTTTTTCCAAGATTGTTTTGATTGAATTCAGCAAACCATTTAAGAGGAGGATTTTCCTACAATGCTTCTAGTTAAGTTAAATCTACTGGCTATTACGTTGCTACAAGGCGAGCAGCAGGTGGGGTTTGATATCATGTCCATGTGGAGGCAGTCAGGTGTCCCCGCCAAGGCCGTGATTGTGATTCTGGGTATCATGTCGGCTTGGTCGATCGGCGTAATGATTGACCGGATGCTGGCTTACTCGGCTGCCCGAAAACAATCCCGGGAATTCGCCCCGCTGGTTGCCGGCTGTCTGAAGGAAGGGAAGATCGATGAGGCTATCGGAGTCTCCGAGCAAAACAAGAAGAGCCACTTAGCCAAGGTTGTGGTTGCCGGTCTCCAGGAGTTTTCGGCGCATCAGGCCAGCACTGAGATTCCCGGCGAAGTCATCGAATCTTCAAAGCGCGCATTGGAGCGCGCCACGGCTATCACCAACGCCGAGTTGAAGAGAGGCATCAGCAGCCTCGCGACTATCGGAAGTACCGCGCCCTTCGTGGGATTGTTCGGAACTGTGGTCGGCATCATCAACGCCTTCCAGGGCATGTCGACGGAAAAATCCACTGGGTTGTCAGCTGTGGCCGGTGGCATCTCTGAGGCCTTGATTACGACCGCCTTCGGTCTGTTCGTGGCTGTGCCGGCAGTCTGGATGTACAATTACTTCAACAATAAGATCGAATCGTTTGGCGTGGAAATGAACAATTCGTCATCTGAGTTGATTGACTATTTCCTGAAACGGAGAGGGAGTAAAAAGTAATGGCAATGTCAAGCGGCTTAGGGGCAAAAGGCGGCTCAATCGCTGATATCAACGTGACTCCCATGGTGGACATCATGCTGGTGTTGCTCATCATCTTCATGGTGGTCACCCCCTTGCTTCAGAAAGGGGTCAGCGTCGATCTTGCCAAGACCCGGAACCCACGGGAAATGCGCGAAGCGGACCGGGACGATGCCGTCGTGGTGGCTGTCACCCGGGACGGAAAGCTCTTTTTGAGCGACAAGACCATTGAGCAGGATGCCCTGCAGGAGAAGATCAGGGATCTGCTGCAGGCCAAGGTCGACAAGACCGTTTACATCCGCAGCGACCGTCGTGCCAAGTTCGGAAAAGTGGTCGACGTCGTCGATATCGTACGGACTTCCGGAGTAGATACGGTCGGGTTGCTAACGACGAGGTTTGAAGAACACGGTGCTGCCGCGGCGCAGCAATAGGTCAATTAAGCAGGGAGGATTTTGGTTATGGCAATGGCAGCAGGGGTCACCGAGGGTCCCAAATCGGATATCAACGTGACCCCTCTAATAGATGTGTTACTGGTACTCCTGATCATCTTTATGGTTATCACTCCTCTGATTCCAAGGGGGTTAGATGCCCAGATTCCCCAGCCTCCTCCGCCTGGGCAGCAGGCAGCTCCGGCGGATGACCGGACTGTTGTGGTTTCCATTGATCGGGATAATCAGCTGAAGATCAACCAAGAATCGGTCACCCGGGAAAACCTGGGGACCCGTCTCACTGAGATCTTTAAGACTCGGAATGAACGCACGATGTTTGTCATGGGAGACAACGATTTGATGTTCAATAGCGTTGTTGATGTGATCGACATTGCCAAAGGAGCCGGAGTCGACAAGATCGGGTTGATTACTGAAAAACTGCAGCAGAACCGTTAACTCCGAAGATTCATTATTGGAGAAGGCCTGGATGAGAGGAGCTCCCTTGCCGTCATTGGGAGACGGGGTCTAGGTGGCGAGTTGGTGGGATCAAGAACCGTCTCGCCATCACGGTTACTTGGTGTTTACCAAGTTTAATCCTGTGGAGATCCCGAGATTGTAGAGAATCGCTAGTTTGGATGCGCAGCGGACTCAAGCGCACAAATTTGGTGTGTGGAGGAACTCAATGAAGTTGAGATCAAAACTGGTGGCAGGCGTGATCGCCCTGCTCTGTATGATTGCTATCGCGGGATGTACCAAGCTGAGGGCCCGTGACGAGCTCAATAAAGGAGTTCGCTCCTTTAGGGACGCCAAGTATGAGACCGCTGTCAACCATTTCAAGAGCGCGGTGGAATTGGACCCGGAACTCATCAATGCGCATCTCTATTTGGCGGCTGCCTATGCCTCTCAGTTTGTGCCTGGTGGCGAGTCGGAGGAAAACAAGAAGCTTGGCGAAGAGGCGATTAAAGCCTATGAGGCCGTGCTGCAGAAGGATCCAAAGAATGTGGATTCCGTCAAAGGTATTGCCGGGCTCTACCTCAACATGAAAGAGTTTGCTAAGGCTAAGGAGTATTACCTGAAAACGGCTCAACTGGAACCCAACAAGCCGGATCCGTTTTACAGCGTGGGCAACGTGAATTGGATTCTCTGTTACGATAAGCAGAATCCCTTGCCATGGCAAAAGAAAGCGGAGCTGATCGAGGAAGGTCTTACGAACCTCAACAAGGCCTTGGAGTTAGACCCGACTTACTATTTTGCTCGTTTCTACATCAACCTCCTTCTTCGCCAGAAGGCTCAAGTACTAATTGACCAGTTCGTGGATAAGAATCCCAAGCTCAAGGATCAGTTCACCGCAGCTGGCTTAGACCCGAAGGCGCAGGATGCTCTGGTTAAGAAATACATTTCCGGCCAATATGCGGAATATCAGGACTATTTGAAGAAAGCCGACGAGAATTACGATCAGGCAATGGAGCTCAAAAAGCAGGTGGAAGCCAAAGCCGAATCGAAAGGGGTCGTGGATCCCACAAAGTAACTTCCACCACCGTTTCTCTGAATAAGCCTCTTGGGAATTCCACCTCAAGAGGCTTTTTTATTCATCCGATTCCGTGGGCCTTCCCGCCTGCTCCCTTGCACGGAAGTCTGGTAAAATCAAAAGTGT
>JBGOTQ010000413.1:0-6301 GCA_041476565.1 Terriglobia bacterium | reverse complement strand
CGCCATCTTCGGCGAGACCTTGGACTTCCTCGAGGCAGCAGGAGTACAGAACGCGACGTTCAACATCCTGACTCCTTTTCCGGGGACTCGCCTCCACCAACGTCTGGAAGCAGAGGGCCGGATTGTGACACGCGACTTGAGCAAGTACAACGGCCGGGCTGACGTGGTCTTCCGGCCCCGGCAGATGAGCCCGGAGGAACTTTTGGCCGGATACCAGTATGCGAACAGGCGATTCTACTCATGGAAAAGCGTATGCAGGCGCTTGTCACGCTCTCCGGTCGGGCTCTCCTGGACTTTGTCCTTGAACTTGGCATACGCGTTCGCCCTTCGATAACCTCGGTGACAGAAGCAACGCAGCCGTGGAGCCGGTACATGAGATGAAACGTCCAGTCGGGGGTAGCTAACGAGTTAAGGATTCGTGTGCCATCTTGGATGCGGCGCTGCCTTTCCAAAGTAGAACCTCGGCTTTACGGAGCTCATGCCCTCTTTCAAAACTAGAAGGGTTCTGGCGCGAGCGCCGCCCATCCGCGGATGCAGCCGACCTCGCCGCCTTTGGTCGCGACGCCGCTCAATTGACTGCGGAACTCCCAGCTTGTTTGCGCACCCACGGGTTCGGGCTAAGATAGTTATGGGGCTGATGACAAACGAGTCGGTTTGGTGTCTCAGGTGTGTGCGAATAGAAGAATCGACGGAGCAAGGAGATGACGACCAGCAAGTATGTGGCATTGTTACGTGGCATAAATGTCGGACGTGCGAAACGGGTAGCGATGGCGGACCTTCGTGCACTGGTCGAGAGCCTCGGTTACGGTGATGTGAGGACGTTGCTCAACAGCGGCAACGTTGTCTTTACCGCGCCGGGCGCGGCCAAGGGCAATGCTGCTTCGCGCATCGAGAAATCGCTTGCAACACAGCTCGGTATCTCCGCCCGGGTCACAGTGCTCAGCGCTGCCGAACTCGCTGCCATCGTGGAAGATAACCCCCTACTCGAGATTGCCGATAATCCCTCACGCCTGCTTGTCGCTGTCCTCCACGACAGGGCAGATCGGACACAGCTAGACTCGTTGCTGAAGCAGGACTGGGCACCGGATGTTCTGGCCATCGGCGAACGCGTGGCCTACGTCTGGTGCTCCGAGGGGGTACTCGCGAGCCGGTTGGCCGAGACCATCGGCCGCCTTCTACGCGACGCGGCAACCTCCCGTAACTGGGCAACGATCTTGAAGCTTTATGCCATTACAAAGGATGATGAACGATCACGGTACGCTCGCCCGTGATTTTGAACCCGATGGTACGCTTTATACCGGCAATTCACGGAATCGACCAGCCACTCGCGAAGTAGTGCTGGTTACACTGCACACAGGCGGCCGGGCGGATTTTGACGCCGCATGTGCGACCACGAAACTTCGTTGAGACGCGACGGCCAACGAATTATAAGGGATTGGAAAATATAGTGACCAACCCCTCACCCAGTTTGGGCTTCGGAGCAAGTCGGGCCACGCGGACTGCGGCGTCTCGTGCAAAATGCAAAGGGGCAGACAATGAATGAGAGGATCAGACGCACAAACGTATGGTTGTGGCTCACTTTCCCCATCGCCATCCTGCTGACAGTTGCAGCAGGAGGCGGAGTATTCATCAGCGGCATTTATCGTGACACCCCTTATTTTGTAGCGCAGGCTGTAGGTCAAGACCTCATCTCGCTTGCGATAGTACTACCCACTCTGGTAGTCACTGCAATCCTTGCCAGTCGCGGTTCTCCCCGCGCACGGCTGGTCTGGCTAGGGGGGTTAGTCTATTTAGTGTACACGTACGTGATCGCCGCGTTTGACGTCAGTTTCAATTCGCTTTTCCTGGTTTACGTTGCCTTGCTGGGATGTTCTCTCTATGCCTTGATTGGCGGTCTGGTGACGACAGACATGCCTGAAATCAAGGCATCCTTCACAGAGAGAACACCGGTTAAGACCGTCAGTATTTATCTGGCAGTGCTGGCGGTTTTATTCTATTCCCTGTGGCTGAGTGAGATAGTGGCCGCCTTGGTGGCAGGAGAGATTCCTCAAAGTGTACGTATTAATGGGACATCGACCAATGCAGTGCATGTCTTAGACATGGCCTGGATACTACCTGGGTTCGGGATAACGGCAGCTAGCCTCTGGCGCAGGCAGGCTTCAGGATATACGCTCGCAGGGGCGTTACTTTCGTATGGTGTGCTTTTGATCTTGGCGGTCCTGTCGATGGTGGTGTTAATGATTCAAAGGGGACATCCTGTCGCAGTCCCACAGATAGTGATTTTCGGCGTGCTATTTGCCGTTAGCCTTGGAATGCTGATTTGGTTTATGAAGGGCTTGAAGTCACCTTCCTGATCCCGTTTGCCTCGAACCTCCAGGACGTTATGGTATACTAGTCGAGGTTTTTTCCGCTTGATCCTGCACAGTCTGAAGATCTATGAGGAGGAGCGCCATGGCTGAAGCCGAAAGTGGGTTCAAGGTTTCTGATCGCCGACTTTTTACCGAGGAAGGCGAGTTGAACGAGGAAGCAGCTAAAGCTCATGAAAAGCAAAGTCGTGAAGCTGTACATGCGCCATTTGCGACCGACGCTTCCTCTGCTCACGATGAGCCGGATCTGCCAATGGATTTCAAGACCCTGGTTTTTTCATTCAGGATGAATGCCCTGGTTCAACTCGGCATTCTGGCCAACCCGGCAACAAACAAAGCCGAAAAGGATCTTCGCGGAGCCAAGCAGAGCATCGACATCCTGGAAATCTTCAACGACAAGACCAAGGGCAACCTCGATGCAGAAGAGGCCCAGTTATTGGAGGCTTCACTTTACGAGTTGAAGATGAGCTACTTGCAGGCTAGTAATCAGGTCAAGTTATAGAGGCGTGAGATCTGGCCTCAACTTCATGCAGATTCTCTACGATTACAGAGACTATTCCTTCCCCGAGCGAACATCTCTGACCATCGGGAATTTTGACGGGCTTCATCTTGGCCATCGACAAATCCTGGACGATGTCATTAAGACGGCTCGAAACACGGGAACCCGTTCGCTCCTGATCACATTTCAGCCGCACCCTCTGGAGATTCTCAAGCCTGAAAAGGCGCCGTCCATGATCACTCCCAGGGTTGAGAAGACTCACCTGATTGAAAATCTGGGCATCGATATCTTGCTGGTGCTCCGATTCGACCAGACGCTCTCTCAGTTGAATGGCAGGAGTTTCGTGAAGGAGATACTCAGCTCGGCTCTGAAGATGCAGCACATTTTTGTCGGGAAGAACTTTGTGTTTGGACACCAGCGATCCGGGAATGTCGACCTATTGCGCCAGATGGCTGTAGAGCTTGATTTCACAGTCCACGTTATCCCCGAGATCATTATTCGCGGCTGCCGGATCAGCAGTACCTGGATTCGAGAACTGATTCAGACCGGCCGAATCAGTTTGGCGAACCGCCTGCTTGGACGATTTTATAGCCTGGTCGGTCCTGTTGTCTCCGGCGCGGGAATGGGGCGGAAGTTCCTTTTTCCCACCTTGAATTTGGACCCTGCCATTCAAGTAATTCCTCAGCCTGGAGTGTATGTCACCTTGACCGGAATCGAGAGCCAGATTTATCATTCCGTCACCAACGTTGGCCGGAGGCCGACAGTCTCGGGACAGAACCTGACTATCGAGACCCATGTTCTCGATGTCGAGCTCTCTTCAGCCCCTGCGCAAATGGAACTTTCCTTTGTCCACCGCCTCAGGAGTGAACAGAAGTTTGATTCGATCCAACAGCTCAAGTCGCAGATTCAAAGGGATTGTCAGAAGACCAGGCTTTTTTTCCAACGTCTAGAGAGGTTCCAGAGCCGACAGTCCACGCCTCTATCTCGGTTTCAGTTGCCTGTTGGAGGGTCTGTTAAGGCCGGCCCTCCCGGGTGAGCAGAATATCTTTTACGAAAATGGGGGGTGCAGGTGGGGCCGCACTCCGTTGCGCCGATTCTATCGGGTCGGCATTAAAGGCCACGGGGACCACTCTGCTCCTTTTTGAGGATTCTTCTCACCTAACTTTATCGCTACTCCCTGAGATGGCAGTAGCGAAGAAAGGTCGAGCTTATGTATTGCACGAATTGTGGGGCGACCATTTCTGATGCGAGCCGTTTTTGCAGTCGCTGTGGGGTGCCGATTCAACCTGCATCCACTCCAACAGCTCCGTCGCCAGTCAAGCCAGGGATTGACGAAAGCATGGGAACTCATTTCAAGGTACTGGCCTGGCTTTACCTGGTGTTCGGGGCCCTCGGCGCAATCGCCGGAGTTTCAGTGTTTGCGTTTTTCTCGTCCATCGGCTACGGGTTGTCCAGTTTACACTTCGAAGGCCTACCCTTCAGGTTTCCCCATCTCGCCTCAGGCATTGGGTTTCTGATTGCTATGGTCCTCCTGATTTTCTCTGTCCCCGGGTTGATCGCCGGATACGGGCTGTTGAACTTCAGGAGTTGGGCCAGGCCGTTGACCATCGTCCTCAGCGTTCTAAACTTGATCCATCCCCCATTTGGGACGCTCCTTGGTGTTTATGGCTTATGGGTGTTGCTGTCGGGGCGCGGAGAATTATACTTTCAGGAGAAAGTGGCTATGGCGCTACCGTAGTCCATGAGACCATTCCATGCCAGGAACAATTCGCGGGCAGGTCGTCATCATCACCGGGGCCTCTGCAGGAATCGGTGAAGCCACGGCCAGGCTTCTTGCGCGTCAGGGCGCTCATCTAGTCCTCGTGGCTCGACGCACTGATCGACTGACGGCATTAAGAAAGGAGTTGCAGGATGAGAACGCTTTGGGAAGGGGCGAGACTGCAAGGCCATCAGTTCTCCTGATACCCGCCGACATCACCTCTGAAGCCGATCGACAACGGATAATCGACGAAACGGTAGGCACTTTTCATCGTGTCGATGCCTTGGTCAACAATGCAGGTTACGGACAACGCGGACCTATCGAGATAGTACCCCTGGAAGCCATCCGTGCCAATTTCGAAGTCAATTTGTTTGGGCTCATCGGACTGACGCAACTGGTGACCCCGGTCATGCGGAAGCAGGGCGCGGGGAGAATCATTAACATCAGTTCAGTGGCCGGGCGTATTGCCCGGCCTTATTCCTCCATCTACGACGGTACCAAACACGCACTGGAGGCGATTTCCGACGGGTTGAGAGGCGAGCTATCAGGCTTTGGAATCAAGGTAGTCCTGATCGAGCCAGGTCTGATCCTCACGGAATTCATGCAAGCTGCCGATCAAATGTCGGCCTCACTCTGGCGCAATCCCGGGCCATATGGACCCTTCTTGCAGCAGTCTAAGCAGAACCAAGCTCGGGCTCGCAGGATTGCCGCCCAACCCGACGTGATTGCACGGTTGATACTGCGAAGCCTCACGGACCGAAGGCCGCAACTTCGCTACGTAGCTCCACTCCACGCCAAGATCTTTTTGGCTCTGAGGTGGATGTTGCCTGACCGTGTCTTCGATGCTTTGGTGAAACGCGTTCTGGATGTGAAGCCCGCCAAGAACGACCGTTGATCCATCAGAAGTGCGCCACCCCCGATAAACTTCTATTCCTGTGGCACAGACTCACTCCGTGGTTCGCCGCTCTGCAATCGACTCTCTTGAAAATCCCCTCCCTTGGAGGGGTTGAAGCTTTGATAAAGCTTTATGACCGCAGGTCCGCCGGCGTGGGTTGGAAGCTACAGACTTCGGATTCAAACCCACCCCTGGCGCTCGGCGACCGCCGTCGCCCGCGCCGTCCCCTCCGTCGGAGGGGATTTTCATCATACGTGGTGCCCCTGGGAGGGGCATGAATGGCTCTTATGAAAATGCGAGCTTTGGTAGCCACGCTGACCGCGATGTTTGCGGGAAGCGTGGGTTTCTTGGATCCACGAAAAACCCACGGCTCACGTGAAGCGCTCGCCGTGGCTACCCTTGCCATTTTCATCCGTGGCGGTGAGCTTGAAAAAGGTCATGCGGCATTTTTATGAACCTCTTCAATAGCCCACGTTTGATTCATGAACCGAATCAAGCGTGGTTTTCCCTGCCCAATTTCAGTCGCAGATTCTGGCCGAGAAGAAGGCACGTAGCACTCCAGGGCTTGGAGGAATTATTCCCTCTTGGACACCAGATCTCCAAACGGTCCCAATAAGTCGTACTTGTCGAGCCATGTTGTGTAGACGATGCCGCAGGCACCTGGCGTGTTGTCCAGAGCTTCCAGCCAGTCTTTTGGGTTGGTCAGATCATCCGCATCGTAGTAAGAGCCGGCCATTGTTCGAAACCCCAAACTAGAGAAGTGCTTGAGGCTGGGAACCCGT
>JBGOTQ010000412.1:0-6322 GCA_041476565.1 Terriglobia bacterium | reverse complement strand
ACCCAATCTGGTCGCTGGAGCGCTTGCGTTGCCCTGCTACTCCGATCAACCGTTCCACCCGGCGGTCTTGGCCATTCAATGACCTGGCCTCAAAAACAACCAGGGCAAAGGGATGTCCGATGCGATCGGCCCGGGCACATTCCCGATCCAGCATAGCCCGGAAGTCTCTGGCTGATAGGATGCCGTCTGTTATGGTTTTATTCCCTGCGCGAAAGAGTCGCAACAGGAGGTATTTTGGTGACATATGCCCAATTCAAAAATACACCCGTGATACCAGCCATAGATGATTCCAACTAATTCTCGCGCCAAGACGCCAAGGCGCCAAGATTAGCCTTTCTCCAACCTATTAAATGCGCGTGTGATTCCGTTCATGAGGGTTTCCCCAAAATTCAGAAGGAAGTCCAGCTTGCAGCCAGTCAGTCTCAAGTGAGTCTGACTCTGCTTGCGGTGAGCTGCCGTGGCATGTTCCACAGATTTCGTTCTCGCTCATCCTGTGCGCCATGGTGTCTTGGCGCGAGTTCACTACGAAAGCCAGGGATCCATCCCCACAGGACTTCAGTGTCGGTCGACCTTGCGAATCAAGCGGGCAGGATTGCCCGCAACAATGCTGTGAGCCGGGATGTCATGGGTCACCACGCTCCCGGCACCCACAATGGCTTTCTCACCAATCGTCACCCCACAAAGAATCACGGCGCCGCTACCGATCGACGCCCCCTGCTGGACCCTTGTCGGAACTACAGACCAGTCCTGTTCACTTTGAAGCTGGCCTCCGGGAAGCGTCGCCCGGGGATAGCGGTCATTGATGAAAACAACATGATGACCCACGAACACTTCATCATCGATGATCACGCCTTCACAAATGAAGCTATGGCTGGAGATTTTACAGTTGGCGCCGACGCGCACTCCTTTCTGAATCTCCACAAAAGTCCCGATCTTGCTGTTGTCTCCAATTTCGCAGCCGTACAGGTTGACGAAATCGTAGATCTTAACATTGGCTCCTAACTTGACATCGTCTGCTATGCTCTGGCAACGAGGGCCCGCCGGCTGCCTTCCCATAAGTGCGTCTTTCTCCCTCCATAGTTCATGGAATGCTGCGCTGCTTCCAGCAAACGTACGACCTGCAGGCCGGCGCGTCCGTCCGTCTCCGGGCGTTGCTGGTTCTGGATACAATGGATAAAATGCTTGCAGGCCACCGACAGGGCTTCAGTCTGGTCAACCTTGGGGGCCAGCAGGTCTCCTGTCCGATACTGCACCAGCGCCTGGTAGCGTTCCTGGTCTTCCTTAATGTCAACCCCTTTGTCGTAGATCTTTAGCTGGTTGTCCGGGTCCAGATGGTCGTAAATAATCATTTTCCGGCTGCCGCCAATTAATGTCCTGCGGAGCTTGACGGGGGAAAGCCAGTTCACATGGAAATGGGCCAGTGTCCCATCTTCAAAATCCACTGAAATGTAAGCCAGACTCTCGCGTTTCCAGCCATTCCAGCGCACCGGAGATGAACCCACCGCCGACACGCTTACGGCCTTCTTGTCAATCAAGTAGTCCATGATCGCAAAGTCATGGGGGGCCAAATCCCACAAGACGTTGGCATCGTGTTGGAACAAACCCAGGTTGATGCGAACCGAATCGTAATAATAAATCTCTCCCAGTTCCCCGGAGTCGACGAATGCCCGGAGCTTGCGCACTGCCCCAGTGTAAATAAAAGTGTGATCGACCATTAGAACCCTATGGTTTTTTTCTGCCAATTCGGTTAGCTCTTCAGCCTCGGCCACAGAGGCCGTCATGGGTTTTTCAATGAATACGTGCTTCCCGTTGGCCAGCGCCTTTTGAGCCAACAGGAAATGGGTCGAGATCGGCGTTGCGATCACAACAGCATCAATGCTCTTATCCTCCAGAATCTCTTCCGACGAGGTGGTCAACCGCATAGTCGGGCAGAGGAATTTTACGACGTCCAGCTTATCCCGGGCCAGGTCGGCTGCCGCCACCAATTGGCACTCCTTCAGCTTGACAAAATTGCGAATAAGATTAGGACCCCAGTACCCACATCCGATAACACCGACATTGGTCATGATCATCACCCCCTTGGAATACTCCGGACTTCGGATTCAAACCCACCCCTGGCGCTTGGCGACCGCCGTCGTCCGCGCCCTCCCCTCCGTCGGAGGGGATTTTCATCATACGTGGCGCCCCCATGGGGGCATGAATGGCTTCTTTTGTCCCTTCGAAACATGGCGCGGGCAACGGTCATCTTGCCCGCTACTCTTGATCGCACGCCCCCTTATCCACGCTGCATGAAGTCGCCGATTAACTCGGCGACATACTCGATCTGACTTCTCTTCAACTCCGGAAACATCGGCAGAGAAAGAATCCTTGGCGAAAGCCGCTCTGCCACCGGGCAATGTTGCCCACGCCAGGCCGCAAAGGCCGGAGTCCAATGGATCGGGGCCGGATAGTGGATGCCGGTCTGCACACCTCGATCAGCCAGGTAACTCTGGAGAGCCTCCCGGCTACCGCGCTCCAACTGGACTACGTACAAGTGATAAACACTCTCGACTCCTTCGAGTTCAAACGGCAGGATGACGCCCGGGATTGCCGACAGCATTGCACAGTAGCCAGCCGCGTGCAGCCGGCGCAGCCGGTTGCGTTCGTCCAGGTGGCGCAGTTTTACGTCCAAGATGGCGGCCTGAAGGCTGTCCAGCCGACTGTTGTAACCCACCAGGTCATGTTCGTATTTACGGACGCCGCCATGGTCCCGCAGTTTCCTGATAGCTGAAGCGATTTGACCGTCGCTTGTCACTATGGCCCCACCATCTCCACAGGCCCCCAGGTTTTTGCCGGGATAAAAGCTGAAACAGGCAGCATGACCCAGCGATCCGGCCTTCCGGCCCCGGTAAAGCGCCCCGTGCGCCTGGGCGGAGTCTTCCACGACCCACAACCGATGAGCAGTGGCAATCTCGAGAATGGGATCCATGTCAGCCGGCTGGCCGTACAGGTGCACCGGTAGAATGGCCCGGGTCCGCGAGGTGATGAGTGATTCTATCCGGTTCACATCAATGTTGTAGGTCCGCGGATCGACATCAACAAACACAGGCCGGGCCCCTGTGTGCATGATGCCCTCGGCAGTGGCCACAAAGCTGTTGACCGGAGTAATCACCTCATCCCCCGGTCCGATCCCAAGAGCTTTTAGCGCGAGCGTGATGGCATCGGTCCCGTTCGCGACCCCAATGGTATGCCGGGTCTGGCAGTATTCGGAGAAATCCTGCTCGAATTTCTGGAGCTGGGGGCCCGCAACAAAAGCCGCGCTAGTCAACAGCTCATCCCAGATCTGGTGGAATTTCTCACGAAGCTCCCCGTGGTAAGTCTTCAAGTCTAGAAACGGCACCTGGACTCGGAGTTGTGTCTCAATCCCTTTACCGATAACCTCCAACACGCTGTTCACCTCGCTTGACTATTTGCCCAACTGCAGATACAGCTCCGCCTTCTCAGTCACATTTGCGTTTTGTGCCGAGGGAAAGCCAGTGACAGCCAACTCGGGCAGAATTCAGGATTCTTGCTCATCCCAGCTGTCACCTCGAATCAAACCCGATCTTTCGCAGGGTCCCGAGCCGCTGAACGCGGCGAGGAACCGCTATTAGATATCCCTCCAACGAGGGGAATTGGCGTCATCAAAACAGCCTACAGTCTCTTGTACAGCCTTTCCGGGATGGGGAATGTCCGTTTATTCAGGACAGCTCCCAGCAGACGGACATTAGCAGCTTCCAGAGTCTCCTTGACCTTGCGCGCAGTCTCTCGCCGGGTGGTGTTAGCCTCGAGCACCAGGACGAGCCCATCGGCCAAACGTCCAAGGGTTACCGCATCGGCATAGGGACTGATAGGTGGTGCGTCGATCAGCACGTGACTGAACTCCAGGCGCAGTTCCATCAGCCGGGAGAGGAACCGGTCAGAACTTAAGAGAGTATGGGAATCCGAAAGCAAAGGCCCGCTTGGCAAGATCCACAAGTTGCTTCCATTGAAGGACTGAAGAAATTTCTTCACTGGTCCGGATTGGGCCACAGCATCCACCAGACCCAGTTCGTTCTCGATCCGGAAGAGACGATGCAAGGTTGGCGAACGAAGGTTGGCATCGACCAGGCAAACTGCCCCCTCGACCTGGCTTGCCAAGCCCTCAGCCACCTGGGCGCACACCTTGCTGCAGCCATTCCCATGCTCCACAGACGAGAAAACGACCGTGCGGGGTGACTGGGCCCCGGCAGATAGAAACAAGCGCTGAACCAGTTTGATAGCCTCCTCCCTGGCGGGGTCCGTCACATCCGGTCGGCTGCGTTTCCCGTCTGCTCCAGCAGCCCGTCTTCCGGGATTTTGGAACAGGGCCTGGTCTTTATCAGCCTGTCTCAAGACTTCATAGTTGTTGCTCATTGGAAGCTCCTAATGGGTCGTGATGAGAATTTGCTATGCCTATAAGAACCCTCACCGTTCCCTCTCCCTGAGGGGAGAGGGTCCCCGAAGGGGGGGGTGAGGGCCTGCAAACCAAGAGAACATTTATGCCGCATTACTGATTTCACCGTGCATGGCAAACCTCAACGACCGGTCGCCATGGATTCGTCAGAGTTTGTTTGCTGCAAGCTCGAGCCTGGAATCCCCGGTTTGGGCAACAGGAGACGTTGGCCCGCCAGTATGAAGTCCGGGTCGTCGAGACCGGGATTCAATGCACGAATCTCCTCCACTAGCCTGGGGTTGTAATGCCCCAGCTGTCTGAGACAAATTCTCCGCAGTGTTTGGTTCCGAACCACCTTCACAGTCAAGTACGGAGAGGCATCTTGAGGACGGACGGAATCCCAGTCAGGCACGGAGACAACTCCGGAACCAGGGCTACCCGCCGTCTGTTCCGTTTTCTTGTCCACGTTCCCAGCCAGGTCCGGGGGTGGATTCGTACTCCGGGTCTGAACTAAGAGCGCCGGATTCTGCAGCCCTGGATGCGATACGCTGGCCAGGACTTCTCCGGGACGAAGACCCAGTGGTGGGTCTTCCTTGATTTCAGCAGAAGCCATTCCCTGTTCAGCGGGCAAAAGAGAGCCAGGAAATGTCTCTGCCGGGGTCATCAACCCAGGAGCCGGAGTCACAAGCCTGCCTGTTGCGGGAAGTGGTATCAATTCACTCTGCCGCCAGGCGGACCACTTTTCTCTAAGCGATAGGAGCAACAATAAGATGCCGAGAAGCAGAACTGCGGCCATTGCTGCCACGGGAAACCTGCGCGTCCCGCGTCCTGATCCCATCTGGACGGAGGACGCCGCAGAAGTCTCTGCCGCCTGGGGACCCGCACCGAGAGCGGCTTTAACCGAGTTTGCGACTGGCCCTACAGGTTTCATGATGGAACGACTTTCTGCTCCAGGTGCAGACTGCGAACCGAGCGGCTGTATGTCGAGGTCATTGACAACTTCTTTCAAGATGGTCCGGTCAATTCGTTTCTGCCGCTGCGCAAATCCTAAGGAGAGGGCGTTAAAGCAGAGGTTGTTCACCTCGCGGGGAATCCCATGGCTGTGGACGGCAATCAAAGCCCGGGCCTCTTCGTCAAACAGGGTCCCACCATCCCAACCTGCTAACTTGAGCCGGTGGTTTATATATTCATTGACTTCTGGAGGAGTCAGCGGCGCGAGCCGGCCAATTATCGAGAGCCTCTGACGCAACTGGCTCAGTTCCGGCTGAAGCAGCTTTCTAGCCAGCTCAGGCTGCCCCGACAGGATAATCTGCATGAGCTTCTTACGCGGCGTTTCAAAGTCCGAAAGCAAGCGGACGGTCTCCAGAACTGAATTGTCGAGGTTCTGCGCCTCATCGACCACCAGCACAAAGCGCCTGTTGGCCTTGGCCTCGCGAACCAGGATCTGGTTGAGCTCGAGGTGCATCCTCACCAAATCATTATCGGGAGCGGGATGCCCCAGGTCACTCAACAGGTAACGGAAGAATTCCCGCGAGTTGCATTGTGTCTGAAACAAAAAAACCATCCGACAGGGGTTGCGAAGACGCTCCAACAACTGGAACAAGATCGTGGTTTTCCCCATGCCGGGACGGGCAATCAGGGCGAGGAAGCCCCGCTCATTCTCTATACCGTAGTACAAAGACGCCAGAGCCTCTCGATGAGTGTGACTCAAATAAAGGAAGGCGGGATTGGGAGACACCCCAAAGGGTTGTTCGCGCAGATTGTAAAAATCCAGAAACATAAAGGTAGTGACAAGAGGTCAGTGGCAAGTGACAAGGGACAAGTGCCGACAAGCAAAAAACAAAGAAACGGTTCCCCTTTGTGAAACATCAGCATTCACACTACATCCTT
>JBGOTQ010000411.1:0-6326 GCA_041476565.1 Terriglobia bacterium | reverse complement strand
CAGGCCCGTATTTCTTTTCCAGGTAACGGCGCAATTCTTCGACAAAATAAGGGGCCAGGCTGTTTTGGCGTCCTGATACCCTCAGACCCAACTCCTTGGCTCTTGCCTCTTCGCCTTCAGCCCGGGAGATTTTTTTCTCGGCGATCATGCGATCAATAACGTGATCCCGCCGTATCTTTGCCCGTTCGGGTCGCTCTACGGGAGAATAAAGATGCACTGTGGCCGGGAGCCCCGCCAGCAAGGCCACTTCGTGGAGTTCAAGTTCTTTGAGGGTCTTGCTAAAGTAATACTGAGCAGCCGCCTCGAAGCCGTACGTGCCATGGCCTAAATAAACCTGATTGCAGTAAAGCGCAAGGATTTGCGGTTTGGTATAAAACCGCTCAATCTGGATGGTAAACAAAAGCTCCTGGAATTTCCGCTTGAAGCTTTTCTCGTTGGACAAAAAACAAATTCGGCTCAATTGCTGGGTAATGGTGCTGGCGCCTTCCACCCGTCGCCAGGCCAGGAGGTCTTTGGCTGCGGCGCGGAAAACGCCATAGAAATCCACTCCCCAATGTTTCTGAAACCTCCGGTCCTCTGTTGCAACCACTGCTTCCCTCATGAGCCTGGGGATTTGCTCGTAAGACACGACAATCCGGCGCTGTAAGGCAAAAGAGCCAATAATTTGTCCGTCATCAGAATACAGCTCAGTAATGACGTTCGGTCGGTAGTCTTCAAGACTCTGCACCTCTGGGAGGTCACTCCGGTAGACGATGAAGAGACCCGTCAAAGCCCCGATTGCAATGGAAAGGATGAGAAGGATGACGAAGATAATCCTTCCCAGCACTTTCTTGCCTGAAATGGTCAACGAGATTGCAGCCAATGGAAGCACCAGAAACGGAATACATCGAGGTACAGTAGGCTCATAAATCAGGTGATCTTATGTCATTCAAGGGGTTGAGGCAAGTGTACAAACTGGGTGACGAAGTTAGACCTAGCTTAGTTTGTTAATAAGGTTGACAATGCTCCACTCAGATATTATATTTGGGCGTGACTAAAACAAGAATAGCATGGTCAGCGTAAATGGTTCATTTTAAATAGGAGGCGCTCAAGATGAGCAAGATTATCGGGATAGATTTGGGGACCACTAACTCCGTCGTGGCGGTCATGGAAGGTGGGGAACCCGTTGTTATCACTAATCCAGAAGGGAGCCGAACTACTCCGTCAGTGGTAGCTTTCACGAAGAGTGGAGAACGGTTAGTGGGTCAGGTGGCCAAACGCCAGGCTGTTACGAACCCGGAAAACACGGTCTATTCGATCAAGCGTTTCATGGGCCGTAAATACGAAGAAGTGACAGAGGAAATGAAGATTGTTCCCTATAAGGTCACCCGAGCTTCGAACAACGACGCCCGCGTCATAATCATGGGAAAAGAGTATACCCCCCCCGAAATCTCTGCAATGATTCTGCAGAAACTCAAGAATGCTGCTGAGGAATATCTGGGCGAAAAAGTGACCCGGGCCGTCATCACAACTCCTGCCTACTTTAATGACTCCCAGCGACAGGCGACCAAGGATGCGGGGAAAATTGCAGGCCTGGAGGTACTGAGGATTGTCAATGAACCAACTGCCGCAGCTTTGGCTTATGGCCTGGACAAGAAAAAAGATGAGACCATAGCCGTTTATGACTTCGGAGGTGGGACCTTTGACATTTCGATTCTCGAAGTCGGTGAAGGTGTGGTTGAAGTCAAGTCGACCAACGGCGATACACACCTGGGCGGCGACAATATTGACCAGCGCATAATTGACTGGATTGTGGACGAGTTCATTAAGGACCAGGGAATTGACCTCTCCAAGGACAAAATGGCGTTGCAGCGCCTTAAGGAGTCCGCTGAGAAGGCCAAGATGGAGCTGTCTTCGACGATGGAGACCGAAATCAACCTTCCATTCATCACCGCCGATGCGGCTGGACCCAAGCACCTGGTGCTGAGACTGACCCGTGCCAAGTTTGAGCAGTTGGTCGAAGACATCTTGCAGCGGAGTGTCCAACCCTGCAAGCAGGCGCTGGCAGATGCAGGCGTGAAGCCAGAAGATATCGATGAAGTGGTTCTGGTGGGAGGATCCACCCGTATTCCTCGCGTCCAGCAAATCGTAAGGGATATGTTCAAGAAAGAGCCACATAAGGGCGTCAATCCAGATGAAGTCGTGGGTGTCGGCGCTGCAGTTCAGGCAGGAGTGCTGGCTGGGGATGTTAAGGATCTTCTGCTCCTCGACGTTACACCTTTGTCACTGGGGATTGAGACCTTGGGTGGGGTTTCCACTAAGTTGATTGAACGGAACACCACAATTCCGACCCGGAAGAGTGAAATCTTCTCCACCGCAGCGGACAATCAGACCTCTGTTGAAGTCCACGTCCTACAGGGTGAGAGAAGCATGGCCAAAGACAACCGGACACTTGGAAAATTCCACCTGGTGGGGATTCCTCCTGCCCCCCGGGGAATTCCTCAAATCGAGGTGACCTTTGACATCGATGCCAACGGGATTGTGAACGTCTCAGCCAAAGACCTGGCAACCCAAAAGGAGCAGAAAATTACCATCACAGCTTCCAGCGGTTTGACCAAGGACGAAATCGACCGAATGACTCGAGATGCCGAGTCTCATGCAGAAGAAGACCGGCGGTATCGAGATGAGGTTGACGTGAAGAACAAGGCCGATAACCTGATTTATAGCACAGAGAAACTGCTGCGGGAAAACCGGGAGAAAATCCCTGACTCTGACGCGAAAGCTATCGAGTCAGCCATCGCGGAGTGCCGGAAGGCGGTGGAGGAGGGGGGCGCCGATCGAATCAACAAGGCCCTAGAAGGACTGACCAGAGCCACTCACCGAGTCGCGGATGTGCTCTACAAACAGGCAGGAGCCCAGGCCGGGTCCCCCTCCGGAAGTGGTAGCCAGGCTTCTTCGGCAGACTCGGGTTCAAAGCCAGCTGAAGGAGAAGTGATCGATGCGGAGTATGTTGACGTGGACGAGAAGAAGAAATAAGTCACGTCAGACTGCAAAAGGACTGCGACCTTGCCAAGTGAACAGGATCTACTGAAGAGATTTCTAGCTTTGCGGGAAAGAGTCCATTCTCTGTTCGAAGAGACCGTCTCTCCGATGCAACTGGTTTCAGACGCGGACTTGAATTCCACATGGTCTCCGCCTGTAGACCTCTACGAGACAGAAAAGGAATTTGTGCTGCTGGCGGAACTGCCCGGGATCGAAAAGGGAGATCTGGATCTGCAGATCGTTGATCGAATGATTGTTTTAAAGGGGCAGCGCCATTTTGCCCGGGATGTTTCCGGTCAGAAATACCACCGCTTGGAACGGCCTGTGGGGAGATTTGAACGCCGGTTCGAACTTCCTGAACCTGTGGACGCCTCTTCGATCAAGGCCAAGATGGTGGATGGGGTGCTGACAGTTGCGATCCCCAAAAAGACCACTCGCCGGAGCTCTATCAAAGTCGAAGTGAACAAGAAGCGTTGAAGTTGTAGCAAGATGACGCGTTAAGGCCATTTCCAGGGTGGAGATGGCCGCGGGGTGGCGAGTGGTTGGGGATGGCGGGCTTGAGGCTCCAGACCGGGCTCCGGTAGGCACGGGACTGGCCCGGATGCCTGAATCCAGCTGACTCAGGCCGGTGCTGACCCTGCCCACACGCCTTCTCCCAGAATAGTCTTGTCCTTAATACCTTCATTCTGACGTATGGCCAAAATAGAGGACTATTACCAAATTCTGAACGTCAAGAGCGGCGCCTCTCAGGACGAAATCAAGAAGGCTTACCGCAAACTGGCACGGAAATACCACCCCGACGTCAATCCGGGGGACAAGCAGTCGGAAGAGCGCTTCAAGAAGATATCGCAAGCTTACGAGGTTTTGAGTGACCCCAAGAAGCGTGAGATCTACGATAACTACGGCACTTACTCTGACAACTTTCAAGCCGGCCCTGGTACTCCGGGAGGAGGCTTTGATTTTTCCGGGTTCGATTTCTCCAATCTTGGGCGATCTAATTTTTCTGACATTTTCTCTCAGATATTCTCAGGAACAGAGGCTGGAACAGCACAGCCGCAGAAAGGGGAAGACCTCGAGTACCAGATTTCTATTGGATTTTACGATGCGCTGAAAGGTCTGCAGACCCGGATTAGTTATGCTCGGAAAGACCTCTGCCCGGAGTGTTCAGGCAGAGGGCAGGTGTCTGGAGGGAAAGCTCGCGCCTGTCCGACCTGCCGGGGCACTGGAAAGATCGGTCAAATGGGGGGGAGGGTACAATTCAGTTCAACCTGCCCACAATGTGGAGGGACTGGAGAATTAGGGAGAAAATGCCCTAAATGCGGAGGTGAGGGAAGGGTCCAGGTTACAGATAGCCTGGAAATCAAGATTCCGCCCGGGGTGCAGACTGGCTCAAGAATCCGGTTTGCCGGGAAGGGGAGCGCTGGGGTCCACGGGGCTCCCCCTGGTGATCTTTACATCGTCACTACCGTGGCTCCCCATCCCTTCTTTGAACGAGTAGGTGATAACATTTACAGTAAGGTCCCAGTCACGGTGACCGAAGCGGCCTTGGGTGCTAAGATTGAAGTCCCCACCGTGGAGGGGAGAGCGGTCGTCAAGATTCCGCCCGGGACCCAGAGCGGTCAGAAATTTCGCTTGAGGGGGAAAGGGGCCCCTTCTTTGCGAGCCTCCACGCGTGGGGACCAGTTCGTTGAGGTCCGGATTGTTCTGCCCCGGGTGGCTGATGAACGCAGTAAGGAGCTTCTAAGAGAATTGGCCCGCTTGAATCCGGAAGATCCCCGAAAGGACTTGTTTACTTAAACCATGAAGAAGCGAGGCAAGGCCGCGTACATGATCAGCAACGTGGCCCAGAACTACAACATCCATCCTCAGACCTTGCGGTTGTATGAACGCCAGGGTCTGTTGAAACCCTCGCGCTCGGAAGGGAACACGCGCCTCTTTACCGATGAAGACCTGGAACGGCTGGAGCTAATCCTCACTCTGACCAGGGATCTTGGAGTGAATCTGGCAGGAGTGGAAGTCGTCCTGAACATGCGGGACAAGATGATGGAAATGCAGAAAGAAGTCGGCCGTTTTCTTGAAATGATTCGCAAAGAATTCTCTGAGGTCTCTTCTCATTACCAAGAGAAAGTCGAGACTGCTCTGGTTCCCGCCCCACCACCCAAGATCACCCGCTTCAAGCGCCCCTCCTCCCAGTGAGGGACTAGGTCCTGAATTGAAAAGCGTCCTCATCGGTGTACTCCTCCTCGACCCGTAAATTCCCGAGTACGACGACGAGAACGAGGACAAGTATGGCCCGCCGGATCTTGCACCTATGATTGCTTTGGGCGTCAAGCTCCCATTTTCATGTTACATGGTGCCTCTGGAAGGGGCATGAAAGGCTTTCATGAAAATACGTGTTTTGATGGAGGGTCGCGCTCTGTCGCGACCGCTCCAAACAAACCATTTTCATCCGTCGTAGTGACCTGAATAAGGTCATGGGGCTCTCTTATGAAAATGCGAGTTTTGGAGGGCCGAACTCCGTGAGGCCGTCAAGCACGTATGATAGAAGTCGGCCTCCCAGAGCTCTTCTACCGTTTTGCCTTTTTCTGTTGCAGTACCTGTATTAGAATTCCCACCATGGAAAGGATGGAGGATTGCCTAATCTGCCGGGGCACCGGTTGGAAGCAGGTTCAACTGGGGGACCATCTGGCGGTAGTTCGCTGCGAGTGTTACGAGAAGAGCAAGCTGGACCGATTAATTGGAAGAGCTGGTATTCCGGCGCGTTACGAAGCCTGTTCCTTCGAGAATTTCAGTGCCATTACTGAGAAGCTGTCCCTGGTCAAGACAGCCGCTCTGCGCTACGTTGAAGACTACCCCAGTGTTGACTGCGGCTTGCTGATTCTGGGCCCCTGCGGTGTTGGCAAGACCCATCTGGCCGTGTCGATCCTGAGGGAACTGATCCTCCGACAAGCCGTCAACGGGTTGTTCTGTGACTTTCGAGATCTCTTAAAGAAAATCCAGGACTCTTATAATCCGGTCTCTCAGACATCAGAAATGCAAATTCTCGAACCCGTGCTTACTTCCGAAGTCCTGGTTTTGGACGACTTGGGTGCTGAACGCCCAACCGAGTGGGTCAGGGATACTTTTGCGTACATTATCAACACGCGCTACAACCAGAAGTCCACAACCTTGATTACGTCCAATTTCGAAGACAGCCCCAAAGAACGGATTCATCTTAGCGACGGGAGCCGGGTTCCTACTGAGGAGACCCTGACCGACCGGATTGGCGCCCGGTTGCGTTCCCGCCTCTACGAGATGTGCAAAGT
>JBGOTQ010000410.1:0-6334 GCA_041476565.1 Terriglobia bacterium | reverse complement strand
TTGTGGGTTCGAGTCCCACACCCTCCACACCCAAAATCCTAGCATTCTTTTCCTGCTCTTTTCAAGAACTGTCTTATCCAATCGGAAAGAGACAGTCCCTGCTTTAAAGCTTCTTTCTCAAATGTCTCTTTTTCCTGGGTAGTAAGTCTTATCGTGGTTATTAGGTTTCTACGACTTAACCTTGGTATTTTTGGCCTACTGACTTTTGCCTTTTCCACTGGCCCGGCGATTTTTGAACTCCTCGACAATGGCCACCTTGACTGCGCTTTGGGCGGAATCCACTGGTGGAATTTCTAAAACAGCCACGTAACGCTAGCCCTTTGCTCCCACTTCGTGCACCCAGGCGTAACATTTCTTGGCTTTAGAATGGTTGCCAAGCAGAACATGTTGACACTCTGTCTCTAACAGAAAGTTCTAAAGGCAAAATAGTTTGGAAGGGCGATGT
The DNA here is from genome assembly GCA_041476565.1 of Terriglobia bacterium. Taxonomy (GTDB): domain Bacteria; phylum Acidobacteriota; class Terriglobia; order Versatilivoradales; family Versatilivoraceae; genus DATKMG01. The sequence continues at coordinate 5,889 of JBGOTQ010000410.1, read as the reverse complement.
TGAAGTTTTTCAGATAGGTTCAGGATGCCGCGAACAGGCTCGGAATTCCGACCCGAACAGACCCAGGTCCTGATCAGAGCTGGCGGTGTTTTAGGATGTAGCTTGACACAGCTCCGACGGTCTCAAGCCAAACTCCGTTGGCAGGGTCACGGGCGTAGCGGCAAAGTGCCTCTAACATGACAGTCTGAGTGGTTTGCGGAGTATTGGTGCGGTTAATATCGTGTCCAGCCAAGACTAGCCAGAATCCATCTTTGGCTGCAGCCTCAATCAGTGATTGAATTTCCGCGAATCCGCGATTGTCGGCGGGCATCCCCATCAACTGGGCCATGTCGCAGAAGGCTGGATCATTGGGCCCCTCGTCCATCCAACGGCGTCCCGTTCGAAAGATTTCTGCGACCAGAGGAACATAGCTCTTCACTTCCCGGCCCCTCCCCACAAAGGTCTGGCCGCAGGGGTAAGCAAACGCGACTGGCCTTGTTCCAAGCAGCGCTTCGATCTGGCGATTGGCTTCGGTTAACTCCCTCCGCATTCCCTCTAGAGACAGTTCCTCCAAGGCGTTGGACCGAGACCAGGTAAAGTTCCCCGTACAGGGGTGAGAGAGGGAATGGTTGCCGATTTCGTGTCCGCTGGCTGCGGCCCGCTTCCACCCCTCCAGTCGTTTCTCCACGGCAGAAGGATGAACGAAGAAGGTCGCCTTGACCCCATACCGATCCAGCAGTGGAATTCCAATATCGACCTGACTGACCCGGCCGTCGTCAAAACTCAAACTTAGAGCCACCCGTTTTCCTTCAGGCCAGGGGAAGCGTCCGGTCTTGCCCGCGGGGGCTTTTTCATACTGAGCTATGCCTGCCGCTGCCAACACCAAAACAAGGCCAATCACCAAGGGGAAAGACCGTGAGTTGTTGATCATTAGTCCACTCCTCCTAGCCCTTCGCGGTGTGTTGCTTCCTGGCTTCGGCGATAATGCCCTGCATATATTGGAGAGCCAATTTGGCATTCTTGTCGACAAAGTCGATGCCAACCGTCTGGCCATTCACCACTGGCAGAGGATGGCACAATTCGAAGCCCGCCCAACCCTTGTACCCGATGTCGAGCAACCCAAGCGCCTCCCCCAAGGCCTTCTCGTCTCCCTTCAGGATGATTCCGCCGGGCCCCATGTCGAACTCACCACCGTAATGCCATAGAGTCTGGAGCGCTCCGACATCGTTGAGGCCCTTCCGGACACCGGCCTCGTCCAGCGAGTGCTCCAGGCGCGCATCGAAGCAGGCCTTCAGGTGCGGCGACCCCACCTCCTTCACCATCTTCAAGACATCCAGATAGCCTTTGTTAACCACCGGCGGATGATTCTGCAAAGCAAGGGTAACTCCGAAATCACCGGCAAGTTTGGATGCCTCGACCAGGCCCTGGCGGCACCATGTCCACGTCTGTTCTTCGGTGAAGTCCTTATGCGCCGCCTTCCACACGGCCTGTGCGATGTCGTAGCGGCCGCCGCCCTCCGGCCTCAGCGTGACACCCGGCCAGCCAAGGAACACGCGCACCACTTTGGCGCCCAGATCGTTCGTCATCCGCATTAACTCCCGAAGGTAAACCAATTGACTCTCGCGGTGTTCCGGGATGGGGCTGCTGAAATCATTGTTGCCGGCCACTGCGTAGATCTCGAGCCCCAGGTCGCTGGCCATTTTCTTGAGTTTCAGACAACGGGCTTTCGGCATGTCGAGCGGGTTGCCGTGGGGGCGTTTTCCATCGATCTCCACACCTTGATAGCCGAACTGCTTTGCGCGTTGGATGACCTGTTCTGTGGACAATGCGTCTCCACGATACCAGACGCCCCCGTACGTTATGCTGTAGAGACCAATTTTGATATCCGCCTCCGTCACTGCCGCTCGGATCGGGTCTGCAGCACTGAGCGCTCCAGCGGCCAGCGCTGCCGTTTGCATGAATCCTCGTCGACTCACTTGTCTTCGATCCTCCGTCATATGAACGTCCTCCGTTTCCGCCCGCCATGAAATGCAAGACATTGGTAAGAAAAAAGGGCAGATCGCCGCACTGGGTCAGTTACAATTGGAGGGCCGAGCGGGGGACCGCTGTCACTCTGCGAGGCCACGTTTGCCACTTTGTCTGCGGCTTCGCGGAGCTCAGCCCTCCAGAATTCCGCGTTTAACTGGTCCAGTACCGATCGCCCGTAAAAAATGGCTTAGGGCCAGGCACGGAGATTATATGTCACCGAAAGCTTGAAAAGTGAAAAAACCAGACCCGACCCGGGGCGTTGCCCCATAAGCGCTAACATAAGCTGCCTCTGATGGATTTATATTAATGTATGGGAGTGGAACCCGTAGGGTTCCTAGCAATTAGCCGTTGGTTGAGCGTAGCGATACCACCGGCCAAGGCCCCATGTTCATGCCGATCCCGGAGGGATCGCAGATTGTGGCGCCCACTTCAGGGTGCAATTTGGTTTGGACGAGAGGACCGGGGGTATCGCTGCGCTCAACCCCCGGCTAATAGCTGCCAAGCCTCCGGCTTGGTTTTAAATTAGTGCTTATGGGGCGTTGCCGTGGGCTGTATTATTTTGGCCTTTCAGGCCAGAGCGTTGGGACTTCCCATCTGTACGCCACTTTTGATTGCACCCCAGTTGTCCCCGATGTTCTCCCACTGATGAAAGACCATTCTCATCCACCTGGAGCTACATCCAAGACAATTTACGTTCCCGCTAACTTAGAGAATCTCCACGTCCGATATGATTAGTGGGGGGGGACAACAGGAAAACAGGAGCCTCCTCATTTTGAGTCCACAATTGCATCCCCCTCATGCCCCAAAGCGGGAATCCTAGAACAGCTTGAAATGCCAATGGTCGAAAATCCAATCAAACCCATCGGACTATTGGGATTCTTAATCTACTGTTTTTTGTGTCATCCGGGCACACTCCACGCCCTTGATCCCCGGACGCCAATTAGCAATTACATCCATGACGTGTGGACCACTGACCAAGGGCTTCCTCAAAACTCAACCCAGGTGATCGCCCAAACAGCAGACGGATACCTCTGGCTCGGCACTCAACAGGGCTTGGTCCGATTCGACGGATTGCGCTTCACACTGTTCGACCCCAGCAGTGATCCGAGCTTGGGAATGACTTTCATTTCGGCCTTATACAAGGCTCGCGATGGTTCACTGTGGATTGGCGGCTATGATGGCAGGGTTTACCAGTTCAGGGGGAATACCTTCAATGTCATTACCGTCCCGCAGAAGCTTTCCGGAAATACGGTTAACAGTTTCTTCGAAGATGATGTCGGATCACTCTGGCTCGGCAGCAATGGAGGCGGGTTATACCGGCTAGAACGGGGACAACTTGGCAATGTGGTGGATGCCAGGGGAATACCCGGGGACAACGTGACTGCATTATGCGGAGACAGCCAACACGGCCTGTGGGTGGGAACTCAATCCGCCCTCTATCGATACCATGATGGGACCTTCGAGCCTTTTGCTAATCACAAGAAACTGCAAGGCACGAATATCCGCTTCCTTCTCGTCGACCGCAATTCCACCCTCTGGGTTGGGACGTCCCAGGGGCTTGTTACGGTCAAAAACGGGCGGACTCAGGATTTTCCTCTCATTGTAAAAACAGGAAAGGATGATCTTCACTCGATGTGCCAAGATCATCAGGGGGTCCTTCGGATCCGCACTACTAACAGTATGATACGTCTATATGGTACCGAGCAAACAGTGGTGGAAGTCCCGGACCGTGCCTCCAACAATATCCTGTCAGCTGTTTTCGAAGACAGGGAAGGAAGCATCTGGGTGGGCAGCAACGGCTTTGGGTTGCATCGTTTCAGGGAGCGCAGGATTGCCGGTTATGTGGCCCAAAACCTTCGCCCCCCTGAAGAGATCAACTCAGTTTTCGAAGATTCTCGCGGAAATTTGTGGTTGGGACTGGAGGGGCATGGAGCGTTGGTGTTGGTTGATGGGAAATTGAAAACAATCACAGGTAAGGAAGGGCTGGGGGACAAATCGGTTTATTCCATTGCAGAAGACCGGCAAGGGAATATCTGGTTGGGCACCAACAACGGAGGGATCTCCCGCTATGCCAAAGGCACTTTGCGAACCTTCACCACCAAAGACGGCTTAGCGGACAACATGGTGAGAACCATTCTTTGTGCTCGGGATGGCAGCCTTTGGATTGGGTCCAATGCAGGCTTGACGCAACTCAAAGATGGAAGCTGCAAGGTTTTTAATAGCCGGAACGGTCTTTCCAACAACAAAGTGTATTGTCTTGCCGAATCTGTTGACGGAACCCTATGGATTGGAACCAATGCCGGATTGAATCGCCTCCGCCGCGGTAAGTTTGATTTGTTCACGACAGAGCATGGTCTCTCGAGCCAGACCATCATGTCCATCTACTTGGATCGGGAAGGAGTCCTCTGGTTGGGAACCGATGGGGGGGGCCTGAACCGTTACAAGAACGGACGTTTCGAATCCATCCTGGCCCGTGATGGCCTTTACGACGACCTGGTGTATACCATTGTGGAAGACAATTTGGATCAACTGTGGATGAGCTGCAACCGGGGGATTTTCCGCGTAAGCAAAGAGGATCTGAACAATTTTGCCGACGGGAAAGCCAATTCGGTCTTTTCTTACTCTTATGGCACCTCCGACGGGATGATCAGCAGCGAATGCAACGGCAGCCTGCAACCTTCAGCCTGGAAGACCCGCGACGGCAGACTGATATTTGCCACGCTCAAGGGGGCGGTTATCCTCGACCCAACTCGCGATGCAAGCAATGACATTCTTCCGCACGTCTTAATCGAACAACTCTTCTACGATAGGGAAAAAAGCCACTTTCCCGATTCAGGAGCGGTTTCTCTTCCTCCCGGACGGGGAGACCTCGAAGTCCTTTATACCGGTGTTTCTTTAATCGGGGGTGACAAGATCCGTTTTCAATACATGCTGGAAGGTCGTGACGCCAAATGGATTGATGCGGGGAGTCGCCGGGTTGCTTATTATACGAACTTGCCGCCTGGCCGTTATCATTTCCGAGTCAAAGCCTGCAACTCCAACGGATTCTGGAACAAAGAAGAAGCGCAAATTGAGCTTCTTCTGCGGCCTTTCTTCTATCAGACGCCATGGTTTTTCCTCTTCATGGTGGCATTTACCGCTGGTTCAGGAGCTGGACTTTACCGCTGGCGAATCCGAAGCATGAAAAAGCGTGAGTTGGAACTGGCTCATCGGGTGGAAGAGCGGACCTCAGAACTACAACAGGAAGTCCTTCAGCGCAAGCGCTCAGAAGAAGAACTGCAACGGGCCAAACGAACTGCCGAGGATGCCAACAAGGCCAAGAGCGAATTCCTGGCCAATATGAGTCACGAAATCCGGACTCCCATGAACGGCATCGTGGGAATGACTGAACTCGCGCTGGAGACCCCGCTCAACCTCGAACAACATGAATATATTGAGACCGTGAAATTTTCCGCCAATGCGCTGCTCGCCCTGATCGACGACATCCTGGACTTCTCGAAAATTGAAGCCGGCCGGCTGGAACTGCATCCGGAACCTATCCTGCTGAGAGAGATGATCGGAGACTCTTTGAAGCCATTGGCTCTCCGCGCCCATCAAAAGGGATTGGACCTGATCTACCGGATTGCGCCGAATGTGCCGGAACACCTATTAGCCGATTCGCTCCGCCTGCGACAAGTTCTTTTCAACCTGGTTAGCAACGCCATCAAGTTTACTGCCCAGGGGGAGGTGTTCCTTGATGTCGTCCCCGCTACTGTTGAGGGTCCGGACCAGGCTGGACAGGCGATCCCAGCTAGCTCTGGGTGCGAGATTCTGTTCTCCGTTCGGGACACCGGACTCGGGATCCCGAAAGAGAAGCAGAAGTTGATCTTCGAGGCCTTCACG
>JBGOTQ010000409.1:0-6358 GCA_041476565.1 Terriglobia bacterium | reverse complement strand
CGAGTTCCTCGATCATCATTTGGCGTAAGCGGGTCATAGGAAACCTCCTTATGACCCAAGAATACTCCCATCAAGGCCCCCAAGCCGACTCTTCGCGCACGCGAAGCGTCCGCCGCGCCAGCGGCTTCGTTCAAACGGGCTAGGGTTCAGCGATCTGCCGGAATACCGAGAGCTGCCGGCTGAACCATGATCGCTAATGGCTTGCCGACTTTCGGAGATTTATGTCGGAGTTTCTAAGTAAGCCATTCTGGCGGTTGAAGGACTCGGCGACCAGATTAGTCCGCACCTAATGATTTCAGAAATCCGTACAGTTGCCGTCGACAACTTATGGCTAAGTCCTTGTTACGAACAACCCTGCGTAACGATTCACTTTACCTGGAAACAGGACTGGCCAGCGGTCAGGAAGTTAATCCCAGTGATTGAAAAAGAACTGCTCCATTTAAAGCGCGGCCGCACTGGGGAAAACTGTTTACAACGTCTCCGGTGGAACTGAGATCTTTCTACGAGAAGTTTCCCGAGTTTGTACATTTGTGTAAGAAGTACGACCCGCGGGGCGGATTCCCAGACGGAGGTTCCAATGCCGGCCGGTGACGCGCAGAGAGTATGGTTCCCCGAAATCGTCGAGAGGTTACGCGCCGAGTGGGATGATGGCTTGTCTTTCCCCTCGCTTATCGAGTTGCGGGACGCCCTCGATACAATGCTTCGCGGGACCCGGTCGGACCGCTTCATCCGTCCGCCATTAGCGGGGGTATTGTCAACATGAAGAAGATTCTCTCATTTCAGGGGCCAAAGCAGCTGACACTGAGACCAAGAATCAATAACTTAGAGATTGACAAATACCCTTGCCAGTCGAGAGACATCGTCCCCATACGCTGCGATTTCTTCCGCCAATCGCAGGTCATTTCCAAGCAGGCTAATGCCTTCGGTCCTGTCCCCTTCAACGCGCAGATAGGTACCAATAGGATGCAAAACCCTGCATCCATGGAGGAAGGCACGTTTCACCTGGCGCAGCCAGATGGGCGGCGCGCCGCTTCGAACCGCCTCCACCTCGGCGCGGCCAATTTCCAACTCTTGCACGTCTTCGCAAAAAATGCCGGGCCGCTCCTCGGGTTCCTCAAAACTCAGATTCACATTGTGCAGGCGAAGATTTCTTACATGGCGGCAGTAAAGCCCATAAGCCGGGAGCTGACCAAACATGTTGTACTCCGGGTACTCCGCCCGTAGTTCGGGAACCTCCTTTTTCACGTCTGGCAGTTCTCCTCCGCCGAGGTAACGGATTCGAATGTTCTCCAACATGATCTGTTCCATCGGGCTGTCCGGCAATCCTGAGATCGCGCTGCCCAAAGGGCCAGCCGCATCGGCCTGGAGGTCGGAAATCAAAACACTGCCGAGCTTCCCCACTGGCGGGCGGTCTCTTCCGGCCTGGATGGGACGACCGCGATCGCCCAGGCGGATAAAGATCGGAGTGCCGACTTTGTTCATGGTGATGCTGGAGATGTTGACTCGCTCCATCTTCCCTCCATCGACAATTAAGAGCGCTATCCCAGCCGAGCCAGTATCGTAAATGGCGCAGTTACTGATGGTGATATTCTCAAAGGAACCGTTGGTTTCCGTCCCGATCTTCAAAGCATTGCAGGCCGTGCTCAATAGGCAGTTGGTAATCGCAACATTTCTGCAAGCGTGGCTTGAAGTGCTCTTCAATACGATGGCATCATCCCCGCAACTGATGTCACAGTCAGAGATTCGCACCTGCTCACAATCATCGATATCGATGCCATCGTTGTTCGGTCTGACACGGCTCCGCACCGTGATCCCACGAATATAGACCTGTTGACATTTCAAGTAATGCTGAACCCACATCGGTGAATCGGCAAGGGTGAGACCTGACACCGATATCTTTCGACAATTCACCAGTCGAATCATGAAGGGACGATTCTTATAGGGATCTGAAAAGCCGGCTCCCTGCCCATCAATCATCCCCTGGCCTTCCAAAACTACATCCTCCAGGTTCTCTCCGTAGAGCAGGCTTTTGTTGCAGTAGTTATCCGTATAGGACCTGATGGCAGGTGTGGTAACCGGATAATCCTGCAGGTTCTTGCTTCCCAGCAAAACCGATCCCGCCTCTAAAAAGAGCCGAACATGACTTCGCAGAAACAGCGCACCCGAAAGATAGCGTCCGGGAGGGAAATGGACTGTGCCACCACCAGCCCTTGAACAGTTATCGATAGCCTCTTGAATTGCGTGAGTGTCCAGGTGGACCCCGTCTCTATGGGCGCCAAAGCGAACTACGGAAAAGTCGTCAGTCGAATGGGAGCGGGGAACCTGCTCCAGCGGTTGGGCTACCAGGACCCCTGAAACTCCGGCAGCCGCCAATCCAGACAACATGTGGCGTCGCGGTACACACTTCTTCATTGGTTCTTCTCCCCCAATCAATGATGTTTCTTCATCAACCCATGCCATTTAAGTTGGCCAACCTTGGCAAAACGGCACTGTTCATTGTTGCATGGCCACCGCAGATAAATACGGCCCGTGAAGGAATTTCACTGGCTCAGCCACAGCCTCCAGTCGGTCCAAATCAAATTCCTGGTAAAGGCCTAGGCAAAACAGCTCTGCTGCCTCTTGGTATTCCACGGGCTTCTCCAGAAGATAGCTAAAACTTGCCATCCCTTCGTGTATGATAATTTCGGAAAACAAGCCGGGTTCCAAGGCCGAGGCGATAACGGTTGCCACCTGATTCCGGATTCCGCTGCTTTCAACCCGCACCTGGGGAGCATTGGATTGGTCTTTCATCCATCGAGCGATTTCAATCATCTGAGCTGCTTCCAGACCAATGGCGCGATCACCCATACCATGTAGAATCTGCTGGAATTCATGGGAATTAATTCCTCGCCAGGCATCGCCGGAAAAAAGAAGGTCAATAGCCAGGACCTGTTCTCCCCGATTGACCCGGTCCGCTACTTCTGCTCCCGCAACTTTCTTACCTTTATCATTGACAACCAGAGTCACTGGGGGATGATCGGGAGCACTGATCGCCTTGAACCAGACGGCGTTGGCGCTTAATCCGTTGTTCATCGAGAAAAGGTAAGACTTTGATTCCAGACCCTTGTTCTTGGTATTGGCAATAGCCCAGGCACGCTCAATCCTGACCGGCTTGTAGCGAACCATTTGGTTAAGTTTTGTCCTTTCATTGATTGCCCAGGTCCTCCGGGCAGTTACATCTGCGGGAATCGGCTGGCGAGTGATGCTGCCCGCCAGCTTGCGAGCTAGCCCCAGGATGGTCAAATTGTCTTTGGGCAGCCCCACCAAAAGCTCATCGTAGCTTTTGATTTCTGAGTCGGATGGAATCTCGTTTTCGATGATCGGCAAATTGAAGTTCTTGCTGAAGAATTGATAAGCCTGAAGACGGTTATCCAACTGGTAATTGTGGCTGCCGGGATCGCGGTTTTCGTGCCAGCCCAAGGCCTCTTCTTTGCCATACAACTTGAAGATCGGTTTGATGGCGTCGAAAATCAAAGGCTTCACCAGCGGGGCTCTGAAACAACAATCATCCTCAGCATTATAAATCAGCAAAGTGGGTCGTGGAGCCAGCATGGCTGCCAGATGTGTGAAATCCTGCCCGTCCAGGAAGTCTGTAGCTGACTGTTCCAAATCACCCAAATCACCAAGCCATCGAGCCTCGATTCTTGGCACTAGCGAGGAGAACCCCGCTACAGGAATGGCAACCGTCACCCTCTCGTCCAGAGCGCTCAACACAATTGTCTGCCATCCCCCGCCTGACAGGCCCGTCACGCCCAATCGACTGCGATCGGTGCTGGGATGATCATAGAGGTAATCGAGTCCTTTACGCATGGCCAGCATGAACAATCCCAATTCGTTTGTGCCCACCAGGTCCAAATGAGCCCCGAACCCATGTTGGTTTTCCTTGTGGGCCAATTCCCCAAAGGCCAGCCATTCCAGGTTCAAAGCTAAGATTCCCCGCTTGGCAAAATTAATGCAGCGTTTCTGCTTGTACTCGACTGATTTCCCCGGGGCGCCCACATGTCCATTGAGGTTCAGGATTGCTGGAACCTTGCTGGAGAGATTTTCCGGTTCGTATAAAATGGCCGTGGATTGAAAGCCTGGCACAATTTCATAACGAAGCTTGCGCATCCGGTACCCTTTTCCGGATTCAATGATCCCCAAGTCTTCGAACTTCGGAGGTGCGTCGACCCAAGTCTTCGGCCAGCCATGAAAGACAACGTCCTTCAATAGATGCTCTCGCAAGCGCTTAGATTCCACTGTCCATTGCTGGGCCGAGGCAGGAGCAGGCGGCTTGGCAACATGCTGCAGGAGATAATGGCGCAATTGAAATAACGATACATCTGGTGACTGAATCTCCTCGCTCAAAATGGCCCCGACCGGTTGGGGATCGGCTTGGGCCTGAGCAAGGTTGGCTCGAAAGAGAAGAAGCAGGAGTAACCCAAATGCAGGCTTACTGCGGACTGTAATATTGAGGATCATCGAAGCCTCCATGAGGTTCATTGATCGGAATCAGAAAATTCAGACAATCCCGCCGTAGGTTGTCTATCAGCCTCTTGCCATGCGAGTTCGCTTGGGGCGAGCGGAACGGAGTTTTGAGGACTTTCACTCCCATGGCTCGTACCGCAACATTCAACCCCTGAGAGTGGATACTATCCCGATCACGAATCAGAAAGCGATAGTCTTGATTGCACACTCTTGACTGTTGTCAATGGCCCTTCGATTCCCAGCGAATGACGGCGCAACCGGAAACCAGCTGCCACAGATCGCCGGCGGGAACACGATCTTCCCAGTCCTAAAGCCAAAAAGTCCTTGAAAATGGGCTAGTATCCAGCATTCTGGTGCACTCACCTCCTCCGTAGACGTTCTTTCTCCTCTTGGTAATATGTTGCCGAGTTCCCGAGGGGCAAATTTCTAAAGAATGGAAGCGGTTGCTCCTCTCAGTTTCCGGTTATCCGGACTCGAGAATCCAGCGTGGCGATGATGTGTCCATCCTCCCCCCACCAACCGCCGCTGGGCACGGGAGCACCACACAAGGAGATTGGCGCGCAGTCCCATACTGGGATTTTGGCGGCATGACGTTCTTACGTGAGTTTTTTAAGGGATTAAGTTTCAGACTGATGACGTCAGTCTTTCTATGGTCTCAAAGAACTCCTTCACCCGGATGGGTTTTGCGGTATATCCATCCATTCCTGCGGCCAGGCAGCGGTCTTGATCGCCTTTCATGGCATGGGCTGTCATGGCGATAATTGGAATATGTCCGCTCCGCTCGGTTTCACGGGCACGGATAGCGGCTGTAGCCTCGAACCCATTCATTTCCGGCATCTGCACATCCATGAGTACCAGGTCAAACATCTCCTGTTCCCACCGTTCCACCGCCTGTTTCCCGTTGTTGACAACTACCACTTTATATCCCCGCTTTTCCATCAGTCGCACTGCCACTGTTTGATTGACCTGGTTGTCTTCTGCTAAGAGGACCCGCAAACGAGACTGGCTTTCCTTCAAGCTGAGACGACTCGCCAAGGCTTCGTCACTGGCTTGAGCAGATGGCATATTCAGTAATACGGAAATAGCATCCAGAAGCTCTGATGGCTTGACAGGTTTGGTCAAATAGGCACCGACGCCAAGTTCCCGGCAACGAGCCGCATCTCCGCACTGTCCCCCCGAAGTCTGCATGATTATGGGCATCCCAGACAGCTCGCCATCCGCGTGAATTTGTTCGGCCAGCATGAATCCATCCATCTCGGGCATCTGAAGATCCAGCACCATCAAGTCATACGGCTTTCCTTGGATCCGGCCTTGGTGAAGTAGCTTCAGAGCTTCGGCACCGTTATCAACGGACGTTACCTTTATATGCCACTGAGCCAATAGTTTGGTTAGAATTCCCCGGCTGGTAGCGTTGTCATCAACTACCAACGCTTCTACTCCTGCCAGGACCGCGGGTTCATTTTCAGCTTGGCGTAGCCCCTCTGGACTGCCAATCTTGAAGCGTGCCGTAAAGCGAAAAGTGCTTCCTTGTCCTGGTGTGCTTTCCACCCAGATCTTCCCTCCCATCATTTCTGCCAGACGCAAAGATATCGACAACCCTAGTCCCGTTCCACCAAATCGGCGTGTGGTTGACCCGTCTGCCTGAGTAAAGACCTCAAAGATCTGATGTTGATGCTCCGGAGGAATACCAATCCCGGTGTCCCGCACGGAAAAATGCAGTAGCGTCTCCTGCTCCCCTTGTCCTTCCTGGGCTACTTCCAGAACGACTTCTCCTTGATCGGTAAACTTGATGGCATTCCCCACGAGGTTGACCACAATCTGGCGCAAGCGCCCAGGGTCCCCGATCAGGAGG
>JBGOTQ010000408.1:0-6397 GCA_041476565.1 Terriglobia bacterium | reverse complement strand
CTGGTGACCGGCTCCGTTGGTGATATACCAAACTTCAGGCAGGGTGTTGAACGGCCTCTGCTTGTCAATGAACAACTGGTCGTTAGCCTCCGGCGCATTGTAGTTATACTGATACGGACCCTTGCGCATCGCAGTCCCAATGTAGGAAAGACGGAATCCGGTGTTCCACTGCTCGCGCTCGATGGTAAAGTTGTACTGGAACGAATACGGAGTCCGATAATCCGGGTTCAGTGCACCGGGAAGAGCGACCGAGTCCGGCCCACCCGTCCCACTCTCCGGAAAGACACGCGGGAAGATCACCTGGGGGTTGGTAGTAGGGTTCGTGTATGCGGGTTCGTCCACGACGAAAGGAACGGTTCCACCTGCAAAATTGGCATCGGGGCCGCTGACCGCGTAAGCGAAGGGAACCACGTTGTAGAACATCCCCCAGCCGGCACGGAACACGGTATTGTTGCCCCAGGGCCTGTAGGCAATTCCAAGCCGGGGCGCAATGTTGTTCTTGTCCAGGTGCACCAAGCTCCTGGGGTCAAAGCCCAATGAACTGGCCTCCGCGATCCCGACGTAACTCGTTGGGAAGATTGAACTCACCTCCGACGTGGCGCCATCCGCAACGACGATTTTCCCCGACCTGACATCAAAGAGAGCCATGCGGTTGTGATTCTCTCTCCAGTTCAGGTGCAACTCGTAGCGCACGCCGAGATTGAGAGTCAGTTTGGGGCTGAGCTTGAAATCGTCCGCAACATAAAAGTCGTAGGACCAGCGGTTATCATCATATTCCACAGGGGGGTACGCTCGCCTCGCCGTGGTGGGGATACCCAGCAGGAAGTCTGCATAGGAGTTGCCTGTGAAGCGGCTGGAGAAATCGACCCTCCCGAAAAGATTATCATTGGCACCGAATTCGTCCCATTCAGCCCGGAGGATTTTGCCACCAAACTTCAAGCTGTGCCGGCCCTTGAACCAGCTCACACCATCCTGGAATTCTTCGCTGTGGGTCCGGTACCCCTTTGCCCTCCAAGGAAACTGGTTCAGCCCCGTTAGGCCGCCAGTGAAGGTCAACCTGAAAATACCGTTGATGTCCGGCAAATCCGGGGCCAGGCCGACCAGCCCGAGTTCATTCACCAGATCGAGACCGTGCTGAGTCGACCCCTTACTGAAGTCGAAATTGATGGGGTTGTTGTTCAGGCTCATTCCATAGCGGAATTCGTTGATCAGGTCCGGACGGAACGTGTGGGTGTAAGAAATGGTGATGGCGCGGTCGTCGCGCTGCTGCCAACGCAATCCAATGGTCGGGAGATTACCCTCCCAGGGCCGGTTGTACAGACGTTGCCAGGTGTAGCGGCCGTAGATCTGATCCTTGTCTGAGATCCTGTGGTCGATTCGTGTGGTCCAGTAGGTTGACGGATCGTAGGCGCGAACCCTGAGCTCCCGGTAATTCTGGGTGTGGATCGTGGTCTGATCCCCGTAGTTCGGGAGGGGCCAGAACTTGTCCTGGATCTGCTTTGAAACAGGGTTGATCATGTCTGCGGGGATCTGGTTGTTTGGAAATGGCTGTCCGGTGGATGGATTCATGAGCACAACGTCCGGCAGAAGGTTCGAGAAATCGCCATTCCGATACTGCGCCGGGGCCACCGTGGAATTCAGCTGTTGTCCGGTTGCGCTTCCTCGTGAAGTCTCGTACGAGAAATAGAAGAAGGTCTTGTTCCGACCGTTGTAGATCTTAGGGATCACGACTGGCCCGCCAATCGCAAATCCGGGCGCATGACGAATGCCAGGGGTCCGAGCGGAATCGAAGAATCCCTTCGCGCGGAACCAGGGGGTCGAGTAATAGTCGAACACGGTCCCGTGGAGGTCGTTCGTGCCCGACTTGGAGATGATAGTCACTTGGCCAATGGAGCCAAATTCGGCAGAGTTGTTGGACAGGTCGACCTTGACTTCCTGGAAAGATTCGATGTAATTGGCCAAGGGGCCGGTCTGGGTGTTGTCCACTCCATCTGAGAAGGTGGTTCCGTCAATGGACCAGTTATTTTCATTCACGCGACTGCCGCCGAATCGCACCACACTGCTGCCGTCCTGCCCCTGCAGACCCGGCGAGAGGTTGAGGTAAGCCCACAAGCCTCGCGAAGTGGTGGGAAGCGTGTTGAGCACCATGGTATCTTTGGTGTTGGTGATACGAGCTGTTTCGGTTTCGATCAGCGTGGCGCCGCCCGAGACCTCTACACTCGTCTCTACAGTGCCGACTTCCAACTTGATGTCCACGCGGCGGACGTCGCGGGCCACCAGGGACACGCCTTCAACCACGGAGCTCTTGAAGCCCGTAATCTCACACTTGACCGTGTAGGTTCCTTCCTTGATCTGGGAAATGGTGTAGTTACCGGCTTCGTTCGATTTGGTGGTTGTGGCAATGTTGGTCTCCACGTTCGTCGCCGTGACGGTTGCTCCGGGCACTACCGCACCCTGGGGGTCCGTAACCGTCCCAGTGATACTGGCAAACGTGGTCTGCGAATATGCTGCTGCTGGCAGAGCCAACAGCAGAAGACTGACACAGAACAGATACCTGATGTGAGTCATAAGACAAGGCCTCCTTATGAAGATCATAGATTGATGGGTAACATCCTTGGCGTGTAAACGACCTGTCACCTCTGAAAGAGATGAACCTTGGGAGATAACCATAACTTGTTCTTCAACTTGTTCTTCGCTAAACGATCTCCGCTGCTGCGGAGACACCAAACGAAAGGAAATGTAAGAGCAGATGCAATCGATTTGCCAAGGGCAAGAACAGAATATGAAAGGCTACTCAAAGTTTGTAAAATGCTGTTAACAAAATAGGTTCTATATGTGCAGAGTCTCAACGCCTGGTCATTTAATGCCTGCCGTTCAAGCTTCAAATCCGAAAACTCATATTGGATATACGCTATTTAGTAGCAGAGGAAATAAAGACTCTCCCTCATCTCATCGAGAGATAGGTGAGGGTTTCGCAATGCGAGTTCATGTTAATGTTGTAGATTTGGATTAATCCTACAGTCTCAATAACTACTACTCCTGACCTTATCAATTATTTTCTTTTTATCATGACCTGTTTCCTAGGCGTTATTCTTTCGCTTGCTTTTAGGTTAGATCTGATCGGATTCGGGAGTGAAGTTCTCACGGCTCGGTTCGGAGGAGGCAAATCCCCTCTGGAGCCGTGATGTGCCCAAAATCGGATAGTTTTTTGGATAGCGTCGTTCTCCACTGCTCTTCCCTAAGAAAGAATGCGTCTGCTTGGTATAATCAAGGTCTCTGTTTTTTCGGAAAAAGCCATGGAGGGTGTTTATGAATGCCGACCAGTTGAGGGAACTTCAAGCTCCTCTGAAGGAAAAATACCGGAATGAGCCAGGCACCGCCCGCGTGACTCTAGCTGCCCGAGGTCGACTTGGAGCGGGGATCGCATGTAAGGTTGAGACCGGGAAGAGTCTCGTCCAAGCAGGGCTCCATCCAGCCACAGGAGGGGATGGGTCGGCAGCGTGTTCGGGGGACATGCTGCTTGAAGCTCTAGTTGCATGCGCGGGAGTGACGCTCTCCGCCGTTGCAACCTCGATTGGTATCGTCGTGCACGGCGGGACTGTCACAGCCGAGGGCGATCTGGATTTCCGGGGTACGCTCGCTATTAGCAAAGAGGTGGGGGTGGGTTTTGAGGCAATCCGGCTCCGCTTCCAGTTGGAGACGGCCGCCAGCCCGGCGCAATTGGAGGCCTTGATTAAGCTGACCGAACGCTATTGTGTGATCTATCAGACTCTGCGACGGGGCCCAGCCTTGACCTTGACGTGCGACATTGAGAAGTAGGGGGAGGAGAAAAAGAGGATTCAAAAAGGCTTTTGCACGGTAGTAGACCTGGTCATCCGTGGTGGAAAATTCCTAGAAAAGAGTGTCCGCTGTAGCTGCAACTGCGGTAGACTCTCTCGTGAATCTCGGAAATTTGAAAGGAGGCGTTATGCAGAACTCCCGCAGGATTTTGGTGTGGGCGACAGCCAGCTTCGTTCTGATGTTTCTTCCGGTAGCGCTAAGAGCTCAGGAAGGTGTAATTCTGACGAAGGACCAATTGTCGCAGGTGGTGCCTTCCGGTTTTTATTTTGAAGGTAAAAGCGCGGCCACGCAGACGTACAATGCGACCGCAGTACGGTTTGGTGAGAAGCATCACGTGATTGCGGCCCTGGTGGACACGTCCGGTTATGCTACCGACGTTCGCGAGAAAGTGGAAGGCTTCTTGATTGCCGATCTGGCGGTCAAGATAGGGGAGAAAGAGTTAGGGGTGGGCGCCTATGCCTTCGGTTTCACCAAGGAGGGGATGTTAAACGTTTTTGACTTGGCGGGAACCCAGCTTTTTTCTGTCAAAGGGACCCGTGACAATGCGCTGCGTGCCCCTCGGCCGCTGGTGATGGTCAAGGGCGCGGACGGCATTCGTCTCTACCGGGGTAAGGAATTTGTAATTGTGGCGCCCAAGTGACACTCATTTATGACAAGGTGAAAATGTTGGGGAGAGTTGCTTCCAATGGAGGAGCGGAGAACCTTGAAACCTAGTTAGACCCTCATCGATTAAGGAGTCGCTCTGATGATTCGTCTGTTGATTCGTCTGTGCCCGGCCGTAGTGATCTCGTGTTTAGTTGTAGCCTCCGCAGTTGCAGCCCCTTCGCTGCCCGCCGGATACTTTCGTTTAATGGAAGCGGGTATTAATCGGGTAGATGAGCGGCTCAATGCCGAGCCCGGTGCCGATCTGGCAGCCTTGGAAACCCGCCTGGACTGGAAGCATTTTCCTTATGCGATTCTGGCCCCAGCCGTGCTTTATGCTAAAAAGCATCCTGATAACGCACACTACCATGATCCTCGTATGCTCGCCCTGGCCGTTCGTATTGGAGATCTTCTGGCGAGTGAGAGTGAGAAAGGCAGTTACGAGCCGCGCCTGGACAGTGATTGGGACACCAGTCTGTGGTTGGAGGCCTATCGACTCCTCACTCCGGAACTGGGGGAAGAACGCCGCAACCGCTGGAACAGAGAGATCGATAAGAATGTGAGCCTGCTCGTTCCGGGCCTGAAGGAGAGGTTGGACTTCCCCTGGTACAATTCCCCCTATATTGGCACATCGCCAAACCACTACGCTCTGTGGGCCTCTTTGATCCATCTGGCGGGGCAGGTGTTTGGCAACCCCGAGTGGGTGCAACTGGGAACGCAGGTCCTGCGCCGCTATGCGACCTTGGAGCAAACCAGTGACGGATACTGGGGCGAACATAGCCGCTCCGGTCCCACGACAGGTTACAATCATCTGACCTTTACTGCACTGGCGTCCTATTTTGAAAACAGTCAGGACTCGATGGTTTTGCCGGCCCTGCGGCGCGCTACGGACTTCCATATGTACTTTACCTATCCAGACGGAATCCCGGTGGAGGTCATCAATGACCGCAACCGACACTGGGACGTCAACGCGTGGGGGCACTTCGGTTTTTCACAATTTCCAGACGGCCGCCGTCTGGCCGAGTTCTTGACCGGTTTTTTCCGGGGAGAGACCTTGAGCATGAATTCGCTGGGACGGATTTCCCAGGACGCCCTCTATTATCATGAGGGCCCCACTGAGCCTATCCCGCAGGATCTGCCTCGCTACTCTCATCAGATGACAGTTCCCGCCGGGATTCGTAAGACCGGGCCTTGGGTAGTGTGTCTGTCCGGATTAATCGATACTCAGGCTGTTAATAATCAGTTTTACCTGGACCGCCAGGGCCACTTTAGTGTCTTCCATCAAAAGGCTGGACTGATCATTACAGGCGCCAATTCCAAACGCCAGCCTGAATTGGCCACTTTCCGGGAGAAACTCTCCAGCCAGATAATCCACATACCTCTCAGTTCCCACCTGCAAATGAATGAGCAGAGCGACAGGCTTTCATTGGCATTTGACACATTCTTCAGCGACCTCTACGTGCTTCCTCCTTCGGAAGAGGAACTGAACTTCCGTTTTGTCATATCGGGCAAAGGGTCACCACCGGAGGAGGCGTTGCTGACTTTGCAGCTATGCCTGAAGCCCGGAGAAACCTTGGAAACCGCCACTGGCAAGAAATTTGTGTTGGGGTCGGACCGAATTGAACTTCAGCCAGGTGAAATTGGCGAATGGATAAGTCATCACGGTTGGAAGCTGAAAATCGATCCCACGGCAAGGTTGGTATGGCCGATGTACCCGCACAACCCATACGCCAATGCGCCCGAGACCAGTCTTAACTATGCAGTGGGGGCTCTCTCTGTGGCCCTGGTTCTGAAAGAACAACCACATCGTTATGTCCGGCCTCATGAACAGGAAATCGCTTTCAGTTTGAGTGTGCCCTGAATGAGACGGCAAAAAGTCCGATCAATTCAGGTTTCGTCGGTGTAGGTGTAGTCG
>JBGOTQ010000407.1:0-6438 GCA_041476565.1 Terriglobia bacterium | reverse complement strand
CCCAGGATGGCTTATGCGGTCGCACTTCCCTTGGTGGTGGGTACCATGGGCGCCGTGACCCAATACTTGATGACGGGGAAGGGCCCGGCCGAATTGAAGGATTACTTCTTCCCTAAAACGGGGAACTTGGATGAACAGGGACGACCGGAGCGAGTCAGCTTCCCCTCCTACATGAAGGATGTGTACCACTATTTCAAAGCCCCCTTGCGGACAATGGCGAACAAACTCCAACCGGCCGCGTCACTTCTAGCTGAGATGCTCGAAAACCGGGACTTCTACGGGGTGAAGATCCACAATGAGGATGATCCGTTGGTTCAACAGGCTCTTCAAGTGGCTCAGCACGTCGCCAAAGCATTCGAACCCTTTGGATCTCGCTTCTATCGACAGGAAAGGGCTCTCGGAGAATCTCCTCTCAAAGCTGGACTGTCCTTCGTTGGGGTCACACCAGCCCCGCGGGATGTCAACAAAACGCCTGCCGAGGAACTAGCCTCAGAATTGTCAGGGGAGAAACTCCCGAAAGGTGCTCGCACCAAGGAACAATATCATCACGCAAAAGTGGAGCAGCAATTGCGCCGGCAGATCCAGCTTAACCCTTCTGGCCCGTGGCCTGGCATAAGGCAGGCTCTGGAAGCAGGGGAAATCTCAGCACGAGAAGCGAGGAACATAATTACTACTGGACGGGAGAAGCCTCTTGAAAGACAGATCAGGGCGCTTCCGGTGGATCAGGCGATTCAGGTCTACGACAAGGCCAATGATGAAGAGCGAAAGGTTATTCGGTTTGACATTCTTAAGAAAGTCCGAAACTTTCAAAGGAATGCGTCGACTGATGACAAAATCCGATTGCAACCAGTGATTCAACGGTTCCTTCAGGCCCGTGCAATCTAAGACTATTCTCTGGCAACTCCGAGAAGAGGGGATCTTGACCGGTCGTTCCCTGGCAAATGCGATGGTGAGGATGCGGGAAATTCAGGTAGCGCCATAAACGAGCTTTTGTGACGAACTTTCTAGCACTTGGAAGACAACCAGCGCTTTCTAGTTGATAAGATTGGATTTCTCAGTTCATTGTGCTCATGATGCTTGAATTAAAGTACAATGGGATTTAGCCGATTTGTGATTATTGAAAGACTATAAGCCGCAAACAAGGTCGTGACCGATGGTTGCCAAGAATGGAAAGAGTAATCTGACCACCCGACCCAAATCGAAAACGGAAAACGTTGGAGCGAAGGAAGTAAAGATAAGTCCAAACTATGACGCTCCTTTTGGTTCCTTCTATTCCAATTATGCCTCGATTTCTCATACCAGATCAGAACTGTGCGTAGATTTTGGTATTGTTTCTCCCCCTCACAAGGTTGATTTGGAGAAGCAGATAGCCTATGCCCCAGTGATCGTGCGTGTGATTATCCCTCCTCAACTAGTGGATGGATTGATCGGGGCCTTAAAAGATCAAGTGGAAAAACAGCGAGCAGAAGAAAAGGATGGTGTCTTTTCACTCTCCGGGGGAGTAAGAGAAGACCGATCAAAGAAAAGTTGAGGGGGGAACAAAATGGCAACTTCTGTATACCCAACAAGTTTCAATTTAGCTTGGAAGAAGCAAGCTCAAACGGCACCGAAGAAAGGGTGCCTCGCTTGCGGCCCGGCTAGCGGAACCGCGATTGAATTGGGACCACTTTGCTCGACCGAATACGTGCTCACCACCCTCAAAGACACGACAAAACGGCTGCTCAGACCGATTACTGTTCATATTGAAGAAATTGGAGGAAGCTTCGTTGCGACCATGACGGAAGCTAGCATTAGCACTTCTGGGGAAACGCGACAGGAAGTGCTCCAGAATTTAGGATCTTACATAGCTGAGGTTCTGGATATCCTATTGGCTGAAAGAGGGAACCTGGGACCTGGTCCATATCAGCAACTTTTAGCTCTTGGCAGATATTTCGATCTCTCCTAGATGCTCACAAAACAGGACGCGGTAAAGATAGCGACGAAGCTCAATGCTGAGTATTCATCAAGGAAGAACTCCGTTCACGATATAGCACTCATACACCACAAAGGGAAGTTGGTGGCTCACTTTGGGATCGTGAGAGGATCAAACAGGGATTCAGGTCATAACCATATCTCCAAAGCGCTATCTGTCGGCCCTCATTTCTGCAAGGAACTCTCGATCTGCACAAAGACCCGAGAGGATTGGATAAAGGAACTCGAACAAAAGGCCCTTCTCCTGTGAAGGTATAAGGTAAAAAGAGTCTCCATACCACGTACGGGCCTACCGGTTCCTTTCTGCGTGCCTGATCCGGTCAAGTAAGTCTTCTGTCAGTTTTCTCGCATGGTGTCGACCATTACTCCAGTGTGAAGAGGCCTGCCAAAGTGGTTTAGTCGTCTTTCCGTCCTGAACGGTGAGAAATGTATGTCCAGATGAATAAATCGGTCTGGGCATGGCGGCGATTTGTGCCAGTGTGTCGGCGTTGTTGTTTCTCTGGGGCGGTGGAAAATAATAGGGGTTATTTGACTGGGTCTGCCCGGTTTCTACGGTGGTGCGTTGGCTCACATAGACTCCTCCCTGTGTCGAACCTAGGTACTCCGGCGAGTTTTCGGAGATAATGAGAACGATATCGGCACCTTTAGGGTCGGAGACATAGTGGCATTGCTTCCACTTGCGCATGATCTTATACACGTCGTCGCCATCGGACGAAGAACCCGTTTCGTTCACGATTGCAAACGTTCGGGCCTGAAGGATAGCAGGATGTGGAGGAACCTTGTTTCCTGCCCACAGTGGCACAACAAGAAGAAATGAAAGAATAGCTGCTCTCATACTACCTCCTCGACTCTCAACGATTAACCCTCTGCTTAACCCCGTGGATCTTGCGATGGATTATTTCTGGGCCAACGATTGGTGGATGTCGTTGGGTGAGTCAAAATCAGACGTATAAGTACCCTTGCGGGATCGTGCGCGGATGGTGGGACTTCTTTGACTAATACGCTACTCTAATCTATTACCTCAGGGGGGAGTTTTCAAGCCTAAAACGATCGGTCGGATGACATATAATCACCCTCATGCCACCCTACCACGTCACCCAACCTGACCATTGGGACAAGCCTCCAGAGCCCTGCCTATGCGGAAGCAATGAGGAGAAGCGCGTAGCCTTCAGTATGACTCGACAATTGATTGTCGTAGGATCTGTGCAACAGGATCAAATC
Organism: Terriglobia bacterium; assembly: GCA_041476565.1. GTDB lineage: Bacteria > Acidobacteriota > Terriglobia > Versatilivoradales > Versatilivoraceae > DATKMG01. The sequence goes on along the minus strand of JBGOTQ010000407.1, from coordinate 3,246 downwards.
TGCAAGGAGTGCTGGGCTGAGTTTGAACGGCGTCAGAAGGCTGATACTTGAGGGAGAGAGGCGGGCCGAAGCCCGCCCGGGTGCTTCATTTGTCCGGTTCTTCTGGTTTAATGCTGATGGCCTCACTGCTTGCTGACCCAAGTTCAGTTTTGACCTGAGAAAAACCCCCATTCAACTGCAGAATTGTTTGGGCTTTTGCAAAAACTTCCTTGAGCCTGTCTAAAGGGGTGGAAACTTGCGTGAGGCAAAGAAGAATGTCTTCGTCCGTGCAACCATAAAGACGCTTCACTCGTTCGGTCTCGCGTACACCCGCCCGGGACCAGTATGGCAGATTGCTCATGGGGGCGATCAGGTCCTTGACAGCCTGGCGTAATCGGAGAAGCCAAATCCGCCCGATCTGGTTAACTTCCTGGCGGTCGAGTTGAATCACAGCCTGTCTGACCGGCCTTCTCTTCTCCATATCATAAATCCCTCCCCGGTTCGGCTGTTTCCAGGCTTTCGCCTTGAGTTGCAATGACTCATTGGGCGTTTCAATGATTGAGAGGTCGGAATCAATAGAATATTCAATTTTGTCATCCCAGAACATCATCGCTCTCCTCCTTCTGCACTTGGGGCAGTACCGAACAACTTGGAAACAGAGGGGCGCGATTCTTCCGGCTTTTGAGTGATCGTGAGGAAACCTCGAGCATGACATTCTTCAGCTGTGTGGACAAATTCCAGAGCAGTTCAGCTCCCTGAACTTGCCCGCCATTGTCTTCGTCCTCTAAATCGATCACAAATCTGGCCAATTCGGAGAGAGAATCACTCAGTTGGTCCAATTCTGCGACGAGATCGATGGGAACTAACCAGCAAGGTACTGCTGAATCGTTGTTGATTTGTGAAAAGTTAAGGTCAGCCATGATTCGCACTTCCTTTCAAGTCAAACCTTGTTTCTCTATGGCCCAAGGGATTGATCACGGAGCAACTTCATCTGACCAAAAATCTGACCAAAATTGCTCCAATAGGGGGCAAACTAGGCCTGTAGAGTACAGTTAAGTGATTGAAAATACAGGCAAGGGACTGTTAAGTCTTGACTACGAATCAAAAGGCCGCAGGTTCGAATCCTGCCGGGCGTACCAGCTAACCAATTAATCACACTGCACTTACTGAGTCGCCTTGAGCGGCTTTTTTTCTTTGCTCTAAGTTGCCATGACCACCTGCCATGACCCCCTTGTGCTGTTCCAATAATTTCTCGAAGGCTTCATGGGAGCAGCGCAGGAAGCGGGTTCCCGTGCTGCGGATCGTCGCCTCCCGGATTGGAGTTACAGAGGAACGCTGCCCTGTTGCACGGCCAGGTTATTTCGCGGCTGCCTCAGGATCGAGAGCGAGAACCCGCATAGGGTTTCGCCACACTCGCCCCACAGGCGTATCAAGCCGTTTCAGCCGGGCGTCTCTTAGAACTGCCTCCGTTGAGTAAATAACGGTCCCGTTTGCGCGGCGATAAGTATACAAACGAACGACATCGGGGGATTTTGTCCAATCCGCGGTTTCCTCGCGTTCACAATCCACCGTGTCTCCTTCCTGGCCTTCTTTCCACCGGCCAGTGAGCTTCCCGCCCTTGGGCTCAACAGAGACCTGAAAGTTTTGGTCGGCTATGTCCACTTCGAATGCCAGCTTGTTGTCTTTGAATGTGACCTTCTTGATGTTGTCCCCGTCCAGCGTACCGGAAACGATATCACCACTCCGCCAGAGGGTGAGGGGAAACTCTGAGCCTCCGCCTTCTCTACAATTCCACCTGCCAGCCAGAGTCTCGCTGCGTTCGACGCTCGTCGCCGGAAGGGCGGAGAAGAGATTACCGACCTGAATTGTCTCCTTGCCGTGTCGTTCCGGAGGCAAAGCGAAGAAGGGGATTTCCTCGACGTCGCCCCACGCCCCCCTGCTAGCCACTTCCCTCCGGAACATGTATTGGCCGTTCTTCAGCCGGTAAACCGGAGCCGGCAGGAACAGCCTGGAATCGTCAAGTGCAAGTCGATACATGATCTGGTTGTAGTCGTAGCGGGGAGTCTTCGCCAGGCTCCCGGAGAAGGTATCCGAGAAAGTGCCCTCGAAGTAGATCAGCCGGCCTCCTTCCTGGTCGAAGAAAGGATGCTGAGTCGGATTGTAGAAGGTGTACTTATTGTGGGTTACTACCTTTCGGGCATAGACCCACGGTCCCACCGGGGTGTCGCCCTCGGCGTACCAGATCTCACCGTTGTCTGCAAGGCCGTGGTCTTCCTGCACGATCATGATCCAGCACCCGCGGTAATCATTCCAGTACACCGAGCCGGCATGCGGCTTGACAGGGGCGCCGGTCAAAATGTCGCGCAACTGGTAGAGGGCTTCCTCGAGCTTCATTTTGCCGGCTTCGACGAGTTCCTTCTCCTGGTCGAACGTCAGCGGGGGCGTGTTTCTCTTCCAGGCGTAGAGGAGCTTCCCGTCAGGCGCCCGGTCGAGGCGCGACTCTTCCTTTGCGTACCGGCTCCCTGCCGTAAGGCAAGAAAACCCCTCATACGTGGCCGGATCGCCCAGCGCCTTGAGTTCCGCCGGGGCGCGCAGATCGGGCAGCGGACCCGGAAAGTAAAGAAACTGGCTTCCTCGATAGGAGGCGCGGAAAGGATGAATGGAGGCGGTCGACTGGGCGTCTCTTCCGAAGCTGACAAAGCGCTCGAATACCTCCTTTTCGTCATTGAAAACGGCCAGCCCGATTTCGTACGGATCGCCCAGACCTTTCATGCTCTGGTATTGCGTAACGAACCGCTCGCGTCCCTGTTCGTCCTTCACCGTGGTGGCCCAGGACTTCCATTTCATGCCCGGAATCGAGAACGGAGTGATCTGCTTGCAGAATCCCGAATCGTCCAGAAAGTAGTTCAGGTCCACTCCCACGCTTGGATCCAGCCCGCCCTTCGCGGGCAACTCGGAAGTGGCCGCACATCCCGCAAGCGAGCCCAGCGGCCCCGCCGCGCGGCCCGTGTTGTCCCAGAGCCAGAAAAGCTTGCCCCGGTACGGCGTCGCGAACACCGTATCCTGCCCCATCACTTCACCGTTCAGCAGCGGGTTGCGGAGTGGAACCAGAGTACCGGTGAGGATGCTGTCGCGGTAAATCCCTTGCCCGGTAATTCGGTACAGACGCTCAGCGATGTTCACGCGCTCGATGTTCAGCACAACGCTTCCGCCGCGCGTCGTTCGCAGTTTCCTGCCTTGGCCCGGAAACAAGTACCCGTGGCTCCT
>JBGOTQ010000406.1:0-6520 GCA_041476565.1 Terriglobia bacterium | reverse complement strand
TGGTTCCCCGTTTCACCGCTTACCTCGATGTTCAAGGCCGGCTCGCCGGTGGTGAGTACCTGAAGAAATATGGGTTCGACCAGCGGGGCGAGCTGGGGCACGACTTCTCGGACTGTCCGGCCTAAATGGTCTTCGACCGGGCGTCCGTTCATCTCGGCCAAGGTACCATTGATGTGGATATAGCGCAGATCCTTGTCCAGTAGCACAAGCCCCGCTGTTGCGCCAGTGAAAAATGAGTTCAACCGCCGCTCCCGCAGTGCTAGCTCACTTTGCATCCTCTTGCGCTCCGTGATGTCGCGGGCAATCCATACGACCGAATCGGGCGACATTGGTGAAACGCAGCCATCGAACCAGATTAGCGTCCCGCCGATTCGCAGGCTGTATTCGACCCTGTGCATCCGGCCTTCGTCGAGAGCGTGGCGGATGTGTTCGTGAAAGAAATCTGCTTCCTCTTTCGGGAATACCTCGTGCACCTTCTGGCCGATCAGGTCAGCCCGCGGCTTGTACAGGTAAGCAGGATTGGTCGGCGCGATTCTTAGATAACGCCCCTCGGCATCGAGCACGAAGATCAAGTCGGGCATCGCAGCAAAGAGCGTCCGTAGCTCTGCCTCAGAGGCCTTGAGTGATTCTTCGGCCACAGCCAGTCGAGCCTGGCTTTCGCGCAGGGCTTCCTCGGTGCGCTTGCGCTTGATAAGTCGGGCCACTTTTGTGATCAAGAGTCTTGTGTCGTAGGGGGCTTCGAGATAGTCATCAGCGCCCGCCCGCAGCCCCTCGATCATGATTTCGACATCCTTGGGGATGCCACTAACCAAGAGAAGGGGGGTCGCACGCAGTTCGGGCTGGTCACGGATTAGGCGGCACAGATCAATCCCATCCACGAGCGGCATCTCGACGTCGCTGATGACCAGATCAGGTTGTTCCCGCCGAGCGATTTCAATGCCTTCACGTCCATCATGGGCCGTGAAGACGGTATATCCGGATTGACGGAGCAGCGAGCTCGTCATCTTTAGCAGCGCCGGAGAATCATTGACTATTAGAACTCTGCCTTTTGGCTCTATTTCCATTTCTCCAATGCTCCTCTGGATCGCCAAATGGGTTCGGCTTCCAAAATCTCGATAGAGCCGATGGGGGAGCTATAAAGAAGAGCATACCGGTCGTGATGAGGCAGCTGTGAATACCTGTTCATTAGTCCACAGCTCGCGTATTTGTACTTGATTAAGTTAAACGGAGTGACTGCTGCCCCGAAAGGAGTTCCGCTTGTTTTGGTATAACAGATCTCGATTGGCCAGTTTTCAAACATCCTCGTCCTCTCGGCTCCTTCTTAATGCCAAGGGTACAAGCTAGCCGTATCAATGGGTATCAGGGGAACTGTGATTATTGTGTCAGAAGGAGACCCCCTGATTCGTCATCTTTTGCCTTACAGACTCAACCTTCAGGCAGCGATAAGTGAGTCCGCCCCACCCATCTTCTCACCGAAAATTGAACGAAAACCGGTTTCGCTGCCACGCTGCCATCGATCTATACCCTCCCGGAGAGAACACGCGTAAGCCAAGGTAAACTAATCCTTCTAAATTCGATCGAGCCACTGAAGGCGCTGAGACAGAGTAACTCGTGCGACCCATGTTTTGTTCTTCCAAACCAAGATCTTTCTGACGGCAGGTGGATCGAAAGGAACGCGATCCTTCTTCATAGTTGCACTTACAGAGAGGCGAACTTCCCTCAGAAAAGACATTAAAACTGAACTACTCAATGGCAGCTCTTCCCACAGAAGGGGCTCCCCTCCAGTCGAAGATTATTCTTCTAGTCGAGATCCAAAGCCTGTTTGCGCACTTGAGGAGATTTTACGAGGAAAGATCCTGCACCAGAGGCCACTGCAGAGTTGAGAATAGGGCACAGGCTTTTCGCTGAACGTCTTGATTACGATTCCTTGTTAGCACTTAACCTGGCCTTTTGATTGAAGCATTATCTAAGTGAAACGTGACAATTCACTCAGAAGTGTGGTTTCTGAGAGGAATGCGAACCGTAAGTAGCGTCCCCCGTCCCGCTGCGCCGGTGATTTCGATTTTTCCTCCCATGATTCGTGCCCGTTCGTGCATGCCAAACAAACCCATTGATTGCAGTGCTGTTCTCTCTTCTTCCAGAATACCCTTGCCGTTATCCCGGACTTTTAGAACGACCTTTTCCCCTTCTTCTTCTAATGTGATTTCGACTCGAGTCGCCTGGGCATGCCGCTGAATGTTGGACAAAGCTTCTAGAAGTATGCGAAAAAGTGAAGTGGCTTGGTCCCGGTTCAAATCGAGGTGCTCTGGACAGGAGTTGAGCCGGCAGAGAATTCCGGTGCTTGTTTCAAACTGATGCGCCTGCCACTCGGCGGCTGCCACAAAGCCCAGATCATCCAGGATGCGCGGGCGCAATTCGGACGAAACTCGTTTGATAGTGCGGATAGTGATGTCGAGGAGTTCTGCCATACCGTCCATCTCTTTCTGTAGGGCGGAAACGTTCGTCGAATCGCGAGATTCGCAGTAAACCTCACCGATATTCTCCATCTCCCACTTTAACCGCGTCAATGTGGAACCCACCTCGTCGTAAAGCTCGTGGGCAATGCGAGCCCCTTCCGTCTCTCACCCTGGCCTTGAAATCTGCCCACTTGCCATTTGACTGGGAGATAAAACTCAGTACCTTCCGGCGATAGCCTGGGTCAGGAAAGCATTGTGTAATTATGTCAAGCTTCCGTTCCTTTATTTCATTTGGAGACAACCCCAGCGTATGCTCCCATTCACGATTGACCAGCACAAAGCAGCCATCCTTGTCGACAAAGGCGATCATTAAGGGAATATTGTCGAGTATTCTTTGCAGAAGCTCCTTTTGCCTTCTGAGATCATCTGTTGCGCGGTTGGATTCGGAAATATCCAGGAAAACACCGACGATACCTGCCAGCCTTCCTCTTTCGTCGTAGAACGGTGAGTTGATTACTCTTGAAGGGAATGAAGACCCGTCCCTGCGCCCCACCAGAAAATCACCAGACCAGCTCTTGCCTTGCCTCACATGAGATGTGATTGCAGACGCTTGCTCTTGGGCCAGTTGTGCGCGGGTAATCTCTAACACATTACAGCCAACTGCTTCCGCCGATGACCAGCCATAGAGCTTATCGGCGAATCGGTTCCAATAGAGGATACTCCCGTCCAAGTCAGTGGCAATCACTGCCTGTCCCAGGGCATCGAGCAAACGAGCATAGAACCCTGCTTCCATCTCTGAACCCTCATCTCAATTAGCTCAAGAAAACTGCCGGCACCAAAAGGCTTACTGGCAAAAGTTAGGCCGATTTCCCCGGGAATTGGCTCGGCACCAGGAGGGCAACCGGGGCTGAGGATGATCTTTCTTCGGTTAGCCTTCTGGATCGCGTCAACTGATTAGATTGACGCACCAGCGCTTTTGTAAGCCCATTCATTGAACCGTGATTTCGAGCCAGCGATTGGACAACCAGAGAGTCTCACTTCTGCAACTCATTCCAATGACGAGGATATATGCCAGCGGCAAATATGAATATCAGGATAATTCTGGTTAATTTGTCAGGGAGTAACTTCTGGATTTGTCGGTGTTTTCCCTACAGACTTGTCCACTTGCAGCTGAAGAAAGACAGAGTCAAGGCCGATCTGGAGGAATGAAACCAAACGCTCGGGCAAGTGGAAATGGCATCTTTCCTCGCCTGGGTTAATTCACCAACCCATTCTTGATGGCATAATAAGTGAGTTCAGCGTTGCTCTTCATGCTCATTTTCAGTAGAATCCGTGCCCTGTAGGTGCTGATGGTCTTGTCACTCAGGCAAAGCAAATCAGCAATCTCAGCCACTGTTTTCCCCGAAGCAATCAAACACATCACCTCGAACTCACGATTAGAAAGGACCTCATGGCGCGGCCGATCCGTGTTTCCATCAATGTCAGCAACGAGGATCTCAGCAAGAGCCGGGCTGATGTACTTTCCGCCCTTGATTACTTTGTCGATCGCCTTGGCTAGTTCTGCCCGTGAGCTTTCCTTCGTTACATATCCCGACGCGCCTGATTTGAAAGCCCGGCGGGCGTACTGCTCCTCGGCATGCATACTAAGGATCAGCACAGGAAGACTAGGGCGAATCTGTCTTACTCCCCTCAGGAGTTCCAGGCCACTCCTTCCGCCCAGGGAAATGTCAAGCACCATGCAGTCCCAGTTCTCTTTTTCGACGAGCTCAATTGCTTCCTGGTAAGTGCCTGCCTCTCCACATGTGACATCGCCGCGCTGTTCATGGATGATTTTCTTGACTCCATCCCGGACAACGGAATGATCATCCACTATGAGGATTCTCATCAGTTGACCCCCCCGCATAAACCGGCTTGTGTCACTGGAGAGCTGTCTTTGAATCCGAAACCGTGCCTCCAATAGGAACTCGTACAGTCAATACAGTCCCTTTTCCTGCAACTCCGGTGATTTCGCTTCTTCCGCCTGCGAGATGGGCGCGTTCTCGCATTCCTATCAGACCAAGCGATCCCGGTGATGCGATGTCTTCTTTGGAAATTCCTTTGCCATTGTCTCTCACCTCCAAAACGAATTCTCCCAGTTCCGCTCTGATCGTGATCTTGATCCTCGTTGCCTGCGCATGGCGGAGAATATTGGTCATGGCCTCCTGAAAAATACGGAATAGGGCGGTTGATTGCTCTCGCGTCAGGTCAACCATCTCGACCAAAGAATCGCATTGGCATGTAATTCCGGTACGATATTCAAATTGCTTAGCCTGCCATACGATAGCTGCTACAAGGCCGAGATCATCAAGAATGTGTGGCCGCAGTTCCGACGAGATTTTTCTGACCGTTTCGATGATGGCGTCTATCAAGGTCATGATTTCTTTGATCTTGGCGTCCAGGGCTAAAGGAGTTTCTTGAGTGCCTCGTTCGGAGCAAAGTTTGGCGAGGCATTCCATGTCCCACTTCAGACTCGTCAGTGCAGAACCTAGCTCATCGTGAAGCTCACGCGCGATGCGAGATGCTTCCTCCTCTCTCGCACGATCTAATCTGATAGAGAGAGCGCGTAACTGCTCGCCGACTCCTTTCAGTTGGTTCTCCACGAGATTGCGTTCGAGAATTTCCGTCCTCAGTTCGTCATTGGTTGCACCTAGTTCTCGCGTTCGTTCAGCGACGCGTTCTTCGAGCTCTTTGTTGAGTTGGACTATTTCTTCTCTGGCATGGATCAGTTCGGGGGTTGCAACGACCTCCCATTTCCCGAATCGTTTTGCAACTGCAAATTGGTGTGCCCGCGCTACATCAAAGACTTCGGAAGCACTTCTTACTGCTAGCGGGTAGGCGCACAATACGATAACCTGTTGATTGGCGATCCACCTATTTAGCTGTCCCTCGTAGTCTGAAAAATCTTTCCAGTGTCTTCCCGTCAGCCACCCTTCGTTGCCATTCACCCTCAATCCGGCATAGCCATTTGCCACAGCCTGGTTGAGCTTTTCCTTCCAACCCTCAATGACTCGCTGCAAATCGAAAGTGCCGTTTCTGAGATACCACTGCGAATGGGCAACAATCTCTATGTCACCTGCCGCAAAACGTCGCTCTATTCCAGGAATAGCACCTCTCAATGCGTCTCTAGCTTCATCTTCGTTAATGGGATCGAAGACGACCCACATGCAGAATTCATTATTCTCTAATCCCGTCTTGAAATAGGGAATCAAAATGTCGAGCAAGTCCTCTTTGGTCTCGTAGAAATGGCAAAAGTGTGTGCCCCAGGGCATCTTACCCACAACGCTAATTCCCGTCTCTCTCAACGTGGTCGCCGTCTCTGTGGCCATCCTGGGATCCTCTTCTTGTCAACAGGTTCCTCGGCTTACAGGAATAGGTACTTAGTCGATCAATGGTCCTTAATTGGGTCCATTCTTCGAGTCTTGAGACGCTATTATGACTCTAGGAAGAATTGGGTAGCCCGAATCAAAATCTCTGCTTAAGATGGAGTGGATCTCGGTTTTCTAGCCTTCGCATGCTAAATGTTGCTCCTTTTACCCCCGCGGTTCAAATCCTTTTCTCGGCACTGAGCTGGATGCCGTGAGAGATTTGATTACCGTCAGAGGGATTAGGGGATGAAGAAGTAGAATGTGGCGCCCTCGTTAATCTTGGCCTCAGCCCAGACCCGACCGCGGTGGCGGTTGATAATGCGCTGGACCGTGGCTAGGCCGATCCCACTGCCGGGAAAGTCACTCGAGCTATGAAGGCGTTGGAATGCTCCAAACAGCTTGTCCGCATAGTTCATATCGAACCCGGCGCCATTGTCACGGACGAAGCAGATATGCCGCCCCCCCTGGTCTGTAGAGGAACCTATTTCGATCCTGGAAGTGGATTTTTTCGACGTGAATTTCCAGGCATTGGCAAGCAGGTTTTCCACTAAGATACGCAGCAACTGGGGATCGCCGTCCAGTATGATATTATCGGCAATGATAAACTCAGCCTGCCGTTCCGGCTCCCTTTGACGCAGGTCTTCAGCGATGCTTCGAGCC
>JBGOTQ010000405.1:0-6581 GCA_041476565.1 Terriglobia bacterium | reverse complement strand
TCCCCGCGCCTGATCGAGGAGTTGAGCTCTATTTCGGAATCTTATTCCCAGGGCGTCGCGGTCGGCAGTCGCCTGCCGGCTCCTGCTTCTCGCCCGCTGTGCCCTGGGCTATTTTCTTATGGCCCTTCAGGCCATTTTCATAGAAGATGCTAACGTGATATGAGGGCCGCAGCCACGGCCTGCACCAGTCCGGCCCCAAATTCCAGCCTGTCTTCGATGGTGGGAGAATGACCCAGCGCGGGAATTTGCTCAACCGAGAGTTCCAATAACAGTGCCGGTAATCCGCGGTCAGAGAACAACCCCTGATCAACGGTCATGCGTCCCTTCTTTCCCGGTGTCGTGGTGAGACCAGAGTCTGAAATTCCTGTGGGTGAGTAGAAAACAGTCTTCTTTTTTAATTGTCTCGACAGCTGGTCGGCCAATTCTTTAAAGCGAGTTCCACCTGCGGCAATCGGCCCCTCGATCAAATCTTCCTTCTCCTGGTTGTGAAGGGTCAAGAATAGGTCAATCCGATGCCTGGAATCGACCCAGTCCAAAATGGCCTGGCGCAATGCGTAGATTTCCGGCATCAGCTTCGGGGCCACGGCATCCCAGTTGCGGTTGAGGTCATAGCCGTTGGCGTTGTATCTCACTCCGCCTCGTGCAACTCCGTCGGGATCGGCCATGGGGTTGATCTTGAATATATACTCATCCCGGAGCCTTGCCGCTCCTGGTTCCGATGACAACAGGTAACGAAGTGCTCCTTCCGCCACCCAGGATGTGCCAGCCTCCCAGGCATGCTGACGGGCCATCAGCCAGATCACCCTCTTATTTCGGTCAGGCACTGCGGGGTTAGTCACTGTAAGCAACAGGATGTCTCTGCCTCCAACACTCTTTCCAATGCTGTCCTTTTTTAGATGGGGGTGACCATGCAGGTTCCGAAGCAGGCTGTCCAGGTCACGATTCGTGTACGGAGGAATGTGAGCAATCCAAATAGATTGACGTGCGGCGGTGAATCGAAGCCGGAGGGTCGTGGTCTTTTCGACCCATTCAAGGTTTTCGAAGAACTTCCACGTCTTTCTGTCGTAACTATAAACAGGACGCGTGTCTTTGGTAACGCCATGGGCCCCGGGCTGGTAATTGTACTCTCCCACAAGGTCCACGAGGTCAATTGTGAGTTGACGCTCGAACACACCATCCATCCGGAAGTAATACCATGTAGCCTGCCGGTTGCGTCCTTCATGGTCGGACTCGCCTCTGACTGCACAACGGTAGTAGGACTCTGAGACTATCTCGACCTTTCCGAGGCTGGCTCCTTCGAAGTCCGAATGAAAAGTGATGGCCAGCAACAACAGCGCTAGCATGCCTGACCCCTCGAAAACACTTGTTACTTCCTAGTGTTGTTCACGCGCCGATTTGGCGCTCCACCACCAGTTCAATCATCCCCAGTTCAGTCTCCCTATATCGTGATTATTTCATAGGTTCCGACCTCAATGGGACACACAAATGTCTGAAATCCGGCCTATTTCGCCCTAAACTGCGTTTCTCACCACAAAGGCACTAAGGCACCAATACGAGCCTGAACGTGCAGATTCACTAAGACCCATCTGCGCCTCCTATCGTTTCCTCCATAAAGGGTCTGGATTCAACGGCTCAGGATAGCATTACCCGGAAGTCCCGGCAGGCAGGGTCTATCCGCTGACCTCTTTGTATTTTCGTGACATAGTGGCGAGAATTCAGGGCTAACTCGACATCAGCGGACAATGCGGACAATAAGGAAACAAAGAGCGCTCCCGGATGTGGTGCAAGCAATGGATGAGAGACAAATTGAGGTATAATCTCGGGCGCCGGAAGGTCTTACTGGAAATTCCGGTTTGAGGTAAGCTACGTGCGGCGCCAAGCTGCATTGCACTTCTACAAAAAGGGGTCAGGCAATGGAAAATCTTAATCGTCGTCGATTTATCCAGGTTTCCGCAGTTGCCAGTGCGTCGGGATTGATAGCCGGCATTCCGGTCACAGCTGCAGATCTGCGCATGCGGCTGGGTTTGATCGTCGGTGTTGAACGGGACGCGGATAAGGCTCTTAAGCTTGTTCACGATCTCGGCATCCCCACGTGTCAAGCCCAAACCGATGACTACTCGGACCGGGTGTACAGTTCGCTGAAGGCCGCCATCGAAAAGTACGGCATCGAAGTCACGGCCATTAATTCCTCAGGTGGTCCGCCCAATGTCTATGATTTTTACCAAGGTCCGCTGACGATCGGTGTGGTACCCAAGAAGTATCGTCGGCAGCGCATCGACAACTTCAAGCGTGCCTCCGATTTCGCCAAGAAGCTAGGCGTACCCGCCTTCCACACGCATTATGGATTCATTCCCGAAAACCCCAACGACTCCGAATATCCAGGCGTAGTGGAGGCGCTGCGCGAGGTGTCTACCCACCTGAAGGGAAACGGCCAGATGATGCTCTATGAGACCGGACAGGAGACCCCGATTACCATGCTCCGCGCCATCACGGACGTCGGCGTCGATAACCAGTTCGTGAACCTGGATACCGCCAATCTGATTCTTTATGGCAAGGGAAATCCTCTGGATGCGCTCGATGTGCTTGGCAAACTGGTGCGCGGCGTTCACGCCAAGGACGGACTCTTCCCCACCCATCCTAAGAAACTCGGCGAGGAAGTCCCCATCGGGCAGGGCAAAGCAAATTTCCCCAAACTGATTCCCCGCCTGAAGGGACTGGGGTACACGGGCGCGATCACGATCGAACGAGAGATTTCCGGGCCCAAGCAACTTGAGGACATCAAAAAGGAAAAGGTCTACCTCGAAAAGCTCATTGGCTGAGAGCAGTTGCGCGACTAACAGGACCTGTTTACCGGCGTCGTTGCCTGGTCTCTCCAGCGGATGTCATGAAAGTGCCGCATGACCTTTTTAGGTCAACACGGTCGATGAAAATGGGAGGGGTAGCCACGGCGAGCGTATTGGCGACACCAGTCGCCGCGAGCCGTGGGCTTCTTCCTAACAACCAAAAGCCCACGCCTCCCGGAAAAAAGCGGTCGGCGTGGCTACCAAGGCCCGCATTTTCATGAAAGGTCCTGGCAACACGCTTCTTCGGGACGCTGAAAGGGTGACCCTCTTCCCGCTGGTGCGAATAATGGACTTGTACCGACGCCTGCTCGAGCTTCGTCAAAGGGGGTGTCTCCTAGGCTTCCTGCTCCAGTGAAGCCATGTCGATGACGAAGCGATATTTTACGTCACTCTTCAGCATACGTTCATACGCGACATTGATTTGCTGAATCGGAATGAGTTCGATGTCAGAATAGATGCCATGCTCGGCGCAGAAATCCAACATCTCCTGCGTCTCCCGAATCCCGCCGATGATAGAGCCGGCGAACTGCCGCCGCCTGAACAGTAATTCAAAAGCCGCGATGGGCAGTGCCTTTTCGGGCGCTCCGACAAGCGTCAGCGTCCCATCTCGCTTCAGTAACCTCAGGTAAGCATTGACGTCGTGCTCTGCGGAAACCGCGTCCAGAATAAAATCGAAGCTGTTCAGATGTTTCTTCATTTCTTGCTCATTCTTGGACACAACGACTTCCTGCGCTCCGAGACGCACAGCGTCCGTGGCCTTGTTCGGCGACGTAGTAAAAAGAACAACGCGGGCGCCAAACGCATTCGCGAATTTCACTCCCATGTGGCCCAAGCCACCGAGTCCAACGATGCCGACCTTTTGCCCTTTGCCCACTTTCCAGTGGCGTAGGGGCGAATAAGTGGTGATGCCGGCGCAAAGCAGGGGTGCTTCAGCCGCAAGATTCAACTTGTCCGACACGCGCAGAGCAAAGGCTTCATCGACCACAATGCTCTGGGAATAACCGCCATAGGTGACCCCTCCCAGGTGCTTGTCTTCGCTGTTGTAAGTCAGGACCAGGACATTTTCGCAGTACTGCTCCTGGCCGGCCTGGCAACTAGGGCAAATGCGGCAGGAGTCCACCATACAACCGACCGCGGCAACGTCGCCTTCTTTGAACTTTTTGACCTGGCTGCCCGCCTTTGCCACGCGCCCGACGATTTCGTGACCCGGCACACAAGGATAGGTTGTGTTGTGCCACTCGTTGCGGGCCTGGTGCAAATCTGAGTGACAGACCCCACAATAGAGAATCTGGATCTGGATATCCTGCGGCCGGGGATCGCGGCGTTGAATGGTAAACGGTGCCAGAGGTCGGGCCATCCCCTGGGCTGCATAGGCTTTATACATAGGTCTCACCTCCGGAGAGTATGCTTCTAAGGCGCCCTCGTGGAGGGCGGACTATCAGGTGGTCTTGTTCACCATGGATGACACTGTAACCAGTCCGCTCCTCCGGGTCAACAGGACTGCGCATCAACCCGACGACCCAAGCCTTTCCATGATCTCGAATCAAAGAGAGTGAAAGAGGGGGTCAGGGCTTGATTTCAGCATTCGAGGGCGATTACCAGTGAAGTCCCCCCCATAGCGGCTATTAGCGGGCTGTGCTGCGCCTTAGCTGGTCTATAATCAGGGTGCGCTGGGCACTGGTCATACGGGGTGCCGTTCGCTCCAACAGGTTATCAAACGCCTTGAGCTCTTCGGGATTACCCGGATAGCCAATATTCTGCCCACCGGACATGGCGCACGAGTTGGCAATTTTCATTCCGGTCTTATCGAGAAAAGCATAGAAGGGCAAGCCGGCCTGGGTGCCGCCGGTCTGATCGAGGAGTTGTTCCGCTCCTGGAGTAGTCTGCTTGCTATCATGAACTGGGAGCTTAACCAAAACATAATGCTTCGCAATTAGCTGGCTAACTTCCGGTCCTTGCAGGACGGCATCCAGCCGTCGACACCACCCTCACCACGATGCTCCGAAAAGAACCAGGATATTTTTATCTTCCGCTGTAGCGGTTTGAATGGCATCGCCGAGTAGTACTTGCGCCGAGATTGACGTCGTGTGCTTGGTTTGCACCAAAAGTGCTGCGGCGGCGATTAGAGCGATAATGCCCACGCCTAGGACCACACGCTGCTTGTTACGATAATCCATGCTCCTTCTCCCTTGAATATTCGGAGACCTAAATGAAGTGTGGCGAACTCCGCAGCTGCAGTCAGTATACTGCCACCCGGATAGATCCACAACGAGATGCGAGGTCTGGGGTGCAATTCAAAGTGCAACTGGTCCCAGAGGGACCTCGGAGAGTAGCCAGTGACAAGCAACGAGTCCACCACACTGGACGAGGTGTGTCGTCACTGGTCCATTAACGTTTCCCTGAATTTCCTGGCGTCCCGGCAGGGACGCGGGATTTCTAGAACCCCTGCCGGGGTTCAAACGAATTTCGGGGGAAAATTCCGGTGGTAACGCGCCCTGGCGCGTAACCACCGGCTACTCTCTAGTGTCCCTTCGGGACAACAAAATTCGATGTTTTCCCCAATAACCTGTCGCACTTTGAATTGCACCCTGAGGTCTGTACGATGGAAATCGAGTCATCGTTGTGACTACCTTCCCTCAGTGGGTCCTTCCCGCTAAGGCTTCGAAACCACCGCAATGACGTCACTGTTAAGAATCACAACGACCACAGTCCCAGGTGATCTGAAAGTTTCCAGGGCCGGAAAGATGTTTTTCTCCGTAGGGACCGGCACAATTTTTCAACACCCCCCTGACATGCGGCGGCAGTGAAAGCATGCCACCCGCACCTTGCTTCATCTCAAGGGAAACAGGGCCGGAAGGAGTGGGGACGGATCCTTTGAAGGAGGTCAAACCACCCAATAGCGGGCGTATCTCACATTCCGTGTAGCCAGCTTCCTTCGGCCAAATGCCCAGGATCCCCCGCACCAGCAGGATGACGGCAGCCGCTCCGGCGGCCCAGATCGCATTCACTTCCGGATCGTTGCAATCAAAATGTCCCCGATATTGAACTGGAGTGACCCGGCGAGGAAACGCAGGTTCTTCAGGGCCAGTGATTTGTTAGAGGAGAAGCAGGCATAGCGGAGGCCGCGTGGAGGAAGGAGAATTGTTCGGGCCTGCGCAGCACACGGAGTTGGCGGAATCGGGCGCTGTTCGAATCCGGAAATAAGCAAAAGAGAGCGGCTGCCGGAAGCTGCTCGGATAACCGACCTGCGCGCAACGCGCCATGGATGCCTGCAGCGTCTTGGCGTGAAGATGCGCCGTCAATTGTCCCGGATACCAGATCCAGTGCGCCGGCCAGGAATCAACCTTTGCCCCGGGCAACTGACGACACCTGGGATCGAGGAGAGGATCAAAGATCGGGGGTGATGTCTTCCCTGAGGAATCCGGTGGGGCCATAAGAGCAGGACATTTCTCACGACTCAGGTTTGACGACACTTCCGACGGGGCAGCCGCTGGAAGCAAGGAAAAACCTGCGGTGAGAGTCTGCAGAAAGCGCCGACGGCCCCAATCATTTTGTGCGTTCATAGATTCTCCCCTTGCGGGTTCAGTCAAAATTGTCGCACCAGTCATTCCTGGTCAACCATTCCGGTGAGGTAGGTCAGCAAGCGAAGTTAAGTCCTTCCAACTTTGCCCTCTTAAACGACCGGGCTGAGTCGAAATTGTAGGTTGTATCCGAAGTCGGGAAAAGGTAATTTGCGGG
>JBGOTQ010000404.1:0-6585 GCA_041476565.1 Terriglobia bacterium | reverse complement strand
GGCAATGTACGCAGGTGCAATTGATGAACGGATAGCAACAGTTGTAGTGACCGGCCACTTTAACCAGACAGTGCCCAAGATGCTGATCCAGTCCCCCCACTATGATACTTACATTGATTCGAACGAGGATTATGCTTTTTTCCCAAATGTGGCGAACGAGTTCTCGGATTCTGATGTGGCATCATTAATTTGTCCTCGCCCTTTTTTTGTAGAACAGGGAAAGAGAGATCGCGTAGTCTACTCGCCCATGGCTGAGCAGGAATTTGAGATTGTTCGAGGATATTATCGAACACTAGGTATAGAGGACCGGGCTGAGATAGAGTTTTTCGATGGTGAACATGAAATACATGGAGAGCGTTCATTCAAATTTCTAGAGAAATGGCTCTTAGGAGAAGTAGGTATCCAGTAAGCCAACTTTGCCGATCCCGGCCATTTAGGTAGACATCAAACTTCAGAAAAAAGACTTGAGGCTTGTTTCCGAGTTTGATTGATAGACGAAAGGAACAATTCCGAGGAATTGAGATTAACTTAGCCTACTCGACCGTTTACTCCGGCACTCTAAGAGTGGCCCCCAGTGATCAACGAACCAGAAGTCTAACTAAACCTTGGGATACCACCTAGTAAGGGGGTTGCAATTGAACCCCGCGAAAAGCTTACCTTGGTGTATTTTCAAATGTCCCATGGCTTTAACTATAAGCCTGCATTCTTATATGGATGTCTGTGCCGCCAATTGTGGGTGTCAGTAGGGGAAGGCCATGAAGCTAACTGATATTAAAACTCAGATTGTGAACTTAGGTTTTCGGAATGCCATCTTCCTCCAAATTGAAACCGATGAAGGGATCACAGGAATTTCCGAGACGGTCATGAAACGGAAGACCCTGACCATAGAAAAATCGATCTTGGAGCTAAAACGAAATCTGGTGGGTAGGGATCCAACGGAGATCGAAGATCTTTGGGAAAAAATGTATCGTGATTCCTTCTGGGTGGGCGGACCAATACACAGCACCGCGATCAGTGCTATCGACTGTGCTCTGTGGGATATTCTAGGAAAAAGCGTCGGGGTTCCAGTATATAAGCTTCACGGGGGTCCAACCCGAAAGCGAGTTCCCGTCTATTGTCATTGCCCAAGTGGCTCCTCACCAGAGGATTTTGGGAAAAACATCAAATCTTGCGTGGATCGTGGTTATCGAGCATTGAAGACTACTTTACCCTTATTTTATGGGGCAGTAGGCGAAAGCGAAAGGGAGTCTTTTGGTTACTCAGGAACCAATGGCCAAATTTATCGCAGTTGGAAGGAGACAGAGTACCTAGAACCATCGGTTCTCCAACAGATTCGTGAATTCATTGTGGCAGCCAGAGAGGCTGGAGGGCCCGAACTGGGAATAGCCTTAGATTGCCACGGACGATTAAATCTGAAAACAGCCATACGGTTGTGCAATTTGTTGGAGGACCTGAACTTGATGTTCATCGAGGAACCAGTTCCTCCCGAAAATGCTGACATACTTGCCAAAGTCCAACAAGAAACTTCAATTCCTATCGCTGCCGGTGAGCGATGGGCCACTCTTTACGGCGTGAGAGAATTCATTGAGAGACATGCCGTAGATTTTCTTCAATGTGACTTAGTTAATAGCGGGGGCATTTCTGGGATGAAAAAGATCGCCGCTTTGGCGGAAGCTCATTATATTGGCATGGCACCACATAACCCCAATGGGCCACTGGCTACTGCAATTAACCTGCACTTTGCCGCCATCATCCCAAATTTCTATATCCTTGAAACCATTGGTTCACTGACCGATCAGGAACTGTTCTCGCACATCGTTAAGAATCCTATTCATGTGGAAGACGGACATCTTCCGATCCCGACCTGCCCGGGATTCGGGGTGGAACTGAACGAGTGTGCGCTCAAAAAGTACCCTTATCATCCCCATGAGGGGTGGAGGTAGATTGAAGAACCTGGTTGATTTCAGTCCAATGTGTCAGGCCTTGCTTCACGCTGAGATAAGGTTATAGCCGTTACAGAACTCAGCTTCTTCATCCAAACACTATGGAAGGCGTCTCTGCCGATTCATCAGCAAGTTCTTCTGTCAAGACTTGGTGGATCTGTGGTTTCCTTTTTTTAGCGACAGTCTTGAATTATCTGGATCGGCAGGTACTGGCTCTGACGGCTGAAAAGATAATCGCAGAGTTTCGGCTCACCAGAGAATCTTTTGGAGAAGTCATCTCAGCCTTTCGCTATGCGTACGGGATTGTCCAGATTGCCGGCGGATGGCTGGTGGATGCCCACGGACCACGAGTGGTGTATCCCACGGCGGTAGGCCTCTGGTCGCTGGCTGGGATTCTGACTGTCTTTGCTCAATCCGTGGGAATGTTGTCTGGGTTTCGATTCATGCTTGGTGCTGGTGAGGCCTTCAATTGGCCATGTGCCTTAAAAGTAACCCATCGATTGTTACCACCCAAAGATCGGCCGTTGGCAAATGGCATCTTTAATAGCGGTGCTGCGGTTGGGGCAATGCTGGCCCCGATTATCGTTACGCTGATCACAGTGTATTTCAGTTGGAGAGCCGCTTTTGTCGCTACGGGAACGCTGGGCGGTTTGTGGATCGTGGGGTGGTTTTGGTGTACGCGGGAGTGGGTCAAGCAACTTCGGGGCAGTAGATTCCCTTTTGGAGAGGTATCGCGTGTTATGACTCGCATTCTTTGTAAGCGCGGTTTCTGGATGCTGGCCGTTACAGCCGTCGTCGTCAACAGTGTGAGTTACTTTCTTGCTGACTGGATTCCGCTGTACTTGAAAACGGAAAGGGGATTTAGCTTCGCTGCTGGGAATGCTCTCTCCATTGTTGTTTATGGCAGTCTGGAAGCCGGCAATATTCTAGTGGGCCTGTTTGTACGGAAGCTAGTGATGCTGGGTCTATGCGTGTCGACGGCAAGAAAGCTGGCGTTGCTTGTCAGTTGTGTCCTGATGTCCGCCGCGACGCTCACTGGCATAACGCCATACACCTATATGGCCGTTATTTGCTTGATGCTGGTCGCGCTCGGGGTGGCTGGTTTCCTGGTCATCTACCATACCCTAATACAAGACCTGGAACCAGACTATATAGGTACATCCTCCGGATTACTTGGCGGGCTAGGGAACCTAACCTATGGTTATCTCAGTCCCTATGTGGGACGGCTGTCTGACTTAAATCAAACGGCCCTAACCTTTATCTTGATCGGGCTTTTGCCCTGGCTGGCCTTCCTGGCAATTCTCTGGGGGATAAAAGGACAGGAGCCATGATGGATGCTTACACACATCTGGACATGTCGAGTCCGGACCCTGTTTCTGATTTGGAAGAAAGAATGAGGTCAGCGAGTATTAAACGAGCACTGCTGGTGGAAACCTGGAGAGGTGATAACCACTCATGCCTGCAGCACCTGATTGCCTCGCCGCGACCCCAGTTCCGTATTGCTCTGTGCTTTCGCCCGGATCAAACCCATCGACTGTTGAAACTCCTGAACCAGAGTAGCACGTTGGGTTTGCGGGTAAAGACCTCTGACCTGGAACACTTGGGAGACTTTGTCCCTGAGTTGGAATCTTCGGGGAAGTGGCTTTTGGCACATGCAGAGAGCGGAATTGCGGCCTTGACAGAAAAACTCATGCCTCTTGCCTGCCGGCACCCGCATCTTTGTGTATACGTGCCCCATCTCGCCTGGCCCAAACAGAATGGCCTAGCCGACGCGGGTTGGGGACAGACGGTTGAGAAGTTGAGTAGCCTTCCTTCCATTATTGCGGGGATCTCCGCGATCGCCCACTTCTCTAACGAGCCTTTTCCTCATCTGGATGTCGCCGGCTGCGCTTTGCACTCGATCGGGATGTTTGGGGCGGATTCGATTGTGGTTGGCAGTGATTATCCTCTCCTTGAGAAAAGCCGCTATGCGGATTACCTTGCGCTCGCTGTGAAATGGATCCGGCAGGTCTATCCCCAGTGGGCATCGAAATGGAAAAGAGTCTGGTTTTCCACCTCTTCGGAAAGGAGCTTGGCATGAGGCAATGGGTGGGATTTGGCCTTCTGGTCCTGGCGATTTTGACTGCTGGTTGAAGGGGCCAAATAGAACAGGGGGGCATCGTCATTGAGAATGTGGAGATGCGTCTGGTGCTAGGAAAGGACTGTCGGGTCCACAGCATGGTCCACAAACCGACAGGACAGGAGTGCGTTGTTCCAGGAACTCGACTTCCTGTTTTTACCGCCACTCAGTACCGCCGGCCCTATAACAATGAACTGCAGCTCGCTTATCCGGCAAAATCCACGGTGTTTGCGGCGGACTCGGTCCGCCGGGAAGGCGACCTTTTGGTTGTTTCCTTCGGTTTGCTGGATTATGAAGCCCGAATTCGATTGAGAATCACAAATGCCTATATTGGCTTCCGGCTGGAAGAACTGGACTATAAGACAACGGCAGGTTACCGGGACAAACCAAAAACCTGCGTGGATGAAGTTTGCTTTTTGCAGCTTCCGATTCGCGAACGGAAGAATTTTGGCGATTGGCTTAATGTCCTGTGGGATGAGAAGGTAGCCTTCAATCTTCTGGCGACCGACCCCTATGCCAAAATTGATGCGGGCCAGTTTCCTGACTCTCGTCTTTTCAGTGCGAGTGCCGTAGATGAGGTCAAACTAGAAGGAGTCGGTGCAGCCTTGGTCACCACGGCCACCGCAAACCTCCTTGATCGGATCGCCTCTGTTGAACAAGACTTCAATCTGCCACGCGGGGCAGAGAGCCGACGTCGCAAAGAGTACAAATGGTCGTATTGCGAAACACAGAACGTCAGGCCACAGAATATCGATCAGCATATCGCTTATCCAAGGCAGGCTGGATTCCGAGCCATGGTGACCTACTGCAGAGCTTTCGCCAAAGGCAGTGGTCATTTTGAGTGGCGACCTGAGTACCCCAAAGGCATGGACGATTTGCATGTGGTTGTGCAAAAGATCAAGCAGGCCGGATTGCTTGCGGGGCTCCATCTTCATTACAACAAGGCCGACAAGACAGATCCCTACGTGATGGGCAAGCCAGACCCTCGCTTAAATTTGAGCCGGCTGTTGACACTGGTGACGCCTCTAGATGCCAAGACAACGACTGTCACAGTTGACGAGAATCCCCGGGGAGCTCCGCTGGAGGATGGGCGACGGTTCCTCAAGATCAGCAACGAACTCATTACATATGAGAATTACACAACCACTCCGCCTTACCAGTTCCTTGGGTGCCAAAGAAGCCAACTCGATACCCGGTCTGCCACTCACGACACAGGGTGCAAGCTCGGGATACTAGATGTGGATACCTGGCCCCTTTTCGTCCGCTTTGACCAGCGAACTACCATTCAGGAGGAAGTGGCGCAGCCGTTGGGAACGATCTACCGGAACGCAGAATTTCAGTTTGCATATTTCGACGAAGCTGAGGCCGTGCATCCTCCCTACTGGTTTACTGTTTCCTGGGCCCAATGGCTCGTCCACCGCAGACTCCAGCCGGAGCCGCTGTTTGCCGAGGGAGCCTGTAAGTCACATTTCAGTTGGCACATGCTGGCCCGGGGAAATGCTTTTGACATTTTCCAGCCAGAGGTCATCAAAGCGGCTACGCGCGAACACCCGACAGCGGAAGCAGAGAGAGTAGCGCTCGATTTTACCAACATCAACTTTGGATGGATCGGTTACTGGCTACCTGACCAAGACACGGTAGGCATGCAGTCCGACATGCTGGAGTATGTCACCAGCCGGGCTGCGGCATGGGATTGTCCCATCGCCTTGCAGGCTGACCTAGAAAAACTGGAGTTGCATCCTCGGACCCCTGATAACCTTGAAGTAATCCGGCGTTGGGAGGATGTCCGCGCCCGTAATTGGTTGACTGACGAGAATTAGAAAGCACTGCGCAATCTCCATCAGGAGCACGATCTTCTTGTGAACGAACCGGGAGAGTATGAACTGCTTCCCTATGAGCAGATACCAAGAGTTGGAGGCGGAAATCCCTCCGTGCAGGCATTTGTCTTTGAGCGAGAAGGAAAACATTATGTTGTCTATTGGCACGTCTCAGGAGAAGCGAACGTTGAGGTTTCCCTTGCACCTGACAAAGTGCGGCTGTTGGAGGAGTTGGGTAAGGAGATGCCACTCCAACCGCATGCGGGTAAAGTGAGGCTGCCAGCCGGTAAATGTCGTTACCTGGAGTTGAATGGCATGACCCGTCAGGAAGTCATTACTGCCTTCCAGAACACTAAGATTCTTTCTAGCCGGTGAGGGGAACTGCCATGGGCTACCCTTTGGTGGGAACGTGAAAGCCAGGAGATCAACATGCCTTATAATCTTGAACGGTTCCGTGGGATTTTCCCTGCCGCGCTTACCATGTTTGATCAGGACAATAACCTCGATGAGGAAGCTACCGCCCAGCATTGGGATTGGCTCGTCCATCAGGGTGTGGATGGCTTGGTTATTGCTGGAACCAGTGGCGAATTCATTGCCCTGGAAAATGAGGAACGTCTCCGATTATTCCGCCTGGCAAAACAGGTTCTCGGCGGGCGGGTTCCCGTGGTCTATGGCGCAGGTCACTACAGCACTAAACTGACCATCC
>JBGOTQ010000403.1:0-6633 GCA_041476565.1 Terriglobia bacterium | reverse complement strand
GTCCAGAGATCCTGGAACCACATTCCTTCGACTGCCAAGACTCGCCACTCATCCCGTTCGGACCGGGTCTTCATACGGTCGTTACGGTCGCTGTCGGACCTTTCCGAACTCGGCTTAAAGAGATTGACAACCTGCGTAAGCGGGAATCCCTTCGGCGCCTGGTCGGCTTTGTAGTTCCGCATGATCGACAGGGCCAGTTGGGCTGCGGTGAGCTTCTTCCCACGAGCCGTGTCGGTAATGACGGCTACGTCCCGGATAAATTGCTCGTAGTCGAAAAACTTGTAAAGCGGAGTAAATTCGCCTGTTCGACGGTTCACAACCAGGAGGCTAAAGATACCGCAATTAGGATGGCAGTTGCAGGCGCTCCACCCCCATGGGGCATCATCTCCTTGCAGCAGATCCATGACGCTCGTAAACGCGCTGTAGGAGGAGAGCGGGAACCAATCGCGCATTGGCTCCCAATCGACCTTCAACTGGTTCTTCAGTTCTTCCACCATTTGTGACAGGGTGTAGCGTTGGGCATAGCGGGTCTCATCCGTAATATCTTCATCTCGTCCGGTGAAAGAGACGGGCTGGAAGGCAATGGTCTGGATCTTGTCGATGTTCTTTGCGGCGAACTCTACGATAGATCCGATGTTGTCGTTGTTGACACCATTCACAATCGTGGTGACCAGGGTGGTTTTCATCCCCACTTTGGACATGTTTTCAATCGCTTGCAGCTTGACATCCAGCAGATTGCCGACCCCTCGGTGTTTGTTCTTTTCTTCAGTTGTCCCGTCAAATTGCAGGTAGGCCCCATGCAATCCAGCTTCATGGGCCTGCTGAGTAAACTCCTCACTTTGAGCGAAACGAATTCCGTTGGTGGCAGCTAACACCCGGTAAAAACCGATCTTCTTGGCATAGCGAACTGCGTCCAGGAAATAAGGGGAAATAGTTGGTTCGCCCCCCGAGAACAGGATAATGACCTGGCGACGGGGTTTGAAGGACACTGCCCGGTCCAGAATAGCTTTGATCTCTTCATAATCGGGCTGATGCACATACCCCACCTGATTGGCATCCATAAAACAAGGGTTGCACATCATGTTACATCGGTTGGTAAGATCCACGGTCAGGACTGATCCACGGCCAAACTTGATGGTGGAGGCGCCGTGGCGATGGACCGCTTCATCCTCGGCGCATTGGAAGTCACGACCAAAAAAGAGGCTCTCGATCCGCCGGGTAAAGGCGGGGTTGGTAGAGAGCACGTCTTCAAACGGACCGTGCTTTTCGCAGACCTTTCTCACTAAGACTCGCCCGTCTTCCTCGAGAATCTGGGCTTTGATCTCCCCGGGATTTCCTTGGACTAAAACCGAAAGATCCTGTTCCCCGCGAATTATGGCATTTCGCACTTCCGGAATGCACTTGGGGCAAAGAGAATCGGTCCATCGAGGAATCCCCAGGGTAGGTGCGGAGCGTTGATGGCTCTTCAGCATTTTTCCAGGGGCCCACTTTGGGCTAGGCAGTTCCCCTTCAGGAAGACTGCGATTTATGCTTTGAAAAAGCTTCCAGGTCAGGTTGGCCATACCGGAAACAAACGAAGAACCGGACCAGTTCCGCAAAAAGCGGCCCTCGTTCTTGTTCCGGAACATATGGTCAGTATACATGCGATGCCTCCGTTCTAGGCGCCGGTCATTAAATCTATATGTTATCGTGCCGGGTCCCCTCAAGGACGAGGCACAGGCTAACTCCCTCTTCAAACTCCCTAAGACATAATGAAACAGAATAACAATTCAGGCTTGGGCTGTCCAGTAAATTTTCCAGAATCTTATAGTTCTGAGACACATGGGTCCTCCGCCTTTCATGTCGACCCCATTCAATCGGACCTCTTTCGCCGGGTGCAATTCAAAGTACTAAAGGTCCGGGTGTCCCTCCGGGACAATAGCATTCAAGGTTTCCCCCAATAACCTGTCGCAGGTTGAAATGCACATTCTCTCGACGGCGCACTTTACACACAAGTCAATACTTGATAGATTATTGGGGGAGTTACTCTTTCCATTTCTATTTTTCCCAACCCAATTTAGGCAATTTGAAGTCATCTAAGGAGGAGACCATGAACTTTCGTGGACTTTTCAAATGGGCAGGGATTTGTGCATTGGTTTTTGCCGGGGTCGGCTTGGTGGGTTATGTCATCTCGCTGGCCACCAACGGATTCATGATGGCCAGCACGACGGCGCCGAGTCCAGACCGGATAATTCAGATGGCCTTGGCTAGAGGCAATCAGGTTGCATCCCGGCTTGATCTGTTGTCGTACCTCATTTGGATTCCAGCCCTGGTTGGAATCTTTGGGTACTTGAGGGAACGTACACCTGGACGGGCATACATTGGCGCTGCGCTTGCCGGGCTTGGCGTGGTTGGCTTCCTGGCGACGTCTGTCATCGGCTCAACGATGATTGGATTTGCCCGGGGTCCAGTGACCGAAAACCTGAAAGAACAGTTAGCCACGTTAGACCAGGTCGCTTTCTCCTTTCAGATGCAGGCCTTGCTGGCTATCACTGTGTGTAACCTGCTGTGGGGGGTGGCACTTCGGTCCCAAGTCGGTCTCAGTAAAATGGTGGGCAACCTGTTCCTGGCTCAGGTCGCCATGTTCCTCTTCACCAATGTTGCCTTCATCGCCAATAGCAATCGTATCCTCAACATCGGGATCATGCTCTTTAACCTGGCTTTCATAGCCACGTTTGCCTCTGCGGGAGTCTTGCTCTGGCGAGAAGCGCAAAAGGAGCCTGAAATTGCTTTGACGGGAGAAACGAAGACGCGTGCGGCCGGTGCTTCTGCGTGAAGGCGCCCAGGCCGCATATTGGTAAGTCGCGCAATTGGCGCACTGCGCCAACCAGGCAGAAACGTCACGCTTGAGTTAGAGTCTTAAGTTTGCTGGAGTCCATTTTTAGTGGACGCTGGAGGGGAGTATTTTGCTTTATGATGTGCCTTGCACGCCACGGCCATCATTGGGGCCCGAAGGAGTTTGGTCCTCGAGGGGACAAGCCATGAAACTTCGAACAACCCGCCTGCAGTGGCTTCTTGTGGCATTCCTTTTTTGTTACTCAGATGGGTCGCTCGCCCAAGACATCTCGGACGGAGTCTCTCTATTTACGAGAAGCGACGTCATGATTCCCATGCGCGACGGCGTCAAGCTGCATACCGTGATTTTTGTGCCCAAAGAGATTAAAGAGAATCTTCCCATCCTGCTGTCCCGCACTCCTTACGGTGCCCTGGGCGAAGAGAAGGACCTTCGCACCTCCAACTGGCATTTGATCTCCGAGGGCTACATCTTTGCCTTCCAGGACATCCGTGGGCGGTTTAAATCCGAAGGTCAGTTCGTGATGATGCGTCCGGTGCGTGGGAAAAGTGATCCCAAAGCGATTGACGAAAGCGCCGACACATATGACACGATTGAGTGGCTGCTGAAAAATATAAACGGCCACAACGGGAGGGTAGGTATCAAGGGAATTTCTTATGGCGGCTGGCTGACTACGATGGCCCTTCTTGACCCGCACCCGGGGTTGAAAGCGGCTTCGGAACAGGCCACTCCTGCCGATATGTTCCTGGGTGATGACTTCCATCACAACGGCGCCTTCCGTCTCAGCTACGGATTCGAATACGCAGCACGCATGGAGACATCGAAGGAAAAGAACAGCGACTTCGAATTTGACCGCGCCGATACCTACCAGTGGTATCTGCAGCTGGGTGCCCTATCGAACGTCAATGAGAAATATCTCCACGGCAAGATACCCACATGGAACGACTTCGTCAATCATCCCAATTACGACGAATTCTGGCAGAAGCAAGCCTTTGAGCCATACATTGGTGTCCCCCATGTTCCCAATCTAAACGTTGGCGGCTGGTGGGACCAGGAGGACTTCTACGGGCCGCTCAAGGTTTATGAACTGTTTGAGAGAAACGACCCGAATCACCTAAATTACCTGGTGGTCGGCCCGTGGAACCACGGCGGTTGGGCGGGTCCGGACGGTAGTAAACTCGGGGTAATCCCTTTTGACTGCAATACCAGCAAGTATTTTCGCACTGAGATCGAAGCTCCCTGGTTCGCATACTGGCTTAAGGATAAGGGATCCAAGGGGTTCTCGGAGGCCATGGTCTTCGAGACTGGTTCTAACCGCTGGGAGAAGTACGATTCATGGCCGCCGCCGGAGGTTCAGGCCGGGAACATCTACCTCCAGTCAAACGGCAGGCTTTCGTTTGACCCGCCTGCCGGAGAGAGCGACCAATTCGACAGTTACATCTCCGATCCGCACCATCCCGTCCCCTATAGGCACCGGCCGATCAGCCCGACCTATCCGGGGGGCGGCTGGCCTACCTGGCTCGTGGAAGACCAGCGTTTCGTGGACAACCGTCCGGATGTTTTGACCTGGGAAACCGAACCCTTGAAGAAGGAGACGAAGATCGCCGGTGACATCGTCGCAGAACTCTATGCTTCGACAACCGGGACTGACAGCGACTGGATTGTGAAGCTGATCGACGTTTATCCGGAGTCTTATCCGGAGAACCCGTCATTGGCTGGATACGAACTGATGATCGCCGGCGAAATCCTGCGTGGGCGCTTCCGCGAGAGTTTTGAGCATCCGAGACCGATTGCGGCCAACCAGGTTACGCGCTACCGAATTGACCTGCACACC
Organism: Terriglobia bacterium; assembly: GCA_041476565.1. Taxonomy (GTDB): domain Bacteria; phylum Acidobacteriota; class Terriglobia; order Versatilivoradales; family Versatilivoraceae; genus DATKMG01. Next base: position 1,966 of record JBGOTQ010000403.1, on the reverse strand, counting down.
AACGACCACGCGTTCCTGAAGGGACACCGGGTCATGGTTCAGGTACAAAGCACGTGGTTTCCCCTCTACGATCGCAATCCGCAGACTTTTGTGGACAACATTTTTACTGCCAGGGAGTCTGATTACCGGGAAGCCACGCAGAGGATCTACCGATCGAGGACCTACCCGTCACACATTGTCTTGCCTATAGTGCCATAGCAGGCCATTTCATTATTGAAGTCCCATTTTTGTGAGCGACGTAGACTCCCAAAAAGGCGGGCAGGATGCCCGCGTTCCATCGAATGCACTCCGACAGGAGTGCCCCTTGAATGACTATTGGAAAGGAAGGCCCGTCTCCTTATGGGATTGACCGACAAGAGGACAATCAGACAGAGATTCGACTACAAATACATCTATACCGACCAGAAATCCACACAGGGAACAAGAGATACCGGTGGTGTCATGAGCCTCGTGACCTTCCTTTCGTTGGATGTGATCCTTCTCCTATTTCTGTGCGTGACACCTGCCTGGCCACAGGCTGAGGTGGAGTCGAAAAGTGCTAAGCCGTGGGAACAGTTGGCCCAAACCTCGGAAATCAGCGACATCACCATATCGCCTGACGGTGACCGGGTGTCCTGGGTGGAAAAGCCTGAAAGCGAGCACGGAGGGCTGTATGTGCAGGAGTGGCAAAAGGGCAGGGGAGCTGTGCAGTTGAAACCTGTAGGCGAAGGGTTGCATCTGGAGTCCAGCCCCGCGTGGTCGGCGGATTCCAGTCAATTGACATTTCTCTCGGATGCAGGGGAGAACGGGCAAAGTCAAGTCTGGGTAGCCCGAGCCGATGGCAGCGGCCCCCTAAAGTTGACGAAGGTCATTGGCTACATGGCGAGGCCTCGCTGGTCTCCCGATGGCAGGAAAATCGCCTTCCTTCATGTTGAGGGCGGGTTGGGTGGAGGGCCCTTAGGCGCCCAAGAATCACGGATAGGGGTGATCGAAGAAGTGATCCGCAACCAGCGCGTCGCAATGGTCGATGCGGGCACTGGAAAAGTACAGCTTGTCACGCCTCCCGGCCTCCACGTGTACGACTACGACTGGTCACCCGACGGCCAGCGATTCACAGTGACAGCCGCACCCGGCCCCGGAGATAACAACTGGTGGGTGGCTCAGCTTTATATCGTGGATTGCGAGACCGGCAAGGCGCGCTTGGTCTACCATCCCAGGCGGCAAATTGCCTTGCCCAGATGGTCACCCGATGGCCGAACCATCGCCTTCGTTGAGGGACTCATGAGCGATGAAGGTTTCTACGGAGGAGATCTAAACACGGTGCCAGCTGAAGGAGGCGCAGCCCGGAACTACACCTCCGGCAGGAAATCGTCTCCAACATGGCTGAAGTGGCTTTCGCCGTCGAAGCTCTTGTTCACAGAATACGAGGGAGGAGGCAGTGACATCTCGATCTTGAATTTCTCAAAGGGAACCATCGAGCCCCAATGGCATGGTGCGGAAGGTCTAACCGCTGGGGGGTACTATCCGAACTTTGCAGTGGCGGAAGATGGCTCCACATGTGCCTTGATCCGTCAGTCTTTCCAATCGCCTCCTGAAGTTTGGGTTGGCGTCATCGGTTCCTGGAAACAACTTACTCACGTCAACGGCAGGCAAAAGGTGATGTGGGGCAGGGCAGAAAGCCTGGAGTGGAAGAGCGAAGGGCTCGATGTGCAGGGCTGGCTCATCCATCCGAAACAGGTGCAACCCGGGGCACTTTATCCTTTGGTGGTGTTCGTTCACGGCGGGCCTGCAAGCGTCGTGACTGCTTACTGGCCCGGGGATATTGAAGGACCGCTGATGGCAGAAGGCTACTTCGTGCTGTTCCCTAACCCGCGCGGGAGTTATGGGCGAGGAGAAGCGTTCACGGAAGCCAACACAAGAGACTTTGGCGGTGGTGACCTGCGCGATATCCTGGCTGGTGTGGACACTGTTCTGGCGCGTTGCCCGG
>JBGOTQ010000402.1:0-6707 GCA_041476565.1 Terriglobia bacterium | reverse complement strand
AGGCTGCTGACACACAGTTCCCCCACTTGATCTTCAAAGATAGAGGCAATGGAGGAACTCCCCAGGCCGTCCGCCATCCCATAAGATACGAACCCGCGACGAGCCAGCTTCATGACCCCGCCTTCGTGCCCCATCCACAGATTACCGTTCTGGTCCTCTCCCAATGCCCAGATGTTGATGTTGCCCAATCCCTGATCAGCCGCGTAAGCCCTGAATCTTTGCCTTCCGGGGCCGGCTGCTCGAACCATTTCGGCCAGACCTCCGATCAGCCCAACCCAGAGTGTCCCATCGGAAGACTGCCATAAGGACGTGATGTTGCGGCTAGGGAGACCATCCGCTTCAGTGTAAACACGGGAAACGATGGGGCGGGCACGACCGGGCTCGGAAACCATCTGACATAACCCCAGGCGGGTGGCAATCCACAATTGTCCTTCCCGATCTTCCTGAATGGCCCGAACCTGGTTGACCGGAAGACCGTCTCGCGTCGTGAATCGCTCAGTTCGGCCATCGGGATGGCGAAGGTAGAGCCCACTTTCAGCGCCAATCCAAAGCTCGCCGTGCCGGTTGGGCATAAGAGTTCGGACAATACTTTCGTCTTCGGTTTCCTTAGGCAGTCCGATGTCAACAAGATGGAAGATCCATTTCCCTCCCTTTTCCTCAAGTTGGAACAATCCCCCTGCTGTCCCCACCCACATTCTACCGGTTGCGTCCTCAAGCGACGCCCAGATTGAACTGGCCCCTGACTCATTGGGCTGGTAGCCTATGAACCGACTCGGAGTAGTGCCGTCCGTCCCTACATCTGCTTGAGGAAAATCCGCTCCACGCCTTTCCCTCGGCTGTACTTCTGAAGAACCACGAGGCTTGAACTCAAAAAGGCCTGCTCTTGTAGAAACCAGATAAACACCGCTCCGGGTCTCCTGGATGTCTCTCACCTCAGGTTGAAACGGGCCGGGACCAATCCGGTATTCAACGAATTTGTACCCATCAAATCGGGACAGGCCTTCACTGGCACAGAACCATAAAAACCCGTGCGAGTCCCGGAAGATTTTGTTGATTTGATTGCCTGCCAACCCGTCGGCAGCACTGTAGGTCTTAATCGGTAGCTGTTCTGCCGACAGGAACCAAGGTGCCAAAAGGAACAGACATAAACTGAAGCGAGACACTTGGTCTCCTGCAAAAGGGGCATTACCTAGGTTTCTGACGAGTCGGTAATTAACTCTGCAGGATTTTTCTCGCCCTGTCAATTTCAGAGAGAATGCCTCGTGAAACGCCAGGCAGAAGAACCCCATCGACGTAGGAGCTCAGTTGGACGAAGAGCTATGCAGGGGAAAGTGCTGAGAATTCTATGGAATGGCTGCTATGCCTACGATCAGGGGTTCGGAGATGGTCGGGCATGAGAACGACACAATATCTCCCGTGATAGGAAGATTTTGAGTCGTTCCCTGAACTTACAATGAATCCTCTCGCGTCAATTGGTGTAGGACAGAACCCTTTTCTTGAATTCATCCAGGGATATTCGTCCCGCTTTGTAGTCTGTAACGACCGACTTCTGGACGGAAACGATCTGCTGATGCCGATCCGCAGTGACGGGTCCTACAACCGAAAACTCGTCTGAGAACCAGGGCTCCCCTTCCCCTGAAATCGCAATGGTGATGTATTCCTGCGGCTTGACCACGCTGAGTGAGTCTCCATACTTGGCGAGTGTCTCCACTAATGCGACCTTGGCACTGGCCATTTGCACCTGCAGTCTGGCGTGCGCCTCTGCATTCTGTTTCCTCCATTCCCCCATTTTCTTCTGTACACTCGCGGACTGTTTCATGATTTCATCCATCTGCCGTGCTGCTTCTCTTTGTTGCTGCTTGGCCTGAGCGACAGTGGATGCACTGTCTGCTTTGGCGGCCTCGGCTTGTTGGCGAATCGCGGCTAGATCGTCCTCATTCAGCAGCGGAGGGGCCGGCGGAGGGGCCGGGGCAGCTGGCGGAATCGGTGGCGTTGGGGGCGCCAGCTCTGCTAATGCAGCCATGGGAGCAAACGCTGCCGATGAAGGTGAGACTAGCGATATGCTAAACAGCGCGCCTTGGCCATAAAGGTAAAAACCACTCACCCGGTTGGACCGGCTAAAGCCGGTAAGATCTCCGAATTTTGAATCCTCGGTCACCTGAGGGTTCCTCTTGAGTGCGTAATCCAAAGTAGTTCTCAGAATTCCTCGCATGGTCTCGATTTCCTGCCGGCTCTTTTCCTGGTCGAACAATTGGGTCTGCGCCAGTTCCGTCACGGCCAGGGAGATCAGGGTTGCTAGCACCACACAAAAACCAGTCAAAATTCGACGCATCATTTTATTAGCCTCCTTTGCCTTCTTTGTGTTTGCGCTTTGTTCATCTTTATTGTTGTATTAAGCAAAGTAAAAACGACAGAAGGATCTGGCTACTGCATTTTCAATTCAGCTACCTGGATCAGGGTGTTTAAGATATTAGCGGTCTGCCTTTCCTTCAGCTGCCCTTGCGCCATCATTTGGTCGAAACTGGCAGTGATTCGCACCAAGTCGCGTTCACGCTGGGTTTGCCAGGCCCCGATGAGACTCAACAATGCTCGGTCGTTGCGTGCCTCAAGCGCCTTGCCAGCCGACGTCAACTGGTTGTTGAATCGAGTTTCCATGCTTTCAAGTGCAGCCCGGAGCAATTGCCGCTGTTGCTGGCTGCTCAGGGTGGTTGACTGCTTGAGTTCGGCCTGTACCAGATGGATGAACTCCAGCCGCTCGCGCTGTAGTCTTTCCTCCATGACCACCAGTAATTCTTGTTTGAGTGCTTCAACATCCTTGCCCGTTGTCATCCAGGCGGGGCGGGGAAGTGGAGGTTTCCCGAAGGATAAAGAGTAAGTCCCGTTTTCGGCCCTTAATTGGAAATTAGAAACTAGTAACCCTGCTCCGACCACCAGCCCGATGGTCGCAACGACAATGATCACACGCCACGCGAGATTCAATTGTTGAAACAGTCGCCAGGGCGTCAACTGGCTGGTTTCAGGATATACAAAGAAATGCCGTGGGACCGGGACGTCCGCAGTGGACCTCAACTGTCGAACCGTAGTGGCGTAAAGCTCTTGTTCAAATCTACAGGCCGGACACTCCGCCAGATGAGCCTCCAATGCTTCTCGTTCCCCTGCAACAAGGTCGTCCAGCAGGGCCTTACCGATTTGCTGGCGGAAATAGTCACACGCTGTTGTCATTTCTCAATCCTCCCTTGATTCCTCGGTCCGTCCGTCCCAGTCGAGACTTTAAGGCCTCCAGGCCACTGTATAGCCGACTCTTCACTGTGCTCGGGGGGGCTTGGACTACCAGGGAAATTTCCTCAAAGGTCAGTTCCTGAAAAAATTTCAACTCCACCACGACTCGCTGTTCCTCCGAGAGTCGAGCCAGAGCCTGGATCACATGTTGACGGCGCTCCTCTCGAAGTAGCTCGCTCTCATGCGACTCTCCGACCGGCAGGTCCTTGTTGAGAGATGCCTCCGTCTCCTGGTCGTCCAGCGAAAGGTGCGGCACCGGCGGCCGCTGCCGCAAACGGGTGATGCAGTGATTGGCAGCAATCCGATATAGCCAGGTGGAAAAGCGGGCGTCCTGACGGAACCGGGAAATCCCTTTAAAGGCCAGCAGAAACGTTTCTTGGGCGGCTTCGGCCGCTTCATCCTCATCCTGGAGCATTCGCAAAGCCAAATTGAAGATGGCTCGTTCCCACTTTAGGACTAGCCGATTGAAAGCTAGGGCATCGCCTTTGCGGCTGGCGGCCACCCAGGCAGCTTCCTGCTGGCTAATCATCTCGGAAGCCTTCATTGGCCCCTCGCTCAGCACGGTTGCCTTCAGCGCTTCTTCCACCCGCTTCATCCCTTCATCTCTTATTCCTACCCATTACGTCAGTTTAGACGAGAGAAGACGGCAAAGAGTCGGGATTTATTTCTGGGCTCGCTTGAGAAACGTCCCCGTCGTCGTGCTCGTTGTTGCCCTCGATATGGAATTTTCCGAATACGACGACGAAAACGAGGATGAGCATGACCAATTGGATCTTACATTTGTGATCGTTTAAGATGTCGCGTCCCTATTTCCATGCTGCGTGGTGCTCTGGAAGGGGTATGAACGGCTTTCATGAAAATGCGAGTTCTGGTAGCCACGACAAACCGCTCTTGGTTTGTCGTGGGCTTGTGACCACATTTGAGAAGCCCACAATGAATTCAGAGTACGAATTCATCGTGGCTACCCCTACCATTTTCATGGGCGGTAGTGAACTTGTAAAGGTTATGGGGCACTTTCATATAAATATGTGTTTTAATAGCCACGGTCACGGTGGCTCGGGGAAGGGCGATCCTCTGAGCGGCTGGAGTACCTGTGACTACTCACGTAATCCCGACTCCCCCCAGATGAATCCCGGGAAGCGAGGCTTGAGGTGTTCTTCGGTACGGGCAACAGCAGCTTCCAAGGCAGACCGGTTCAAAAACAGGCCTTCTGACGATCCCGGATTATCGGGATCAATCCAAGCTTGGGAAAATGTTTTCAGTGCGTGGTCAAACACTGTATCAGCTCCCCAGCGTGAAGTTGTTGCACGGGGCTGAAATCTCCCTTGAAGAAGGTTCGGCGCCTGCTGGATGTAATGGTTGGCACTATCTTCACTACTGAAGAGACAATAAGCCCCGTTGTGGGTGACGACCCCATAACCTCCGCCGGCTTCCTGGCGCATCCCAAACCAATAATTGGAAAAATCCGCGGCCAGGCCAGGCCGTCGATTGGTTCTCCGTAGACGGGTACGTGAATATCCATCTCAAAGGCAAAGGCCTCCAGAAACTGCCTGGGTTCAATGCTGCGTTGTTCCAGTTTCTGCCGCCAGGAGGTAAAACAGGCTACCGTAGCCTCCTCGCTGCGTCCCGGCGCGGGTATCGGAGGAAACCTTGGCGGGGACTTTGCCCGCAAGCGCAAGGCCGGTTCTTCAGCACCCTTGGGGAACTGCAGTGGTGCAGAGGTCCGAGCTGCGCCTTCTATCAATCCAATCATCCGATGCATGTCGGCCTTGGAATAGGTCCGTTCATCCTCCAGGCCGAAGTTTACAACAAGGCGTTCAATCCCAGCCTCCAGGGACCGCTGCAGGAATCTGTATGTCCCTGTCTCCTCCAGATCAAGGGTGGGCTGCCCACTCCTCAGACGAGCAAGCGCACGGTCTCCTGCTTCCTGACTATCGTACACAAAAGCCTGCCGTGAACCGTCAGGGACCTTCTGGCTATGATAGCTGCCGTTGGCTCGAAGGGTGAGGAGAACCTTCGACTCGGAGAAGCTCTCAATCGTTAACAACGCATAGACGCTGGCCATTGTCCTGCGGTCAAGTGACGACGATTGGGAACTTCCGTAGTCGAGAATAACTCCGGCATAGCCGCGCAGCAGAAATTCTCCAAGGCCGGCCCCCCATCCTTTGGTGAAGGTGAGAACTGGTTCGTCGGCACCGTACGACTACTGGCGGCGGGCGTATGAGCTGGCTAATTCCTGTGTAGTGAAAACAAGCGGGCGGAAACCGTCCTTTCCCTGCACACCCAGCGGTTGTGGTTCCGGCGCATCGCTGCTTTTCACATTCCCGTAATTCTCAAGATTGGGCCCCAGTGTGGTCTCCAGCCCCTTCAAATATTTACCAATGGACTCTTTTCCCGGTGCCAGCACCATGTCCGACAGACCTGCTAACCTTTCCACGAGTTTTCCCCATTGGATTTCATTTATTTCCATGGTTGTCTTCTCAGTTCCGGGCACGAAGAAGGTGATCATTCGGGACCCCTGGTCTGTCGGTCTATACTCCACCACTGCTCCTTTACATATAGATTTCGGGTTTTATCGCCCATTCGTTATCCTGCAATTTAAGGGGCGGGGGAGATCTGCTTAGTAGCTTGACGGACCTGGAGGTTTAAGGGTATAAATGCGATGAAGTCTAAAGTAGTTCCGCCTCAATCGTGCATAGGTGGCGAGGTACCCAAGTGGCTAAGGGAGAGGTCTGCAAAACCTTTATCCAGGGGTTCGAATCCCCTCCTCGCCTCCATATCTAATCATTTCTTTTTACTTGCAATCACTTACAAACCATAATAACCTCATGGTGTCTATGATTCTGCAAAAATAGACACCAGGCGTTGACAACACCGGTGTCTTTCTCTCCTATAAAGGAGCGAGAGATGGCCCTCAAGAAACGTGTCCGCATCATCAAGAAGATCCGCGAGAAGGCCGGTGTGTGGAAGTTCATCTCCCTGCGGAAGATTGGCTCGCGGTATGTCTGGGACAAACGCCCCGGTTATTTCTTTATCGAATGGTGGGAAGGGAAGAAACGCAAGCGGGAACTGGCGGGGCAGACGCCCAGCGAGGCGGCCGAAGCGCAACGCAGGAAACAAAACGAACTCATCGGAGAACTGGTCGCCAACGGCAAGGAACTTCCGAAACCGGAAGATGGCACCGCCACACCCATACAGGACGCAATCGCAGTATTCACTGGTCATGTGCGTGTCCACTCCCCCGACAAGCCCAAGACCCTACAGCGCTACCAGAAGGTCCTGGAGCACTTTGAGCGGCACCTCGGCAGACGCAGCTACATCGAAGCCATCACCCGCGCTGACATTGATGATTACAAGATCAAACGCGCGGGCGAGAAGAGCCAGCAGCACCCTCGCGCCATTACTCCTCGGACCATCAATTTTGAAGT
>JBGOTQ010000401.1:0-6718 GCA_041476565.1 Terriglobia bacterium | reverse complement strand
GTGACGAGCTTCGAATGTCGCAGGATGGATCGTCAGGCGTTCCTTTTTGCTGGCTTTGCAGTGGCTAAATGCACGACCGCACCAAGACCTACAGGAGTCTTGACTCTAAGGAGGATGAAATACCTGTTAGACGCGCTATGACTTCAATTCTGACAGGGTTTGCTCTTCTCCTGCAGCCCTTGCTTCTGCCTTTGGCTAGCAGTGTGCAATCGAACGATCCGATTGGAGCTGGCGGCTTCATTGGGCCTCCGCAACCGCCCGGCCCAAATTCCAATCAAACAACGCAAACGTCAAGGAATTTCCTGGTGCGGGTTTGTGTACCCCCGGATCCGCGTAACCTTTTGGAAGAAGTCAGCGCGGAGCAGTATATCTATCCACTGGCGGCTCTCCGTTTGGGTGGGCTCTACGAGACCGGCCAAGGCGTACCTCAAAATGTGAGGAATTCCGGCCCATTTTGTAATTCGCTAGGGACGGGCGCGCCGTAGATTTGAAACCGACTTAACCGTTGCCGGAAGAGCCGTCATGGACCAAGAAACGAGTTCAATCCCCCCAAGCACGTCGCAGAAGAATCCTGCAAGATCGTATCCTCGTCCAGGCTTTGGCACCATGCTGCATTCGCGTAGTTATACAGGGACGAACTACTTTCTTGCCGCAGCGTTTATGCTCGTGCCCCTACCGGTGTTGGCGCTGTACGCAATAATCACAGGTCCAACCCAATCCGTTGGCTACGAGGTCGGCGTCGTCGCTTTCAGCGTCGGTATCGGTGCGGTGGGATCGGCACCTTTTTTGTTCAAAGGGTTGCGGAAGCGCGGCTTGATAATCGAGGCTTACGAGTACGGGATGCGTTTCATGTGGCCGTCGGGAAGAGAGGTGGCGTTCCTTTTCGCCGATGTGAAAGAGATGAAGAAGAAGACGCTTAGGGGAGCATTGGCAAAGCTGACGTTCGTGCTGGCCGACGGCCAGTCGCACACTATCGACGTGCATGGTTCGAAGGACGTGCTGATGCTGCAGGACGTGCTGGCGCACTTCGGGCCGATGAGGTGGGAAGCGGATCGCGGCTTTAGAGTCTCGTGATTGCATTAGGGAGATGCTGACGTGCTTCGGGTAGAAACCGGAAAACGTAAATTCAAAGGGGAGGCAGGAGGGTTCACAATTTTTCTAAATCGTTACAGATCAACGAATACGAAGTTTTTCGGGTAGACAACCGTACTCTCACTCGATGCCGAAGAATATGGCCGCTAGGACCAGTAGAAATGCTGACATGTAGCCGATGGGGATGCTATTGAGCATGGTTTCCTCCTGTTACTTACTACTTCTTCTCATCCGGCGGATGCTTGGGTTTGAAATCCTTGCCCACGCTGAAGAAGCTATTGGGCAGTTCAATCCTGTTCTTCTGCAAGGTCACATACATCGCATCTTCGACCTCTAGCCGCTGCGCCCTCGGATCTTTCACAATATTCTCCGCATCAGCAACACGCGCCCGATCCAGATTTCTCTCAAATTCGCCCAGGCCTATTGAAACCTTATCGCCGGGAAGAACTTCTGTGAAAAGCTTATGAACCTTCGCGGCAAGATCGCTCTTCCCTTCATCGATCAAAACTCTTTGGGCACCTTCTACCAGCAATGTAATGTAGTCCGCCTGATCCTGATATTCCATTTTGTCGAACTTCTGAATCTCCATGGCCTGTGCCGCGCTTGATAATAGCAGGGCCGCTAATGCCAGCAGAACGGTTGACACGTACCTAATGTGGATTCTATTGAGCATGGTTTCCTCCTGTTGCTTACTACTTCTTCTCTTTCGGCGGATGCTTGGGCTTGAAATTCTTGCCCACGGTCATGAAGCTTTTGGGCAGGACTATGTCGTTTCTTTTCAAAGTTACAATTATCGCATCTTTAACCTCAAGCCGTCGCGCGTCGTGATCTTTTGCGTGTCTTTCTGCGTCGAAAAGACGCGCCTGCGCCAGATTAGTCTCAAATTCCTCCATGCCCAAAGAGATTGTATCGCCGGGATGAATTTCCGTGAAAAGCTTATGAACCTTCGCAGCTAGATCTTTCTTCCCTTCTTCGATCAAAACCTTTTGCGCGCCCTCCACCAGTAATGTAATGTAGTCCGCCTGATCCTCAACTGCCATTTTGTCGAACTGCCGAATCTCCATCGCCTGTGTCGTGTTCGAGAAAAGCATGGCCACGGACAGGAACAAAGCCACCAGAAAGTGTTTCATAACATTCATACCCCTCCTGTAAAGCCAATGCGGGCCTTGGTGAGAAGGATTGTTCTTTTCAAATCGGTGGTCGATTCTACCCTATTCATCGGGACTACAGGCCGCATCAGGCGGCGGCCTCTGTGTCGTCGGCTCCGGCTGCATTCTTCTATCGCTTGGGCGACCGGTTCACCATAGGCCTCGTCCCCTCACTGAATCACTGCGAGCATCACCAGCAATTCAAACTCCCCCACGAACTCATGCTTGAATGTTTGTCTGAGTTTAACCTTGAAATAAGTCCTGTCAAGAACTTCGATTCCGGCTGTGCACCAATTCTGTAAGTAAAGTTGAGGAAGAACCCTGCCTGAGTATGCGACAGGTCCGAAGAGCCGACAAGCAAAAGCCACGGCCGTGAGGGAGTCGGAAAAGGCGCAAAACCACAAGAGGCTTAAAGGGCCGCCCCTGGAACGTGTATCTCAATAAGCGGGCACCCTGGAGGGGTGACAGAAGAGTCCCGCACCCTTCCAGGGTGCTAACCCATTGGGAATCCATTCCCAGGGGTATCGCGGCGAACTTCGTCGCCGCTCAACCCCCGGCTAATCTCTTTCGTCCTTTCAGGACCGCCCTTCCTGCCCGCCACTTTTAATTGCACCTGCCGAGCGATCTGAGATTGACACGAGAGAGTGGCTGGGATTGGGTTATACTTAAGAATCAATAACAAGTGAAAAACTTGGCCCAGGTGTAATTGTGCGCACTGTGACGAGCTTCGAATGTCGCAGGATGGATCGTCAGGCGTTCCTTTTTGCTGGCTTTGCAGTGGCTAACTGCACGACTGCACCAAAGCCTACAGGAGTCTTGACTCCAAGGAGGATGAAATGCCTGGTAGACGCGCGATGACTTCAATTCTGACAGGGTTTGCTCTTCTCCTGCAGCCCTTGCTTCTGCCGTTGGCTAGCAGTGCGCAATCGAACGATCCGATTGGAGCTGGCGGCTTCATTGGGCCTCCGCAACCGACCGGCCCAAGTTCCAATCAAACAACGCAAACGTCAAGGAATTTCCTGGTGCGGGTCTGTGTCCCCCCCGACCTTGTTAAGAACGAGTCATGGGGTCATCCGTATCCCGGCAGCGAGATGGCCGACTTCAGGAGCCTCCTCAGAGACTACATCCTTGCCCATGGCGATCCGCGCGTGCAGTACAGGATCAAGGATCAAGCATTCGAGATCTTTAATCGTGCCCGGCGGGCTTCGGCTCCCTATACTCCGGATCCGCGCAATCTCCTGGAAGAAGTCAGCGCGGAGCAGGCCTGCCCCCCCACGAATTACACCAACACGCTGGAAGTGGGCCCGGATGACAATTCGCCCAGTCCCCCGGCGCAACCTGCCGCAGTGCAGGATTCCGTTCCCCCGTACCCACTCACTCCGAAAGATGCCGTGCCGTTGCAAGCAAGGCGCTCGTACGAAGAGGCTGCGAAACAGGGCGGCACAGATGCGATGTATCGGCTCGGGTTGATGTATAAAGACGGCGACGGCGTTCAGAAGAACCCTGGAGCAGCGGCCCAGTGGTTTTACGAGGCGGGGCGACGAGGCCACCCCTACGCCCAGGAAGAACTCGGGTGGATGTTTTTCAGTGGTTCGGGTGTGAAACAGGATGACCGAGCCGCGCTCGGCTGGTTTCTTCCGGCGGCCCAAGCCGGCCTGGCACGCTCGCAGACTGTTGTGGCCAGCATCTACGATGAAGGCAAAGTCGTAGCCAAGAATCCTACCGAAGCGGTGGCGTGGTATCGCAAGGCAGCCGCCCAGAAGCAACCTTTAGCCATGTATCAACTCGGACTCCACCTGCGAGGGGGTAACGGCGTGGCCTGGAGCGAGGCAGAGGCCATGCAATGGTTGAAGAAGGCCGGGGACCAGGGATCGGCTGAGGCAGAGTACTTCGTGGCTATGGGGTACGAGTATGGCCTTGGCCAGGCCGTTGGCCAAGGCATTCAGGACTACCGCCAGGCCGTATCTTGGCTGACCAGGTCCGCGGACCACGGCAATGACTACGCGCTTACCGAGCTGGCCATGCTCTATGAGAACGGCTGGGGGGTCAATCAAGATCTGCGGCAGGCCAAACGACTCTATCAGAAGGCCTCGAACAGCTCCATTCCGGAGGTCGCAAAGTGGGCCAGGTCATGCGTCGCGGATTTGACGGAAAAGGATGTGGACACGTCCCCGACCCGACCCCCGCACCAGGCGGAGAAGTCTCCGGGCATAGGACCGCTGATAGCTATTGGCGTCGGGATCCTCTTACTGGCCAGCCTTTTTAGCGGCCCCAGCGAGCATGGCACTGGCGGCGGTCCACCGATCGTTGGCGGTAATTCAACCGGTCCCCCTACCGACGGGCCAACTTCGACGCCTGCACCCCGAACGCCCACTTGCCACCAGGTTCCGATGGGCTTCGACACGCCGAACGGATTGCCTGGCAGTAATCCCACCGCTGGTGGCGTGCCGACCAGGCTCGAGTGTAACTAGTAATCAGTTGTCGAAAGAGGCTGGCCCAAGAATGCGCATCCAGCGGAGAGCATTTGCATTGGTTCTTCTCGGCGTCGCTCTGATTGGCGGTTGCGCAAAGCGACCGCACGGCAACGTTTCGAATGTTACCCGGCAAGAGCACCCCGCGCTGGTCAACGGCAAGATGGACTGGGGCTCCGAGGTCGGTTTTGATCTTAAGAACGAAGGCGAGCGCGGCATGATCCATATCACCGTGAATCTTTCCTGTTCGGAAGGTCAATGGGTCCGTTCGCAAGAGCTCTTGTTGGAGGCGGAACAGTCCATTCACCTCACCTATTTTTTCCAGGAGCCCACGATCAACTCAGCAAACTACCAAGCCTTGGTTCGCGTTGAACCATGATCGCATTTGCTGGAGGCCTGAATATGAGCGGCACACAAGAGTGGTACATCCGCAAAGATGGTGTCATACACGGCCCCGCGTCTGCAGCGGATTTGCAAAACCTCATCGAATCGAAGAGGCTCACGCTGCAGCAGGAGGCCAGCCAAGCCAAGGAAGGCCCTTGGCGTCCGCTAAGTGATTATGCGGAATTCACGCCGGTTCGGCCCATCACTGAGTTGTTTGCCGCCGAAGGCACATCCCCAACCCCTCGCCCGATCAGTGAACTTTTTCCTGCTACAAACACGGAACCGCCGGAGCCGCGCACTTCGCTTCGCCAGGCCAATGCCTCTCCCACGGCCCTGCGCCTGCTCGCCAGCGTTTTGAATGAAGGCGCACTCACTGAGGCTGCCCGGATAGAATTCATGGACGGGCTCACCGCTGAGATTCGCAAGGACATCGGGGATAAGCCGATTATTGGGGCCTGTGTGACGGGCACCCTAATACTGGTCCTCGTTGCGGGGTTTAGCAAGATCCTTGCCGTGGTATTGGCGTCGGTCGGAGCAGGCCTTGTATTCAAATTTGTTAAGGATGCCTTGGAAACAAAATATTTGCAGCCGATCCCTGAATACAGTGACGAAATGCTGGTGGCACGCTACAACGAAGTGAAAGCAGACCGCAGGGCTGCTGGCACGAGGGCAGCCATCTGGTGGGCAGTCATTCTCATTATTGGAGTCATCTTGACAATTCTTTGGTTCGCTGCCCATGGACAATAATCGCGGCCCTAATGGTGCAAGTTACACGGGCTTCACGAGACAGGAGGAATCTTGTTCTGTCATTACTGCGGTAGATTCATCCCTGACTACGCCTCTTTCTGTAGTGCTTGCGGAAGATCGATTACGGTATCGCCTGCCAGCTCAACCGCCGTGTGAGCTGCGGCCCGAACGGTTCGAGCCGCCGCCGCTATAGGAACGGCTGGAGTGGTATCCGCTGCTGTTGGCATTTGGCGGACTGGAGCGATAGCTGGGCGCGGTGCGGATTCCGCCGTAGCGGTGAATGAGCGCACTATATTGCGATTTTGCTGTAGCCGCTGTCCCGCCTCGGCGATCTCCAGCAGATAGGTGGCGGCAACCAGCCCTTGGCTGAGCAAGGCATTCGGGCAAAGCGCAACGGGCGCGACCAGGGTGTCCAACTGTTCCGGTGAAAGGAGTTGTTCGGGAGCTTGTACGGGAGGCGCTGGTTGTTGCGCAACCATTAGGCCGCCGGCCAGCGCCCATACAGAGCCGCTACCATTCAGGTCGCTCCGTCTAGCTTTGTCCAAGTCCAATCAGGAACCCTGATACTTTGCGACGATTTCCAGCCGCTGTTTGAGCATGGGGCCTTCCAGAAGAATCAGGTCGTCGTGAAAAGAGCGCCACTGGCTGCCATTGACCGTAACACTCTTCAGCTTGCCCAGGCTATCGGGAGCACGAATTCGCAGTTTTGCGTGTTTCGGGTAGTGATCGCCTGGGGCTGACAACGGCTCGATTACCGCCTTTACTTCTCGCTTGTCTGCGTGCGAGGTAAGGTTATAGGTAAGGGGGCCGTACCGGGTGGGCGCCCCTTTGACCGAGAGGGTTTTGCCATCTTCCAGCCATGCGCGCGGCGTGCCG
>JBGOTQ010000400.1:0-6724 GCA_041476565.1 Terriglobia bacterium | reverse complement strand
TGGCTTACATCGATCGGAATACTCGGCAGGAGGTGGAAGTTTACTCCAAGGCCGTAGTTTTGGCGGTCTCCTGCTGCGAAACTGCCAAAATCATGTTGAACTCGAAATCCCGTCGCTGGCCGGCCGGGATTGCCAATTCCAGCGGCCAGCTCGGCCGCAACATGAGTGACCACCTTTATGGGACGCCGGCCTATGGTTACCTGCCCCAACTGCTGGGCCAGCCCAGCCGGCCGGACAACGTTCACGACTCCATTGTGAGCTGGATGCCACGCTGGCAGAACCTGATTAACCCCCGCGAGGAGAAGTTCATCCGGGGGTATTCAGTGTATGCGGGCGGAGGCTGCGGGGCTTTCCCTTACTATCATGATCAGATGGAGGGTTTCGGCTCCCAGTTCAAACGTGACATCAAACGATACTATCCCACGCCGATCGACTTTCTGATCCAGGCGCCGTCGTTACCGAGCCCAAACAACTACCTGGACCTTGATCCGGAAGTAAAGGACATTTACGGGATTCCTGTGGCACGGTTCCATTTCCAGTGGGGTCCCAATGAACTGCTGATGTGGGAACACTCGAAACAGATTTGCGCCGAACTGGTTAAAGCGGCGGGAGGAGAAGTGTGGGGAGCCGGGGATGATCCCTTCCCACCGGGGCAAAGCCTGCACGAGACCGGTCCGTGCCGGTTTGGCAATGACCCGAAGAAGTTCGTGACAAACCGCTTCTCCCAGTGTCATGATGTGAGCAATCTGTACGTTTGTGACGCGAGTGTCTTCCCCTTCGCCACAGACAAGACGAGTACGATTTCCATTATGGCCTTTACCTTGCGGACCTGCGAGTACATGATTGAGAATTTCCGGCGGGGGAACACTGATTGGCATTGAGGGCTTTGAATCTTGTGAGACGCAACCCGTGACATGACTATGGAAGCCACAGAGTCACGAAGTGACTCTGCGCTGTATATGCTTCGAGTTTTCCTAAGAGCCTCGCATGCCCCTTCCAAGGGCACCAAGCAGGATAAGAATGCTGGGGACCGAACGGGTGACCACCGTCACGCTGCGAGGCCGATTTCTGTCTTGCCGGTTTGCCGGCCTCAGGAAGCTCGGCCCTCCAAAAGTCACATATTTATGAAAGTGCCCCATGACCTCTTCCAGTTCTCCACCGCAGATGAAGATGGCAGAGGTAGCCACGGTGAGCGTATTGGCGACGGCAGTCGCCGCGAGCCGTGGGCATTTTTCCTGAGAACCAAAAGCCCACGCCTTCCGGAAAAAAGCGGTCGGCGTGGCTACCAAAACCGGATTTTCATGAAAGCTCCTTGGCAGGTCTCGGGCTGGCTGCTCTGGGGCTGGGCCATTTTCCTCTTGGTGGTCACTGTATTTTTTCCGAGAAACCTTTTCGCTCAAAAGAACCCCCTTCCTTCGGTCATCTTGATTTCAGTGGACACACTCCGCGCGGACCGCCTGAGCTGTTACGGCTACAAGAAGATCCTGACCGCTAACATGGATGGCATGGTCCAGGGAGGCACACTGTTTTCCCAGGTCACCTCCCAGGTTCCCTTGACGCTCCCTTCGCACGCCTCAATGCTGACCTCCACTCACCCGTTCTCAAATGGGATCGAGGACAACGGCCAGCCCCTGCCTCCCAAGACTCTAACTCTGGCATCGATTCTGAAATCCCATGGGTATCGCACAGCCTCTTTCGTGGGTGGATTTGTGCTGGACCGTCGGTTTGGACTGAATCAGGGATTTGACCTGTACGACAGCCCCTTTAATCTCCGTCGGCAGGGTCGGGCCGATCCCGGGGATGTCAAACGTGCTGGCGATGAGGTGGTGCGAGCCGCCAGCAACTGGCTGGAGAACAACTCGGCTCAGCCATTTTTCGTTTTTCTGCACCTTTACGACCTGCACGCCCCTTATGATCTGTCTTCCTCCCCGGGTTTGCGCCCGTTTCCCGCAGGTTACGACGATGCCCTGGCGTACGAAGACAAGGCTCTTGGCCGGTTCTGGGCTTCCCTGAGGCAGAAGGGTTTGCTCGAGAAGTGCCTGATCGTCTTCACGTCCGACCACGGGGAGAGCCTTTGGGAACACGGTGAAAGCACTCACGGATATTTCATCTACCAGAGCACGCTCAGAGTTCCCTTGATTATTCACTGGCCGGCCGGAACAGCGGCCATTGTGCCGCGAGTGGATGAGCCGGCCAGTTTGCTCGACATCGCTCCCACCATCTTGCAGTTTGTCGGCATCCAGCGTCCGCCCGAGTTCCAGGGCAGAGGGCTGCTCGACCTGGCCAGCCGAAAGCAGTCCGCCAGTCCCCGGGAGATTTACAGCGAAAGCCTTTATGCGCGAAACCATTTTGGCTGCAGTTCCTTGAAGAGTTTCCGCCTGGGGCGTTACAAGTACGTGGAGGCCCCAAAGCCGGAATTCTTCGATCTGGTCAGCGATCCGGCCGAACAGCACAACCTCTATTCGCAGCAGAAGTCGATGGCGCTCTCCTACCGCGACCGTCTGCAGGCGCTTTGTTCCCGCTTTCAATCGTCCGGCAAGGGCCGTTCACAAGCTCTGAGCCCCGAAGCTGCGGCCGCATTGAATTCGTTGGGCTATGTGGCCGTCAGTACGGTCAAGGCTGCCCGGCCAGATTCGGGGGCAGACCCCAAAGAGCGCATTGCCGACTTCGAAACTAACCGGCGCGCCATCGATCTTTCTTCCTCCGGCCGCCCGGCAGAAGCCAACACGCTGCTTGAGAAACTGTGCTCCAAGTATTCCGACGTTGCCGACCTGCGCATCAGCCTGGGAGTTAACCAGCGCCGGCTGGGGAAGAACCGTGAGGCCATTGAGAACTTCCGTGAGGTTTTGAAGCTGGACCCTCTGAATGTCCGGGCGCACTTCGACCTGGCGGTAAGTTATCAAGAGATGCACCTACTGGAAGAAGCGCAAAAGGAGTTGCAGGCAACCCTGGCGATTGCCCCATATTACAGCCGCGCAGACGAACTTCTGGGTATTATTCTGATCCAAAAAAGAGACACAGCCCGAGCTCGTGTCCATTTCCTGAAGGTATTGTCAACCGATCCTGGCAGTTACGTGGGGAATTACCAATTGGGAACTCTCGCTGTGCAGGAGGGTAAATGGAATGAGGGTGAGCGTTACTTGATTGCAGCAGTGGACGCTGATCCTAAGTCAGCAGAAGCTTATAACGGATTGGGCGTGGTGTATCTGATGAGTAACAAGCTGGAAGAGGCGCATGCCGCTCTGATGGAGGCGATTCGTCTGGAACCCAAGCAGGCCGAGACCCACTTCAACCTCGGTTTGGTCTACCGTCAACAGAAAAAGACGGACGAGGCAGCCCGGGAATTCCGCAGTGCCCTGGCTGTAGACCCGCAGTTCCGTCAGGCCCGGGAGGCGCTGAGCAGCCCTGAATTCCAGGCAAGGTAAAACCTTGTTCAATCATCTCGATTTGCCACCGAGTGGTTGACTCAAAGACTGACACACTTTCCCGCTAGTGAATTTGTTGAGTCGTCAGATGTGTGGACAGGAAAACTAGGAGGAGAAGATGCAAAGAAAAAGGAATTGGATTGGGTTGGCGTTGTTATGCCTGGTTGTTTTGGTCCCCGTGGGGAGTGCCCAAAATACGGGCGCTCAGCTCACGGGCACGATTACTGATCCGAGTGGCGCCGTGGTCCCTGGCGCCGAGGTCACACTAACTGCGGTGGAAACGTGGGTGGCCCTGAAGACGACCAGCAGTCCTGACGGCCTGTACAGTTTCTTCAACTTGACTGGGGGACATTTTGAACTCACGGTCACGTTGAAGGGCTTTCGCGAGTTTGTGCAGCGAGGGCTCCGCATCGGGCTCAACGAGAAGGCCCGAATAGACGTCAAACTGGAGTTGGGGGCGGAAAGCCAGCAGGTTGAGGTCACCGCCGATGCCTCGGCCCTGAACTATGAAACGGTCGAGCACTCCGGTAACGTTCCCCCCGAAACGGTCAGCGAACTGTCCCTGATTATCATCTTCGGCAGTGGCGGGTTCCGCTCGGCCGCCTAGTTCATAAGCCTGTTGCCCGGCGTGGTTTCACAGGACGGAGACGCCCTTAGCGCTCGCATAAATGGCGCTCAAAAGTATGCCGGGGACGCGTTGTTGAATGGAATGGCCTTGACCAACCCGTCCGGCGGCAATGGGACGTACTCTGCTGCCTTTGACTTCGGCCAGTCTCCGGAAATGGTCAGCGAGCTGAAAGTCATTACGGCCAATTACGAGCCGCAGTATGGTTCTACCGGTGGGGCCATCATTATTATGGAGACCAAATCTGGCAACAACGTTTTTCACGGCAATGCTTTCTGGTACCACCGCAACGACGCCCTGAACGCTCGCCAGTGGAATGTGGATGAAAAGCCCAGGGACCTGGAGCACGATTTTGGTGGTTCCATTGGCGGCCC
The DNA here is from genome assembly GCA_041476565.1 of Terriglobia bacterium. Taxonomy (GTDB): domain Bacteria; phylum Acidobacteriota; class Terriglobia; order Versatilivoradales; family Versatilivoraceae; genus DATKMG01. The sequence continues at coordinate 2,300 of JBGOTQ010000400.1, read as the reverse complement.
TGGCAAACTCCCACTCCTTTGGTCGTCCAAGAACAAGACTTACTTCTTTTTTGATTTCGAAGGGTTCCGACAAAAAGGAGGCGCATCCCGAAACATCCTTTCGATTCTCTCCTTGCAGGAACGGGAAGGGGACTTTCGGGATTGGAAGGACGCCAATGGCAACTTGATCCCCATCTACGACCCGGCCACTACTCGCACCGTGAATGGCCAAGTCGTGCGTAACCAGTTCATGGGCTGCGATGGGAACACCCCCAATGTGATCTGCAAGGATCGCATTCAGAACTCACTGGCCTACGCCTGGTTCAAATATCTTCCCAACCCAAGTTTTCCCGGTCCTCTGAATAACTTCGTCGCCCTGGATACTCCTACCAATTTCTATTCCCATACGAACCACTACAACATTCGGGTTGATGAGTACCTGGGCGATAAGGACCATTTTTTTGTGACCATTTACCATCGCCAGGCTGGCCCGACTACTTCCAGCGAACTTCCCAAAGAGATCAGCAACGGGGCTTACGTGTACAAGAGGCCCTGGGCCAACCGCTTGAGCTGGGATCATACGTTCTCTCCGGTGCTATTGAACCACTTTGCGGGGGGCTACCAGGACGACTACTACAATGGTGGATCTCTGGCCGCGCCTTACGCTGACTTGTTTCCCAAGATTCCAGGAGCTTCCCGCTACGCCTATCCTCCAACCTTGACATTCAGCGACGGATTCCAGTCGTATAAGAACGACAACAGGGGAACTGCAGAGGCCAACAAGTGGCCGGCTCCTGCCCTGATTTTCAACGACCTGCTGACCTGGGTCAAAGGGAAACACACCTTCAAAATGGGCGTCGAGTACCGGACTTCTGCCAACACTTATGTGTTTGAGAGGAACGAGGCAGGGACATTCTCGTTTGGCCGCGGTCAAACCGGCTTGCTCGATGTCAACAGCGGCAGTCCTATCGCCAGTTTTCTATTAGAGCAAGTGGACGGCGCTAGTGTTGACTGGCGACCCTATGGTCTGATTTCAGCCAGATTCCAGGATTACATTACCCACTTTGGAGATACCTGGAAAGTCACTCCCAAGCTCAGCCTCAATCTGGGTGTCCGTTGGGAGATGCATCCTCCCGCTCATGAGGTCCACGATGTGTTCTCCTTCCTTGACCCGAACGGCGCAAACCCAGACGCCGGAGGGAGACCTGGGCGGTTGGCCTTTGCCGGTACCCGCTGGGGTGACGTGAGCTATGGAGCACGCTTTCCCGAGCAAACTTACAAGAAGGCCTTCTCGCCTCGAATTGGAATTGCTTACTCTGTCAGTCCCAAGCTCGTGGTACGGACGGGGTACGGGATCTTCTATGATGCTGGCATCACGCCTAACTGGCAGGGCGGGATTGGCGTCACAGGATTCAACCTGTCGAAGTCGTTTGGGAGCTCGCTGGGCGGATTAGCTCCGGCGATCATCTTGAGCCAGGGATTGCCCACGGATTACCAGAAGCCGCCCTTTTTGAATCCCGCCTACAATAATGGCCAAGGATTTGACAACTACACTTCTGTCTATCGGCCCTTGGATGGAAATCGCCTGCCTTATTCCCAGCAATGGAATCTAAGTATTGAGCGGGAATTCACTCCCAACTTTTATATCAGCGCCTCCTACGTCGGGACAAAGGGGACCCGGCTTTACTCCCGGACGGCCCCCCTCAATGCGCTGGATCCGAAACTCCTCTCACTGGGAAGCAAGCTGTACGATGAATTTCAGCCCGGGCAAACCGAGCTGGATGGGGTTCAGGCGCCTTACGCCGGCTGGTCGGGGCAGATGACGGGGTGCGCCCCATCGGTTGCCCAGGCCCTGTTGCCCTATCCCCAATTTTGCGGAAGCATTTTCGGCCTGACAGAAACTGCAGGAAATTCCACTTTCCATTCCTTCCAGTTGAAAGCAGAGAAGCGTTTCTCCGGCGGCTTATGGTTCCTGGGTTCTTACACGCTCTCCAAACTGCTTACCGATGCAGAGAGCACGCAGGCAGACGAGGCCCTGTGGGGATCGGGCGGTGCGATTTCGCCATTTGAACGGCGTCGAAATAAGGCACTATCCGAAGGGGACGTTCCGCAGACGCTAGTCATGTCTCTAGTTTATGATCTTCCTGTAGGAAGAGGCAAGCGGTGGTTAGCCAAAAACAATCCTGTTGTGGATGGCATCCTGGGCGGCTGGAGGATCAGTTCCATCTTCCGAATCACCTCCGGGACTCCATTCTATTTCAGGAGCGGTCAGTGTAATGTGCCGGGTCAGTTTGCAGTGGCCTGCATCCCGGCAATCCTGC
>JBGOTQ010000399.1:0-6802 GCA_041476565.1 Terriglobia bacterium | reverse complement strand
CCCTGGCAGCCGGAAAATGAGCACCTCGTTGACTCCCACCGCATCCGCACTCTGCCAAACGGTCTTCCTTTGAAACACTCCGTGTACCGACAATTCCGTAGCCACCCGCACCATCTGCCAGACACGGTCCCAACCGATGACTTGCAGCCATCTCTTCCACTCGGTATTACCATATCCACGACGGACCGGCCGCGACAAGGGCGGTTAGTCCATTCTGCCCTGAATTAGCTAGGTAATTACTTATACCGTTGCTTTAGGGCTCCCGTCAAGGAAGAGGAACTAGGCACCTTTCTTTCGCCTGGGCTCGCATTCAACCCTGCTCGCCCAGATTGAGGCTTTGAAATGTGAAAGGAATTGAGGCTGGATCAAAGTTCGAGAACCACCGGTTGGCTGCCTGCTGTACGGGGCTCCCCTCACTCCACGAACTCATGCTCGGGATGTTTGATCTTCAAAACTGGACAGGGTGACAAGCGAACCACCTTCTCGGCCGTCGAGCCGAATACCAGGTGGCTGAGTCCTTTGCGTCCGTGAGTCGCAAGAATGACCAAATCGACGTCCAGTTCTTTTGCGGCCCTGACAATCTTTTCCTTTTCCAAACCTCCAATCCAGCCTACAATTTCGATTCAATGCTTCCGGGAAGGACGGAAAGAGTTCAATTGTTGCGCTTTGCCATCCTGACTCCTGTGCTGTGATTGGATGGCCGACAAGGAGATCCATTGGATTGCTCCAGATCAAGTTCTGACGAAGGAGAGTTCATGAGAGAATCACTATACCGAAACCGCCGCGCTGTTCAGATTGAAAACGATTCATTGCGAGTGACTGTGCTGGTCGAGGGCGGGCACATTGCCGAGATTTTCCACAAACAGGAGAGGATGAATCCACTCTGGACTCCACCGTGGCCATCCATCGAACCCTCCACGTATGGGTTATCGAGGCATCCGGAGTACGGTGCCGATGCCGAATCCAAGCTGCTCTCCGGCCTGATGGGCCATAACCTTTGTCTCGATATCTTTGGGGGACCCAGTCCCGAGGAGGCGGCTGCCGGTATGACCGTGCACGGGGAAGCCTCCCTCAACCCTTACACTATTGGAAAGGATGACTCGACGTTGGTTTCGCGCACGGTCTTAGAGACAGCCCAACTGCGAGTCGAGAGGCGAGTCCTGCTCGCGCCCGGAACCACGGTGGTGAGCTTCAAGGAAACTGTCGAGAACCTCTCGCCGCTCGACCGGCCGATCGCGTGGACCCAGCACGTGACACTCGGCCCGCCATTCTTAGAACGGGGTATCACTCAATTCCGCGCTTCGGCCACCCGTTCCAAAGTCATCGAATCCGACTTCACCGGAGGCAAGGGCGTTCAGAGGATCGGCGCGGAGTTCGACTGGCCTTATTGTCCGCACAAAGATGGCGGCAGTATTGACTTGCGCACTTACACCGATGCGGCTGTCTCCGGAGGATTCTCTACACATCTGATGGATCCCAGCCGGGAGCAGGCCTTCTTCCTGGCCTACTCGCCGCGAACCAGTGTGCTGTTGGGGTATGTCTGGAAACGCTTCGACTTCCCCTGGCTTGGGCGCTGGGAAGAAAACCATCTCAGGACTGAGCCGCCCTGGAGTGGCAAGACCCTCACTTGCGGCTTGGAATTCGGGGTTTCGCCAATGCCGGAATCACGCCGGGAAATGATCACCCGTGGCAGTCTATTCGGTGTTCCTGCATTTCGCTGGATTCCCGCGCGATCTCAAGTTCAAGTCGACTACTGCGCCTTCCTCTCTGTCGCACCCTCTATCCCGGAGGGCGTCGTTTGGGACGGGGCCCACGGGATTCGGTTCTGAAGTGACCTTCAAACCTGTGGCATGGGGAACCTGAGCGCGGGGAACGCGGTAAATCTGCTGGATAAGTCCCTTTCGGGTTGCACGTTGGCCAGGAACATGGCTCACAATACTCGTCGCGTAGCAACGGGTCTGGTGGGAGAGAATTAGCTCTATCGGAGATGCTTCTGCAGGAAGCAAGTTAAAACATTCTGCGATTCAGGCGTTACCGGATTTGTCTACACGCAACGAGCACAGCTGGAGTCTCTCATTTGGTCCCGGTCTGGTCTTTGCACTCAGTGTAATTGGTCCCGGTGACCTGGTCTCTAATACAGTTGTCGGAGCCACCTTCGGCTACGCCCTGATCTGGGGATTGCTGCTTACAATTCTCTTCCGCTACACATGGCTGAACACATCAGCGAAGTATGTCCTTGCCACAGGAGAAAGCCTCCTGGCCGGCTTCGCACGCTTGGGCAAAGGACTAGTCTGGATACTTCTTGCCTGCGTCGTCCTGATCAGGCACTTCTCTAACCTCTACAAGTTTGTGCTGATGGGCAGCACAGCTCATCTGTTGCTACCGTTGCCGATGGAACGGAGTGCTACGATCTGGTCGCTCCTGCTTGTGTTCGCCGGTTTCGGACTGATGTTCTGGGGCGGTTATCGCACCATAGAGCGATACTTCAAGTTCCTAGTGGCCCTGATGGGAGGCACTCTTGTGGCAGCCACGGTTCTATCGCATCCTAAACCCCTGGAGATTCTACACGGCGCGCTGATCCCGTCGATTCCAGGTGCCAGGGGCCTGTACAGCTCAGCCTTGGTGCTCACATCGCTTGTCGGCATGGAAGCTGGATCTCTCACAAATGTTTCTTACTCATATTTCATGCATCAGAAAGGCTGGCGTAATCTCTCCTTCTTGAGGCACCAGCGCTCGGATCTCTTCCTGAGTGTGTGTTGCCTCTTCCTCATGGGCGCGCTGCTGCAAATAACCGCGGCGGGAACGCTACATCCACTCGGGATCAGTCCGGAAGGCCCGGAACAACTGGTTCAGGTCTTTACCAGGACTCTCGGTGTAGCGGGTAAGATCATATTCGGGTTCGGACTCCTTGCCACCGCCTTCGCCGGTTACGTGGGCACGACTACCGGATACGCACTAATCGCCACGGATATCTGCCGGAACTTACTGCCGCGTTTCGGATTGGGCGCCCTGGCGGCGCGGGGAGGGAATGAATTGAAACGCGACCCTGTGTACCGGGGATGGATTCTGTTCTGGTGTTTCTCGCCGCTCTATGTCCTGTTGCTGCCCGCCAAGCCCGTGTGGCTGGTTCTGGGGGCCAGTGCACTGATGGTTCTGCTCATCCCGGTGTTGGCACTCGCCCTGATGTGCCTGACGAATGACGCTAAACGGATGGGCCAGTTTCGAAATGGGTGGTTTTCAAACACGGTGCTCATCCTGTTGATTGCCGTCGCGGTTTACCTCACCTGCAAGAACGTGCTGGAATGGGGGTCCAGGTTGTCGAGGGGTTTCCAATGACTCAATGTTCTTCCCCTTCGATCCGGAAGGCGCGGATTCCTCCCCTGGCATTCTTAGTAGTTGTGCTGTGTGGCGCACCGCAATTGTTGCTGTCACAAGGACGAACCAGTTCCATCTCCGGAATCGTAGTTGACCAGAGCGGCGCGGCGATTCCTGGAGCTTCTGTGACGCTCCAAAATCTCGGTACCGGTGCAATTCGCCGGATGACTACCAGCGAAAACGGCCTTTACCGCGCAGCATTCCAGGAACCGGGTGAGTACGAAGTAACAGTCGAGCTACAGGGGTTCCGCAGCAGCACATCGCCGCTTGTTATCCTGGAACTTGACCACGAAGCTGTGGTGAACCACACGCTTCAGATCAGTGGGGTCAGCGGCAACCTGGAGGTGAGAAGTGAGGCAGAGGTGGTCGACACATCCCCTTCGCCCCCTTCCATCGTCATGGACGGCAGGAGGATCGTTGATCTTCCGTTGAATGGCCGCGATTATGTTCAGCTGGCAACCCTGGGGGCAGGCACCGATGAAGCGCGTGCCCATGCCCGGAACATCAATGTGGGATTCGGGATCCAACTTTCCATTTTGGGATCGCGGCCCGTGCAGAACAACTTCCGACTGGATGGCGTTAGCCTCACGAACCAGACAGGATCTACGCCGGGTAGCATCCTGGGTGGCAACCTGGGGGTGGATGCGATCCGGGAGTTCAGCCTGCTCGGCAGCACGTACAGTGCGCAGTATGGGAGGGCCGCCGGAGGTGTCGTTAATGCCGTGACTCGTTCCGGCAGTAACGAACTTCACGGTACCCTGTTCTACTTTCATCGCAACGACAAATTGGACGCCCGCAATTTCTTCGATCCGAACAGCCCCCCCCCCTTTCCGGCGCCATCAGTTTGGCGGCTCCGCCGGGGGGCCCATCGTTCGCAACAAAACCTTCTTTTTTGTCAACTTTGAGGGACTGAACGAGGATCGGGGCAACACGACCATTAACACAACCTTGAGTGATGCCGCTCGGGAAGGGCGGCTGCAATCGGGGACCGTTCCTGTGGACCCCGTGATCGCGAAGCTCCTCGAACTCTATCCGAGGCCGAACGGGACGGTTCTGGGAGACACTGCCTTGTTCGTGTTTCCAAACTACGCGGTCGCTCGCGAACAATTCGGCACTCTGCGTCTGGACCATGAGTTTCGACCGGTGGACCAACTCTTCTTGCGCTACACGATCGATAATGCCGACCGGAACGATCAGAGTGACTTCGCCATCGACAACCAGCGGAATGCGACCCGGGCCCAATCTGTCGTCCTTGAAGAGACACACGTATTCACGCCGCAATTGTTGACCTCTTATCACTTCGGTCTTGTCCGTTCATTCAGTCTGAGGGCCGGGACGACGGCCCGCGTGCCAGGGGCTGACAACCCCGAATTGGCCTTTCTTCCTGGGCACAGCGAAACAGGGACGGTGGTCGTTCCTGGACTCACCTCGTTCCCTGGTGGGTCGGGGGCTCAGGACTCGGATCGAGACATTTTCAACTCCTACCAGATATACGGCGACTGGAACTGGAACCGAGGACGGCACTGGCTGTCTCTTGGGGGAGCGGGGGAACGGATGCAGCTCAACATCGACAGCCGGTCTTTTTCAAGCGGCGAATACACCTTCCAGAATGTTGCCGATTTCTTAAGCAACAAACCAAACCGCTTTCGAGCCCAATTACCCGGCTCGGGCACTGATCGAGGTTTCCGGCAGTGGCTCATAGCCTGGTACGTACAGGATCGTATGCAAGTCACCTCGAGGTTAACACTGGACGCGGGACTGCGCCATGAATGGACCACCGTACCCGGGGAAGTTCAGGGCAAGATTTCCAACCTGGACCAGTTGACCAGTTCGGCCGTGAGAGTGGGTGATCCTCTTTATGACAACCCGTCCTTTACTAACTTGGCTCCCAGGGTTGGATTCGCGTGGGACGTACTTGGTGCCGGTAGGACCGTAATCCGTGGCGGCTACGGGATCTTTTACGATCAGCTGCTGGCTCAGTTTCTCTTGGGCATCGGCCTTCGCAATCCTCCATTCTTTCTCGGGGCCAATGTGCAGAACCTCGCGCAAGGCGACTTTCCCAAGAACGGCTACATGGAACTGGTCACACACCCCAACGTAGACCTCCGGACGGAGCGGATCCCGAGGGATTTGGGCCAGCCTTATGTGCAGCATTGGAACACAAGCTTGCAGCAATTGCTCGGAGCTGACCTGGTCTTGCGCCTCACTTATGCGGGGTCGCATGGCGTTAATCTCTCCACAATTGTCGAGGATGCCAACCTTGTTCCTCCAGAGGTGCTTCCCGACGGCAGGCTCTTCTTTCCAGCAAACGGGAAGAAACTAAATCCAAATTTCGGTATGATCCGGGACCGCGAATTTAATGGCCACTCCTTCTATGACGGCCTGCAAGCATATCTGGAGAAGAGATGGCATCGGGGGTTCCAGTTTCAGGCTTCCTATTCTTTTGGGAAAAGCATCGACGACGATTCCACCACTTACGCACGAACGGACTCCACAAATTCGATTGGCATTCCCATTGCAGGAGATCACAAATTTAATCGAGGGCTGTCAGATTTCGATGCCAGGCACAGCTTCGTTTGGAGTGGCCTTTGGGAAGCACCTTCCCCATCAAGAGGTCTTGCGCATGTTCTCTTCGGGGGCTGGCGGGCAGGGTCGATTGTCACTCTCTCCAGTGGCATGCCGTTTTCGGTTACGCTGAGTTATGATGCTGCCAGGACAAAGACCTCGCGTCCCGACTATCGGGGAGGACAGCGGCCGGATCTGCGGTTTGGGGCGAGCAACAACCCGGTGACCGGCAACCCTGACCAATGGTTCGATCCGGGTGCCTTCCAGCGGCCAGTAGATGGATTCCTCGGAAACCTGGGACGGAACACGATAATTGGTCCGGGGCTGGCAACGGTGGACGTAGGCCTGACCAGGCAGTTCGGTCTCCGACGATTCCGGGAAGGAGCGCGACTGGAATTCCGCGCCGAGGGGTTCAATGCGCTGAACCATACAAACTTCAATCTTCCGGATCCCAGCCGGCTCCAGGTGTTCAGTGCAACGTCAACGCCTGAGGATGTGGGCCGCATTACCAGCGCTGGACCCAGCCGCGAAATCCAACTTGGCCTAAAACTCGTTTTCTGAAAACAACCGGAACAACTTTGAAATGTTCGATGACGTAAGAATGTTTGCCCGGTTTGCTGGTGGCCTGCGCGGCTTCCTGGAACAGAAATTGACCCTGGAGGACTGTCGCCGTAAGCTGGAGGAGAGTCTGAGACGACGCGAGGAGTCTTTCCTCCTGTTGGTGGAACGGGGGATCTTTGGGAACTTCCGCAATCCTTACCGGTCCCTCTTGGAATGGGCTGGTATCGCACTTGAAGACTTGCGCAGCCTGGTCCGGAAGGAAGGCATCGAAGGATCGCTCGAGAAGCTGTTCGATGCAGGT
>JBGOTQ010000398.1:0-6838 GCA_041476565.1 Terriglobia bacterium | reverse complement strand
CTGTGCCTTGCCGGCAATCCCGGCAACGCAACAGACCCTGGTTAAGTTTTTGCGATCAAGCCGATCCGGGCCGCCGTTGCGGTCCTCATAATCATAGCGAGGGTAGGAATCACCATGCCGCATTCCCGAACCCACGGGCAAAGGGGCATGTGAACAAAGCCTACATGACTCTGTCGGCGTTCTCCCATCGTACCCCCCTAACAGCTTGAGCGGGCAATGAAGGCCTAATTGGAAGAATCGAAAAGCGGAGAACGGCTACCCCTGACATCAACCTCAACAGCCTGTGCATCACGCCTCCTCAGGCCTTCTGAATTTAACAGGACACTTTATGCCAGAGAGTGAGAAGGAGCACAACTGAGGAAAGGGTTATTCGGAGGGGGATGAAGGTTCAGTCAATCTGTGGAATCAATCAGTTGAGGGAATTTTTCCAGTGGTTCTAGTTTCGCCCATTGAAACACTGGAACCGATTTGTTTGATGATGAGAAATGCCTAATGATCACCAGCCTTTAGTTCCTGGAGGGTTAAGCGATAGTATGCCAATCCGTTTGACTTCTTTGGATCAAATGGATGGAGTGAAATAGCCTGTCAGCACGCCTCTTCCCATCTTAAGTCATATCGTCATGCGCTGACAGGAAGGGAAGGCACAAGTATGTCCCAGAACATTTGCTCGGTGTCAATGTGCGGGTCGCATCTAGTCTCAAAAGAGTTGTCGGGACTTGCCGGTGGTGTCTCCATTGAGGCGATTGACCGGGAAAAGGGTCGGCCCGTGGAGGACGGAACCGATGAGCCCCTTGGGACTTTCTACAGAATGCGGTAGTGATTTCACTATCCTGCGCTGCGCCAGTCTCCTGAGTTAAGGTAACCTCAAGCCCGTTTTCGGAGACTCATTTATGAGGTCTTGCTCCACTCTCTTTGGAGTCATTTAGTCAGCCATTTCGCCGCGAAGTCCAGAGGTCAAGGGAACTGTCATTTTCATCTCACTATTAGGTTTCCGATGCACAACGCTGCCGTTTTCCAGCAATAACCAGATTCTGTGGCGCGGTCGCATTGGGCTTTTGAAATTTTCTGATGGTACCCTGTAGAGAATTCGGATCGACATTCTCGGCTTTCCCGGTGACGAGAGCTGGTACAGATCGTCCGATTTCGCTGCCATAGTTCTTTTGCGCACGACAACCGTCCGCATAGGTGTGTGCCGTTCGGCTTGACCCCTGCCAGAATGCTCTCTTATGCATTCCTATGGGGCCGCTGGTAAACTCGTACTTCCGTAGTTCAGAAACGGCTGGGATCGCGGCCAGTATCTTGCAGCAGAAAAGAAGGGCGTATAGAATGGGGGCGTATTTGTGTGCAATGCCAAACCATCGAACCGCATTGCACCTTGCTGCCGGTGGAGCGTTTTTGGATTGCACAGCTTATCTGGCAGCACTGCAGCGTTCAATTGGGCTTGGTGAGATGATCTGTATTAGAATTCAAGCACATCAGCTTATTCTCAGACTGTGAGGCATAATGCATTCCCGCGGACCGGATTTGCAGAAGTTCGTAGCGCCCGAAATCATCTTTGGTTTTGGCGCTTTACACTTGGCCGGACAGTATGGACGCAACCTCGGTGGCAGCAAAGCACTGGTTGTTTCCGACCCCGGAGTTCTCGCTGCCGGCTGGGCGCAACAAGTGCTTGCGAGCGTCGGGGGTGCTGGTCTCGAATCCACCCTTTTTACGCGGGTCACCCCCAATCCGCGCATCGAAGAAGTGGCCGCTGGGGCAGCCGTGTATGCCGAACAAGGCTGTGACATCATCATTGCGGTAGGAGGCGGGAGTGCCATCGATTGCGCAAAGTGCATTGGCCTGGTTGTGGCAAATCAGGGCGGCATCCTAGACCTTGTGGGCGTCGACAACGTGGAAGCGCCGATGCCTCCGACCATATGCATTCCCACCACGGCAGGGACGTCTGCCGATGTTTCGCAATTTGCGGTGATAATGGACCGGGAGATCCATCGCAAACTGCTGATCATCAGCAAGGCGGTGGTGCCCGATATCTCCCTGGTCGACCCCGCGACGCTAACCACCATGGACGCGTTTCTTACCGGTTGCACGGGAATGGACGCGCTGGTGCACGCTGTGGAAGCGTACGTATCGCTCGGACACTCGCCGCTAACGGATATGCATGCGCTGCAAGCCATGCGGCTGATCGGTTCCAATCTCGAGAAATCGATCGCCGAGCCGAACAATCTCGAGTACCGCAATAACATGATGCTCGCCAGCCTGGAGGCTGGTTTGGCCTTCTCGAACGCAAGCCTGGGTGCGGCACACGCGATGGCACATAGCCTCGGCGGCCTGCTGGATCTGCCGCACGGCCAATGCAACGCCCTGGTCTTGGATGGCGTGATGGATTTTAACTACGGCCAGGCTGAGCAGCGTTACCGGGATATTGCGGCTGCCTTGGGAATCGAAATCGATGGCATTCCCTCCGGTGAAATTAGAAAGCGGCTCGTCATTGAGATTCGGCGGCTACGGGAAGCGGCAGGCCTCCGTGACACCTTGTCCCGATGCGGGGTCCATCGGACAGAAGTGCATGAGCTCGCCGAGATCGCGCTAAATGACCCCTGTGTTGTCACCAATCCACGGAGGCCATGTCAGCGGGACATTGAGGTCATATATGAAGAATCCCTCTGACAATTGGGAAGAGCTGCGTCGAAAAGTCTTAGGGTTGGGCGACAGTTCCCTCCACAAGACTCATTACCCGAGTCTTAGGCAGCGCCTGGCGGAGCTCGAGCGGTTACGCTCAAAGCTGCAGCAAAGCGAGGCGGAGCTTCGACAGCTCATCGATGCCATTCCTCAGCATGTCATCGTCTTGGAACCGGATGGGGATCATCTTTATGTGAACAAGGTTGGACTCGAATATACGGGTCTCAACTTGGAAGACAGTGTGGGGAAGGACGTTGTCGCGAAGATCTTTCACCCGGATGATCAGGAGAGAGTTCTGGGCGAACGCCAGCGGGGCATCGCACGCGGAGTCCCATGGGAAGCAGAAGGACGAATACTCGGGAAGGACGGCAAATACCGCTGGTTTCTAATCCGCATCAATCCGCTGCGGGATCAACAGGGACGAATCCTTCGGTGGTACGGTACGCGGACCGACATCGAAGATCGCAAGCAGGCCGAAGATGCACTGGGGCGGAGCCGGGCCTATTTGACCGAAGCACAGTCATTAAGCCACACGGGCAGCTTCGGCTGGAAACCTTCAACCGGAAAGATGCTTTGGTCAGAGGAAACCTTCCGCATCTTTCAATACGACCCAACAACGAAACCGACCGTGGAACTTGTCCTCGAACGAGTGCATCCGGAGGACCGGGCGCTCGTGCAACAGACCATCGAGCGCGCCTCACAAGAGGGGAAAAACTTTGAACATGAGTATCGATTGCTGATGCCGGATGGTTCCATCAAATATCTCCACGTTCTGGCTAATGCCTTAAGCGATGAATCAGGTAACCTGGAGTTTGTTGGGGCGGTGATGGATGTCACTGCAGCAAAGGGGGCGGAGGACAGAATTCGACGGATCATCAACACTGTCCCGGGACTGCTCTGGAGTGCGCGACCAGACGGTTGGATCGACTTTATTAATCAACGCTGGCTGGATTACACGGGAATGACCTTGGAACAGGGGTTGGGTTGGGGTTGGCAACCCGCATATCATCCCGATGACCTTGAGCAGGTACTCAGCAAATGGCGAGCGGCGCTGGCGGAAGGGAAGGAGCCCGGCGACGTGGAAGCGCGCATCCGGAGGTTCGACGGAGAATACCGCTGGTTCCTCGCTCGCGCCTTCATCTTGTTTGACCTCTCCGGACAAATCCTGGGTTGGTACGGAAGCAACATCGATATCCACGACCGGAAGATGGCGGAGGAAAGAGTCCGGGAGCAGGAAATCGAACTGCGACAGATCCTGGATCTCGCGCCGCAACACGTCGCCGTGCTGGGGCCCGATGGAAGCCGTCTCTATCTAAACCGGGCCGCGCTCGAGTATCATGGTCTTACTCTTGAAGAGTGGCGGAGCTGCGACCTTCGCAAGCTATTTCATCCAGATGACTGGGAACCCGGGGATCGCGAAGTTCAAAAGGCTCTCTCAGGCGGGTCCCTGTTCGAGATCGAAGCGCGGAAACTGAGACACGACGGAAAGTATTGCTGGTTCCTCTTCCGCTACAAGCCGCTGCGGGATGAACAAGAACGCATTACGCGTTGGGCTGTCGCGGCGATTGATATCGAGGATCGCAAGCAGGCTGAAGAGAGACTCCGACACGAGAACATTGCTCTGCGCGAAGAAATCGATAAAACATCGATGTTCGAGGAGATCGTCGGAACTTCTCCCGTCCTGCAAAAGGTGCTTTCTCGCGTATCCAAGGTCGCTCCTACCGACTCCACCGTTCTCATTACCGGCGAAACCGGGACGGGCAAGGAACTTGTCGCCCGAGCCATCCACAGGCGGTCCCGGCGCTCCTCGCGCGCATTCATGAGTGTGAACTGCGCGGCGATCCCTCGCGACTTGATCGCCTCAGAATTGTTTGGCCATGAGAAGGGCGCCTTTACAGGGGCGACTCAGCGACGCTTGGGCCGCTTTGAATTGGCCGAAGGAGGAACGATCTTCCTCGATGAAGTCGGAGAACTTCCTGCGGAAACCCAGATTGCTCTCTTGCGTGTTCTGCAGGAACACGAGTTTGAGCGTGTTGGCGGAAATCGATCCATCCAAACTGATGTTCGGGTGATTGCGGCCACTAACCGTGACTTGCTGGCTGCCATCGCTTCGGGCACCTTTCGAAGAGACCTGTTTTACCGGCTCAACGTCTTCCCGATTGAGATCCCCCCTCTGCGGGAACGAAGAGAAGACATTCCCCTGCTGGTCGAGTACTTCATCGATCGTTACGCAAGGAAAGCAGGAAAAAGCATACGGCGGGTCAATAAAAAGAGCTTGGACTTGCTCCAGTCGTACCCCTGGCCAGGTAATATTCGCGAGTTGCAAAATGTTATTGAGCGATCTGTGATTGTATGTGAAACAGAGAATTTCTCGGTCGACGAGAGTTGGCTTTCGCGGCAGCCTTCTGTAACTGAGCCGGAAAGCCAGCTTGAGTTCTCTCAAACGCTCGCTGCTCAGGAAAAAGAGATGATTGAAGCTGCTCTGCGCGAATGTGGAGGACGGGTGTTCGGACTGTCAGGCGCGGCTGCCAAGCTGGGGATCCCACGATCTACCCTGGAATCGAAGATCAGGTCACTGAAGATCAACAAGAATCGTTTCAAAGCTTCAAATCCCACTCAGGACAACTAGCCACCTTACTAGCTATTCTCAATGAATGCCCGGAAAGCAGTTTGTACAGCATTTCGCCAATTGGCGAAAATTCGCCATTCCTTTCTCTCTTAATTCACGTATTTGCAGTAGCTTACCATTGGAGGCGGGATTGCTCTGCAATGATCATGAGCTCATTCCAAGAGAGAGAGGGTTAGATGCTGAGGATTCAGAGATCAGCGAACGGGGACGTCGCCTTTACGCTGAGCGGTCGAATGGACGCAGAAAATGTATCCGAGTTGAAAACGCTAATTGGATCAGAAGCGGAAGGTCGCCGCATAATCTTGGACTTAAAAGACCTAACACTCGTGGATCGGGAGGCTGTCAGGTATCTCGAGCGCTGCGAAGCCGACAGTATCAAGTTCAAGAATTGCCCCGCCTACATCCGTGAGTGGATTGTGAGAGAAAGAAATGCGGAGTGACCTGCATAAGCGCCTAAGCAGCTCTGGGGTCCAGGATTAACATCTCAAGATTGACATCTTTGGAGAATCGCCATGAACCTGACTAATGTTTCGAACCCCGATATACGCGACGGAAACGCGCGGTTCGCGAGTGGTGCTTTGAGCCGCCTGAATAAGGGACTCTATTTAAGAGAAGAAGGCCGCGGTGAGACAGGCTTTGTAGGAATCGTGGGGCAGAGTCCAGCCCTCCGGGAGGCGCTGCAACTGGTGGAATTGGTGGCTGCAAGCGATTCAACCGTGCTGCTGTTGGGAGAGACGGGCACCGGCAAGGAACTCATCGCGTGCGCTATTCACGAACACAGCCCGCGCAAGCAACGAGCGTTTGTCAAGCTCAACTGCGCTGCCATTCCCAGCGGTCTGCTCGAAAGCGACCTTTTTGGGCACGAACGCGGCGCCTTTACCGGTGCGATCACCCAGAAAATCGGCCGGCTGGAACTGGCGGATAAAGGCACGTTATTTCTGGATGAAATTGGCGACATCCCCATGGATCTCCAACCGAAACTTCTTCGCGTCTTGCAGGAGCGAGAATTCGAGCGGTTAGGCAGTACGCACACGAAGAAAGTTGATGTTCGGATTGTGGCCGCAACCCATCGCGCCCTGGAAGAAATGATCGTGGAGAAGCAGTTTCGCCTGGATCTCTACTACCGGCTGAATGTTTTTCCCATTGCCATTCCACCCTTGCGCGAACGCCCGGAAGACATTCCGCTGCTGGTGCGGCATTTCGTCCAGCAATTCGCCCAGAAGATGAACAAGACCATTGAGGGGATATCTTCCGAAACGATGGAGGCGTTGACCCGGTATCCATGGCCCGGAAACATCCGGGAGCTGCAAAATGTGATCGAACGGTCTGTGGTAATCTATGAAAAGGGGAACCTCCCGGTCAAGAAGAGTTGGCTCGCCGACGAATGCTTCCGAATCGGGCCGGCCACACAGCAGCTCTTCAAGAGGCCTGCGCTGGAGGAGCGAAAAATGATTGGGGCGGCCCTGGCCGAGACGCGAGGCCGAGTGGCGGGACCGTCGGGTGCGGCAGCCAAGCTCGGTATTCCGCCCT
>JBGOTQ010000397.1:0-6858 GCA_041476565.1 Terriglobia bacterium | reverse complement strand
TATGTCGCTTTTGCTGGGTGAAACAGGAAGGCTCCCCATATCGCCTACTTCATTCCCGTTCGCTCTGTAGAACGCTCCCTTCTCGTAACGTAGATAGTATATGGAATTCTGAGGCTCACTGTCTGGATAGCCATCTGTGAATGCAAAATGGATGGTCGATATCCCATCCGAAACGATCTTCGTGTAAGGTCTGACACTAGGGGCCTCATGCCCCTGTTCCTCGATCAAAATCTTTGGCTGGGTCCAATGTTCGGCGTCTGCCGATGACGCGAAGGTTGGCTTCCAGCTTGGCCCGCGCCAAAAGGCATAGAATCGGCCTTCTGCCCTCAAAAAGGCGGGGTGGCTGTAGGTGATGGCCGGAGTACCCGAAACGGTTATTTCGTTCCCCCATTCCTGGATGTTTTCTGGTTTGGAGGACGTCCTACAGAAGAGCCCTGTCTGGTTGTGCCTGGCATAGAAGACCATCAATCGTTTATCGGAGAGTACCAGGATCGAAATCGTGTTGTGATCGTCGATGTCCCATTCCTTTTTCAAGGTAAAGTTCTGAATGGTACCTGTCTGATGATCAACTGCGCCGATCTGTAACTGGCCATCATGCGTCATCCATCCGGCATAAGTACGCTTGTTCTTACCCTCGACATAGACGGCACGAGGGTCCTGGAACCAGCACCAGGCCCCATCTTCAGAAAAGATGGGATAGGATTCTCCTCCTTTCGGCGGTTCCGTTTCACAGATCAAGATCAAAACTGCAAGGAACAGGGTCATCCCCAAAGCAAGCTTTCTCTGCATCGCTTGTCACTCCTTGTTAACGGAGGAGTCGCTTGATGAGCTGAATCTGCCCGGCGTGGTACAAGTCGTGGGAGGCAATTCCACAGATTAGTGTCATGTTGGTTGTCTTGCTACCTGCAGAAGCGGTATAGAGCGCGGCTGGAGGTATCTTCAGGATGGCCTCCCGCAGGAGAAGGTGTTCTTTGTCTAGCAGGGCAACTGTAGTTTTCCAGGAATCTTCAGTGAGCAAGGCCTGGCAGCGAAACCAGTTACTGCCTTTCAACGGAAACGATCCACGTTTTTCTCCCAACAGGCGGCGGCGAACTGCGTATTTCCAGTAGGCCGCATGAACCACGATTTCCCAGATATTGTGTCGTCCGGTTGCAGGACGCCTTTGCGCAATATCTGCGGTCAGCCCCCGGAGGGTGCCTTTGAGATTGGGCCCATGCCAGGCCTTTCGCGAGTAAGCCTCCTCCAGTAAGCTCATGAGGATCCGGGTTTCCGGGCCGGGCCTCTGATGGCTTGCTCTCATTTCTTCTTCTCCGGAAAGAGATGCTGATTGAACCATTTCAAGATGGATTCCTGAGCGGCCTGCAGAGGCTTTCCTTTGAGCGTATGACCGGTGTCTTCCTCCGGTGCATACAGGATTACAATATCGTGTTCCTTCTGGCTTTTCCCCAGTTCCTCATCCATTTTCCAGGCATGTTCCGGCAAGACCAGGCGGTCGTTGTTTCCATGCACAATCAGCACGGGCACGTTGATCTTACCGGCAAAATGAATGGGCGAGAGATCCCTGTATTTCTCGGGAGCAGACAAAGGACTGCCTCTCATCAGCCGCTGCATGATACCGAAGTTCGGAGCGATATCGCTTTCGTAGTCGTATTGCTTGACTAGGTCGGTGAATCCGCTGATGGCCGCTGCGGTTTTGAAGGGATTAGAACGGGCAATGGCACAGTAGGTGATGTAGGCTCCACGGTCCTCCCCCATGATGGCAAGTTTGTCCTTTTGAAAGTTCGTCAACGACTGGAGGAACTTGCCACCGGCAATGACGTCATCAACCTCCTTGCCGCCCATGGTCAGCTTGTTTTTGAACTCCTTGCCATGCCCGTCACTGCCGCGGTAGTCCACATCCAGGACCATAAAACCGTGGTCTACGAAGAAGTCATCAGCCCTCAACTGGGCGTGTCCGCTGATGCCCCCGTGCACTCGAACGATGGCCGGGAAAGGCCCGTCGCCTTTAGGCTGGTAGAGTGTTCCATAAATCTTCAATCCGTCGCTGCTATTGAACGTCACCGGTTGAACGAGGGGAGACTCCTGGGCAGAAAGCAGGACCCCGCCTGTCAAACCCAACCCAACCAGCCCGGTTAGGAGATGAGTTAGTCGAGTAAAAAGTCGTAACCAGGCTGGAGGCTGCAAATCCCGGGCGTTTGTCATGCGTGTCGATCCGAAGTTTTTCGAGTTTCCGGTCTATCGTAACATCTTGCGAATCCCCCGCACAGCCTGGCGGATCCGCTGTTCGTTTTCGACCAGAGCAAAGCGGACAAAGTCGTTGCCATATTCGCCAAAGCCAATCCCTGGACTGACTGCTACCCTGGCTTCCCCGATAAGCCTCTTGGCAAACTCCAACGAGCCTAGGGCCCGGAACTGCTCCGGGATCTGAGCCCAGACAAACATAGTGGCCTTGGGCTTGTCGACCTTCCACCCGGCTCGATTCAACTCCTTACAGAGGACATCCCGGCGCTTCTGATAGGTTTCGACAATCTCCCCCACACACTCCTGGGGGCCCCTCAGCGCAGCGATTGCCGCAATCTGAATAGGCTGAAATGTGCCGTAATCCAGGTAGCTCTTGATTCGAGTCAAGGCATGAACCATGTCCGGGTTGCCCACGCAGAAACCCATCCTCCAGCCTGCCATGTTGTAGCTTTTGGTCAGACTAAAGAATTCAACTGCCCGCTGGCGTGCCGCCGGTATTTCCAGGATGCTGGGAGCCTTGTACTCGTCGAAAACGAGGTCGGCATATGCCAGATCATGAATAACCAGCAGGTCATGCTCCTCAGCCAGTTCAATAACCCGCTTGAAGAACTCAAGGTCCACCACCTGGGTGGTGGGGTTATGGGGAAAAGAGAGGATCAACAGCTTAGGAGTCGGCCAGGAAAGCTTAATTCGTTGCTGGAGATCTTCAAAGAAATTGCGTCCGGGAAGCATGGGGATACTCTGAACATCGCCGCCGGCAATTAAGACGGAATACAGATGGATCGGATAAGTGGGATTAGGGACGAGGGCCGTCTCCCCCCGCCCAATGATGGCTAGCACCAGGTGGGCCAACCCTTCCTTGGAACCAATGGTGGCGATGGCCTCTGTATCCGGGTCGAGGTCAACGTTGTACCGCCTCTTGTACCACTCTGTGACCGCCAATCGCAGTTGGTAGATGCCCTTTGATGCGGAGTAGCGGTGATTCTTAGAGTTGTGCGCTGACTCTGTCAATTTGTCCACAATATGACCGGGGGTAGGCATGTCAGGATTACCCATCCCAAGGTCAATGATGTCTTCACCCGCATGCCGAGCCTTCATCTTCAGGTCATTGACGATGCTAAAAACATACGGAGGGAGTCGTTTAATTCGTTCAAATTCTCTCATGGCCAATAGGTATTAGTTGTCAGGGGACAGGACAAAGGGAAAATTGGGGAACACATGATTCAAATTACGCAATGTGCGAAGACGTTCAGAGAGAAAGTTGAAAAGCCAGGTAAACCCCCCCGAATATTCCTGCCTGATTGCCCAACCGCGATTTCTCGATCCGCCGGGGATCATTCCGGTAAACGTACGAACGCCGTGCAACTTCGTCGAACATGCTCTCCTCAAAAGCGTCCCAGGCATCGACGGCCCCCCCACCCAGCACAAACAGCCGAATGTCCAGGATATTGATGAAACTGGCAATGGCGATGCCCAGAGCAATTCCCATCTGCCGGAAGACCGCCATCGAGGAAGGGTCGCCATCATGGGCCAGTTGGTATATCAGTGCGGCAGTCAAGGAGGTACCGGAGTCTGCAACTCTGCGCAATGCCGAACTGGCCTGCCCGGACTGCAGATGTTCGAATGCTCCCTTCACGACGGCTGAGGCTGAAGCATATTCTTCCAGGCAACCGGTATTGCCGCATTTGCAGAGGCGGCCGTCCGGGTAAATGTTGATGTGACCAAGCTCCGCAGCCATGCCTTCAGTACCGTGCCAGATCTGCCCACTCAGAATGATGCCCCCACCTACTCCAGTTCCTTGGGTGATGAAGATCAAGTCTCTTTCGTCCCTGCCGCAACCCAGCCATTTTTCTCCCAGCGCTGCCAGGTTGGCGTCGTTTTCCAGGTGAAAGGGCTGTCTTAGACGATCGAAGACAAGGTCGCGAATCGGGCAGTTTCCCCAGCCTGGAAGGTTTGGAGACTCAACCCAGATCCCTTTTTTTAAGTTCAGGATGCCAGGCAGCCCAAGCGATATCCCCGCCAGATAGTACAACTTCCCCCAATGATCAAGCAGGCTCAGGATTCCACTACACATTCGCTGGATCACATCCTCTTGACCTTGCTCGGAAACAGTCGGGAGCGTGAGAAGTTCAAGCAGTTTCCCGTCCTCGTTGATACCTGCGACTCGGAGGTTGGTCCCGCCAAGGTCAACGCTAATTGCAAAACGACCATCTCTCATGGTGACGTCATTCTTTTCCTTATCGATGCCGGATGGTCCAAACTCCCTTATCAAGCACAGAGAGCACAGAGAATCAAAGAAAGAATCTCTCTATTTCATCTATCAGCACCCAGAAGCAACGTGGGTCAGGCGAGCTTGGACAACTCCACTCAGCTGAAATACCTAACCTGGAGAATAATCAAATCTTTTTCATTCCTCTTCAGTTCAGTGACAGCTTGCTTTTTTAAAAATGCGGTTTTGAAGGTGGACGCCGCGCTCCGTCGCGGCGACCCCCGGGTTAAACTGATCGCTGCTCGGAGATCGGCTCCCACACTTCCCCCAAGACCAGCATTTTCATCGGCGGTGGTGAACTTGAAAAGATCATGGGGCACTTTTATGAAAATGTGGTTTTGATGGAGGGTCGCGCTCTGTCGCGACCGTGGCCCCGACGGAGCGGGGCCCTCCAGTATTTTCATCGACTGTGTTGACCTGAATAGGTCATGGCCTACTCCTATCCAATAATCCTCTGTGCTCTCTGTGGTGAAAAAAAGTCCCTCGAATGAGAAAACGAAACCTTGCTCTCAGTCCCCAATTGTCTATTCTCTATTCTCTATTCTCTATCCCCTATTCCCTACCCCCCGCCACAATCGACGTGACTTTGTCGAAATGAGGTTTAAGCGCACCATATAGAGATCGATAGACTTGGTAGTATTCCTGATAACGCCGATTGTTCTCAGGAGCCGGGCTGGTGAAGTTCGCGAGACTGATGGCTTGCTGACAAGCCTGTTCAACGGTGGAAAATCCGCCCGTCCCCACTGCTGCCATGATGGCTGCTCCAAAGGCTGCGCCTTCATCTGTCGCCACTGTGCAAATCTCGGTGCCAAAAATGTCCGCCTGGATCTGTCGCCACAGAAGACTCTTTCCTCCCCCCCCAGATGCGCGAACCTGAGTGACGGGGACTCCCATTTGCTTGAAGATCTCAAAAGAGTCCTTCAGACTATAAGCCACTCCTTCAAGAATAGCCCGAACCACGTCCGCTCGCGAATGGCGACCGGTCAAACCGAATAGTACGCCTTTGGCGTTGGGATCAAGATGCGGAGTTCTTTCACCCATCAGATAGGGAAGGAAGATAAGTCCTTCACAACCCGGCGTGGCTTGGGCCGCCTGGGCAGTCAGCAACTCATATGGATCCTGTTTCAGCAAGGAACTGAGACTCACCTCTTGCCCGCCAAATTGGTCACGGAACCAGCGCAGGGACAAGCCGGCGCCCTGAGTTACTCCCATTACATGCCATTTGCCGGGGACAGCGTGGCAAAACGTATGGACTCTTCCTTGTTGGTCGCGCGCCGGCTTTTCCATGAAGGCAAACACTACACCCGATGTCCCTATCGTGCTTGAGACTATTCCGGGAGAGACGATTCCGTTTCCCGTCCCTCCCGAAGCTTGATCGCCACCACCACCAACAACTGGTGTTCCAGCATTCAAGGTCAGCTCCCGAGCCACTTCTGCCGAAAGCTGGCCCGAGACTTCTATCGATTCCCGAACTATTGGCAGCCAGTCAGGGTTCACCTCGAGCAGTCGCAGAATAACATCAGACCAACGGCGATTTACCACATCGAACAAGGTTGTTCCCGAGGAATCGGACACCTCCGAGGCAAACTCCCCCGTCAACCGGAACCGCACGAAATCTTTGGGCAATAGCACTTTGTCAATCTTTGCGTATACCCCGGGTTCATGGTTTCGCACCCAGATCAACTTTGGCGCCGTGAAACCCGTCAAGGCCGGGTTACAGGTGATCTCAATCAACCGGTCGTAACCAACTGTCTGCGTGATCTCGTCAGCTTCCGCCTGGCAGCGCTGATCGCACCAGATGATAGAAGGCC
The DNA here is from genome assembly GCA_041476565.1 of Terriglobia bacterium. Taxonomy (GTDB): domain Bacteria; phylum Acidobacteriota; class Terriglobia; order Versatilivoradales; family Versatilivoraceae; genus DATKMG01. Next base: position 537 of record JBGOTQ010000397.1, on the reverse strand, counting down.
GGAGAACCTGTTGCATCTTGTCGAGCAGGACCAAGCCATGCATCTGGCCGGAGAGCCCGATGGCTCTGACATCCCTTCCCGGTGTGCCAGTTTTGCGGAGGACTCCCGCAACAGCTGTTTTCGTCGCGGCCCACCATTCTTCGGGGTTTTGTTCCGCCCATTGCGGCTGTGGCGAGCTGATTGCCGAATGGTCAGCCGAATGGCCTCCCACGACGGTCCCCTTTTCATTCATCAGGACAGCACGCGTGCCGGTGGTCCCCACATCAATGCCAAGGTAGTAGATCATACGAATGACGCCTTTCTCCGTCGAGAGATGGAATTATACACAATGACGTATGAAAATGGCGGCCCTGGGGGGCGAGTGTGGGAGCCGATCGTGGGACTGCTGTCCCCCGAGCGGCGACCCGTTTGACCCCCGTAACCGCCGCGACGGGTGACGGCGGTTACACATGCGGCACCCACCTTGAAGCCCACATTTTCATAAAAGGGCCCCATGATCTTTTCAAGTTCACCACCGCGGATGAAAATGGCCTCCAG
>JBGOTQ010000396.1:0-6863 GCA_041476565.1 Terriglobia bacterium | reverse complement strand
TCCGCATTAAACAAGCGCATGCTGAAATGCGCCTCACCAGGCAGGAGTCTGGTATAGAGAACGAGGCCATCAGCCCCAATTCCCAAGTGCCGGTCACAGATCCTCTTCACGAATCCCGATTCAGGCCGCTCTACTCCCAACGATCCTTCAACAACCAGAAAGTCGTTGCCGGAACCCTCCAGCTTGGCAAAGCGCAGAGTCTTCAAGGCATCTACCACCCCTCGTCCTCCTCAAAATGGGTCAGCCTCCTAAATTCCCGATATCGCTCTTGAATCTCGGCAGGCGTCAGCTTAATGAGACGAGTGAGGCTGAATGCCTCGACGTTGAACGAGGCCATCACGGAGCCATAAATGATGGCCTTGCGAATGGTTACGTCATCAAGCCGACCCTTTTTAGCCAGGTAACCGACAAAGCCGCCCGCAAAGCTGTCACCGGCACCGGTAGGATCATAAACTTTTTCAAGAGGAAAAGCGGGGGCGCCAAAAGTGGAACTCTCTGAGTACATGGCGACTCCGTGTTCCCCCTTCTTGACGACCAGCGTCTTGGGTCCCCATGCGCGGATAGCTCTAGCAGCTTTGTTGAGGTTTGATTCACCGGCCAACATTCGAGCTTCGGCATCATTAATGATGAGGATATCTATGAGTCGCAGGGTTTTACGCAATTCCTCCGGCTTGGATTGGATCCAGTAGTTCATGGTGTCACAAGCGACAAGCCTTGGCTGGTTGACCTGAGCCAGCACTTGCCGTTGCAGGACTGGATCAATGTTTCCCAGAAACACGAATTCGGAGTCCCTGTATACCTCCGGGATCTGCGGTTCGAACCTTTCGAAGACATTAAGCTGGGTGTCAATTGTTTTGGCCTCATTGAGGGAGTGACCATACTCTCCCACCCAGCGAAAGGTCTTGCCTGGAACTTGCTGAAGGCCGCGAAGGTCCACGCCAAATCTTCGGAAAAGGCTCAGGTGGGATTCCGGAAAGTCATCCCCGACAACGGCGACCAGGTTGATGGATGAAAAGAAACTGGCTGAAATCGAGAAGTACGAAGCAGACCCCCCCAGAATCCCATCTGCCTCTCCCAGTGGTGTTTTGACTGAATCGAATGCGACCGACCCGACAACCAGTATGGCCATAGCGCACGTGGCTCCTTGGTGACGAATGCTGAAAAGACCCAGAGAGGCTCTGAGGCTAGCCCCTCAAATGAAGAAGGCCTGAGAGGCCATGAGAATGCCATTCTCATCCGCAGTGGCGCACCACATCGGCAAACGAACAACCTTCATCTTTTTTCTCTTCCTCAGATATACCTCTCGATCAACAACTTCAACTTTTCCTTCGTCGCTGCGGGAATTGCGGCCGGATCAGTGAGGATGGCCGATTTCAAGGCCGAACCACACTTGCACTCACGGCTTCCATCCAGCCTCCGAATTGTCGCACGAATCAAATCTTGCGCATTCTTGCTATTTTGAATCAAGACTGCAACGATCTGATCTACCGTCACAGCATCGTGATCAGGATGCCAGCAGTCGTAATCGGTAACAAGGGCTATCGTGGCATAGCAGATTTCCGCTTCGCGAGCCAGCTTAGCTTCCTGGAGGTTGGTCATCCCGATAATGTCCATCCCCCAACTGCGGTACACATTGGATTCTGCAAGAGTGGAGAATGCTGGCCCCTCCATGCATAGATAAGTCCCCCCCATTTTGACTCGGACCTTCAGTGATTCTCCACACTCACCCAAAACGCTCGCAAGCCTGGTGCAGATAGGATGTGCAAAACTGATATGCACGACCAGGCCACCTCCAAAAAAAGTGGAGATACGGCCACGTGTCCGGTCATAGAATTGATAGGGGATCAATATATCGAGGGGCTTGTGTTCTTCTTTCAACGAACCGACAGCGCTGGCCGAGATAATCTGCTTTACCCCGAGTTTCTTCATGCCATAAATGTTGGCACGAAAATTGATTTCGGAAGGGAGAAGGCGGTGTCCACGGCCATGCCGGGCCAGAAACGCAACTCGCTTCCCTTCAAGGGCACCGATAATGAACCGATCGGAAGGAGATCCAAAGGGAGTGTCGACACTGACCTCCTCGATTCCGCTCAATCCTTCCATCTGGTAAAGGCCACTACCTCCAATGATTCCGATGTCGATCCTGTCCAAATGACCTCCTTGCCATTTCAATTTGGAATTTGGAATTGGGGGCTGTCTTTGACAACCTCGAAGGTAACCCGGATCTCCCGTGCCCGAAACTGGAATGCAAGGTATTCCTCCCAGAACCGGCGAAGGAAGCGCCATCGGCGATGGATGTTCACAGCATTAATCAGCCATTCAATTCCAAGCAATCGCCAGAGCCTGAGCATTGTAATCCGATTCGAGACAATGCGGAATCTTCCCGAACCTGTGTAATAACTTGACGGATGACCCATTTCAAAGTACTCAAAGCTCTGGGCACTGAGATGCCATCTGTGGGTTGGGTCTCGCCAGGAGCCCGTGTAGGTGTAGTGCGGAGTACTGATAAAAACGCGAGCTCCCGGCTTGGCTATCCGATAAAGTTCAGCCAGAAAGCCGGGCACGTCCTCAATATGTTCAATGACATGCCGAGCATGGATCTCATCGAAGCTGCTTGTGTCCAAAGGATAGGGGTACACGTTGAGGTCATGCGCAACGTCGACTCCTTCACCTTCAATACGATCCAGTCCCAGAGCACCGGGCACTTTCTTACGCCCACACCCGACGTCTAGCACGCGTTTATTATCGACCACGTCTTTTATGAAAATACGAGTTTTGGTAGCCACGGTTATTGCGCTCTTGGCAATAACCGTGGGCAGTTGTGGCCTTTTGAAAAGCCCACGATTGATTCAAGAGGCAAATCAATCGTGGCTACCCCTGCCATTATCATATGCAGTGGTGAACTTGGAAAGGTCATGCCGCACTTTAATTAAAATGCGCGTCTTGGCAGCAGATTCGCGCATAGCAAGCTTCTATGTGAAGACAACCTTGGACTGAGCTCCACTCGACTGGCGGATTATATTCCGTTTCAAGTGGAAAAACTCGGAGATCTTCTCTATTCTTATCCTTGGATTATTGGAAGGTTGACGTCAGTCACCTAAAATTGACAAAGCCTTATTGCACATTCGAGCTGACTTTCGATGAAAATCCCTCTTTATCACGTTGACGCATTTTCGTCCCAGGTGTTTGGAGGCAATCCTGCTGCGGTATGCCCCCTGCCGCAATGGATTGACGAGACTCTTCTCCAGGCAATAGCTTCAGAAAATAATCTCTCTGAAACCGCCTTCCTGGTGCGGCTTCCCGACGGATACGAAATCCGCTGGTTCACCCCCACCGTGGAGGTTGACCTCTGTGGCCATGCTACGTTGGCATCGGGGTTCGTTGTCTTAAACATGCTTGAACCCGCGAGTCATACAGTCCAATTTCACTCCAAGAGCGGGCCTTTAAGAGTTTCGCGCAGTGACACGCTCTTCTCTCTGGATTTTCCGTCCCTACCTCCAAAGCCGTGCGCGGTACCGGATTTGCTGACCAAGGCCTTAGGCAAACCCCCGGACAAGATTCTCGGTTCCAGGGACTATCTGGCCATTTACCTGACCGAGGAGGACATTCGGTGTCTTAAACCGGACATGTCCCTGCTCCAACAAATTGATCGTTTGGGAGTGATTGTCACGGCTCCCGGATCTGATGCCGACTTTGTCTCCCGGTTCTTTGCCCCTGGCTCAGGCATCCCAGAGGATCCAGTGACCGGTTCAGCCCATTGTACCTTGATACCCTACTGGTCAAATCGCCTGGGAAAGACGCATTTACATGCCTACCAGGTCTCGGCACGCGGCGGCGAACTTTTCTGCGAAGATCAGGGTGAACGAGTCCGGATTTCCGGTCAGGCGGTCCTGTATTCAGAAGGCACTCTCTACCTGTAGAGTACTTCCCCGTCTTCCCAGCTTGTCCGGCCGTGGAAGAGAGAGGGGACTGTAAGCAGCGGGGTTCCCAGAGGCACACACCCTGCTGTTGACAAGGACCTTAGCGGCTGTTTCGAGCACAGCGGAAACCAACGGTCCGCGAGGGTTGGTCGGCCGGAATTCCGGTCCGCACCAGACATCGGGAGCCACGGATCCCGCTGGAGGAGTGGCCCCCCCGAACGACTCTGGGACCTGCCGTTCCGAGCTCCTCCCGCCCATCCGATGCCTTATATGGATAGGGTTTGAAGAGACTGCCGGTCCATTCAGCAACATTCCCCGTTAAGTCATAGGCCCCAAATCCGTTGGGAGCGTAACTGCCGACCGAAGTTGTTTTTCGGGTCTCGGTATTTGCCTTTCCGGAATCATACGCATTACCGTAAGAGTACAGGGTTGCATTCGGGCCTTTGGCAGCCCGTTCCCATTCTGCTTCCGTTGGAAGGCGCTTACCAGCCCACCGGGCGTAGGCCGACGCGTCCTGCCAGTTCACTTCGGTGACAGGATATTTCTTAACCTCTTTCGGGAAGGTTTTTTCCGTCCAATTATGAGGAAACGAATGTCCCGTGGCATCGCAAAACTGCTTGTATTCCAGGTTAGTCACCTCGTACTGGTCGAGATAGAAGGCTTCCACCATCACGCGGTTGACCGGCCTTTCGGGGTCGTTCGGATCGTCTGAACCCAAGGTGACAAAACCAGAGGGAATCAGGATCATCCCTTCCGCTTCCCGAGACGGTTGCAGGCTTGGGGACAGCGCAACGTTAGACCTGTTGACAATGGGCTCAGCCCTCTGGCCGGCAACTTCCTTCGGCGTTGAGTCAGGCTTGGGTCGCCGGTAGACGACATTGTCTTGCTCGCCACCGGTCTGGATGCTCTCCATTGTTGAGGTTCTTGTCGCGGCAGGCGATATCGATGATGGGGGCCCCGATTCCTTCGGCTGAGAACCTCTCTGAATGAGGTGCGGCCGTGCGCCTTCGGATTCCTCGGCCTCTTCTTCGGTGCCAGCCTCCCCAGACGAGGCTCCGGTTCCGCCCTTGTCTTTTGTGTCAGGAACAGGGAGGGAAGAAGTGGGGTGGGGCTCTTTCACGGCGCCAGAAGCAGGAGCGGGCTTGCCACTCTGGGCATTTGCCGGCGAAGTCCGGGCAGACCGAACAGCCTGGGGAGGGGCCTGGCCAGACTGAGGCGCGCCATCAGCTTTGGTCAGCAGAACCTGGTTCTTTTTTCTCGCTTCTTCCACCCGTTGCGCATAACCCTGGGCCTGCATTGTATAGACCCGGTCAGCTGTTGATGTTAGTAACGAATAGGTCACGGTCACATCAATAGTCCCGCCTGCCGCAAGTTCGATTTTGGAACAAACCCCTGTAAAATATACACTCCTTTGAATGGGAGCTTCCTTTAGCTGTGAGTCCGGCAGGTCAAAAAGCCTGGCAAAATAGCGGCCACTCTTATCGAGCGAAACAACGAGATACCTCCGGCTCTTGCCTTCAACCTTCAGAAAATCTCCTTTGCCGTAAATCAACTTGTCATATAAGTCTAATTTACCGGCCTGCCGGAGGTCTGAGAGCTTCGACTCAATAGAACCCAGATACTGTGGGGTCAATTCGCTGTCAGTTGCGGCCAGAGTGGAAACAGGGACCTGGAGCGAGAAAACAAAGAATAATGCTCCCAACAGCCAGGGGTATGGGCATGAAAAATGATTTTGCCCGTCTGGTTCAGTTGTCATATTTGTTTCATGCTCCCGAGTCCACTGCCACGGGACACCCACTATCAAGAAAGAAACTCGGTGAATACCTCATTGGAAAGCAGGCAGCCACTGGGGGTCAAGCGAACCCTCTCCGAGCTGCACTCCACCAGACCCCCATCCCGGAGCTGTGCGATTGGGGCTCTGAAGTGTTCATAAAAGTCAAAACCAAACCGGGTTTTGAAGTCCCGGATGTCGAGACCTCCGATCAGGCGCAACCCGAGAAAGATGGCTTCTTCCTGTACTTCCCGTTCACTCAACTGATAGAGGCAGTCCACTGCGTGATAATCGCGATTAATGCGTTCAATGTATTTCCGCAGGTTTCTCTCGTTCCCCCAGCGTCTACCCGCCAAATAGGAAAAAGCGCTGCATCCGAATCCCAGAAACGGTTGGTCTGTCCAGTACTTCAGGTTGTGTCGCGACTCGCGGCCTGGTCTGGCAAAATTGGAAATCTCATAATGGAGGTACCCTGCTGCGATAAATTGCTGGACCGCCTCCGTATAGAATTGAACTACCAGTTCCTCGCCGGGGAGTTCCGGGACGGTACAGGACCTCGCAACTGGATCGCTTGCCGAACTGGGCTGGGAGTAAAGTCTCCCGAACACGGTGTTTGGGTGGAGCTCGAGCAGATACATAGAGATGTGTTCCGGAGCCAGAAGGTGAATCATCCTCAGGGTATCTTGCCAATCGCTGGGGGATTGTCCTGGAAGGCCTGCAATGATATCGACGCTGATGTTGCAGAACCCGGCCCGGCGGAAGAGCTCAAAGGTGGCAATCCCCTCTTCGACGCTATGACTTCGGCCCATTTTTTCGAGCAGGTGGTCCTGGAAAGCCTGGATACCGATGCTGACTCGGTTAACCCCAGCTTCTTTGTACTGGTACACTTTCTCTGAATCGACGCTGCCCGGGTTCACCTCCAGAGTAACCTCGGCTTCTGCTGAAACGTCAAAAAAGGTGCGGACGACCCGGGTGATTTCAAAGATCTGGCGGGCCTCGATAATTGATGGCGTCCCGCCCCCCAAATAGAGGGAATCCACATTGACCGGAGTTATCAAGTCAGGGTTGATTAATACCCTGTGCAAAACCTGATCAGCCTGCTGAATTTCTTTTTTCAGGGCCTCAACATACGGACTGATCCACTTCTCCGGGAAGGGGCCGGAGACGAAGTC
>JBGOTQ010000395.1:0-6905 GCA_041476565.1 Terriglobia bacterium | reverse complement strand
CGGTACGCCCATGACCACAGCGCATTATGGATTTGGGCAGTACTACGAAGGCTGCATCAATTCTCCCATCAGTCAGGAATATCTGAATCTCTACCGGGAAGTGATCACCAACTACCCTGTCGATGTGATGTACTTCGATGGACCTCATCAGGGGATGGCCTATCGGCATCGTTTCTGTCATTGCCGCTACTGTCAGGAAAAATACGTGAAGGCACGTGGAAAGAAGGTCCCCCTGCAGGATAGAACTACAACCCTGGAGGACGAAATCGAATACAGGAATTGGATGGTGGATGATGTCCTTATCCCCTTCATGCGAAGTGTCAAGGAAATGATTCGCCAGGTCCGGGATGTGCCGACCATTTTTAACGACAACGAACTGCTTGAGTGGCGGATGTGGGCCAAAAGAGTTTTTCCCGTGTTGGACGGTTTCATGTTTGAGGCTGCGGAAACCCCAGAGGAAAAGCTCTTCAATCTCAAGCTGGGCCAGTCGACCGGCAAGGTCGTTTGGACCTACGTGGGGAACCACACGCTCTACAACATGGAGCATGTCAAGTCGCTGGGGACTGGTCCCTGGTACAGCTATCCGCTTGAAAGTCAAGAACTGCTAATGGATGGGGTCACCGCTATAGTCGCTGGCACGGGCATGGTCTACTGGGGACTGAGCCGTTTCTTTTACCAGCCCAACGCCCCTGACGCTTACGAAAGCGGGAGGCATGTCAGAGAGATCTTCACTTTTGTCCGAAAATACAGGCCTCTCTTGGCATCTGTGAAAACCATTCCTCCAGTGGGAATACTGGTGGGATCACAAACGATTGACTGGTATCAAGGTAAGGAATTTGATCGGAACACTTACTCAAACTGCTACCTCGGTGCCTTCCAACTTCTCAAGGAGAACAGTTACGACGCGGAGCCTTTCCTCGATCATCAAATGACTGCGGAATCACTGGCTCCGTATAAGTTAGTGTATGTTCCGAATGCCGTTTGCCTGAGCAGGCTTCAATGTGCGGCGCTTACAAAATATGTTGAGGACGGTGGGACATTAATTGCTACACACTTAACCTCGGTGGCAGACGAATATGGACGCCCAAGGCAAGACTTCGGCCTAGCCCAGTTGTTCGGGGCGAGGCTAAAATCGCTTGAGCCCGTGGAACTCCCTGAATTGTATTTACGTGACGTTTCCTCCGGCGAACTAATTCCTCAAGATCCACAGGTAGTTTTGTTGGAGGCTGAAGAGGGAACAACCTTGCTGGCTGAAACTTACGATCGGGGGAGAAACCGCGTCTTGGGGCCTGCCCTTCTGGCACGCCGCCAGGGTAAAGGGCAGGTCTTCTATATGGGTTCCAACCTCGAAGCGATTTACGAGGAGACACGGATAGCCTCTCTGCGCGCGTTTTTTAGTACCCTCTTTAAGCCGATTCTGGATAAGTGGCGAACCTATGAAGTTGATTTCCATCCGGGCCTGATGCCTCAACTGATGGTCTCGGCGAACTCTTTACTGCTGCACCTGCTGGCCAACACTGGGAACAAGCGGAAGAAGCTGCGACTTAGAGAACAATACCTGCCTATTCACGACATCAAGGCGCGGATCCGAATTCCCCAAGGCCGACTGGTCAAGTCCGTTTCCTTGCTTCGGTCAGGAAACAGCATCAATTGGGCCCTTCGAGACAATTGGATGGAAATGGTTGTCCCCCGTGTCCTGATTCATGAAGTCGTTTCAGTAGAATTGAACTGATGGAAAATGCCAGGCCGAAAGTCCGGTGGTTGATGATCCAGCTGGTGTTCTGGGCAACGGTCATCAATTACCTGGACAGGCAAACCCTTTCGGTTGCGGCGCCGGTATTGCGGGACGAGTTTCACATGAGCAACGTGACTTACTCCCGCGTGATCTTTGCCTTCCTGCTGGCTTACACCATCATGAACGGGGTTTCAGGGCCCCTGCTCGACCGGTTGGGAACTCGCATCGGCTACGCCCTCATGATGGGCTGGTGGTCGGTTGCAGCGATGTTGCACGCCGTAGCAGGAAGTGCCTGGAGCCTCGGGGTTTTTCGCTTTTTGCTGGGGATGGGGGAGGCAGGCAACTGGCCCGGCGGGGTAAAAGTCGTAGCTGAATGGTTTCCCGTTGAAGAGCGGGCACTCGCCTCGGGGATCTTCAACAGCGGTTCGGCGGTGGGGGCGATCCTGGCCCCCCCGTTGATCACTTGGCTCATCCTCAGCCTGGGATGGCATTGGGCCTTTTTGTTAGTAGGAACGTCAGGCTTGGTATGGCTGATCCTGTGGCTCCTGGTTTATTACACACCCGAAGCTGTGCACAGCGAGACAGCCTCTCCCAGCATGTCCCCCTGGCAGTTGTTTCGCACTCGCTTCGTGTGGAGTTTCACGATTTCCAAAATCTTCATGGACCCGGTTTGGTATTTTTACATTTTCTGGTTTCCGGAGTACTTGAAGCGATCCCGGCATTTCGATCTGGCTTCGATCGGCAAGGTCGCCTGGATTCCTTTTCTCGTTGCTGGACTGGGTAATGTATTAGGCGGGTGGCTCTCAGCCGGATTGTTGAGGAGTGGCTGCTCTATCACTGTGGCACGGAAAGCGTCGGTCACAGTGTTTGCTTCGGCCATGACGGCATCCATTCCTGCCGTCTGGGTCACCGACACACGCGTTTCGATCACCCTGGTTTCTCTTGCCATGGTAGGCTACACGGGGAGCCTGGCTAATATGCTGGCGTTTCCAGCGGATGTGTTTCCTAAGAACGCTGTAGCCACTGTCTACGGTTTAGCTAGCATGGGTTCGGGATTCGGCGGGATGATCTTCACACTGCTGACTGGCTGGGTGGTCGATCGTTGGTCCTATGTCCCGGCTTTCATCGGTTTTGGAATCATGCCGATGGTTTGTGTCGTCATCATCTGGACGTTGGTTGGACCGCTCCGTTCCCGGACGGCATAAACCCTGGCGATGGAGGCTCTGTGAGGCGAAAAGAAGAGGAAGTCGTAGGAAACAATCCAACTTCTCCGGAAGAGCAGGTGAAGCACATTGGATCCGAGTGCATGCGGCTGGCTGGCTTCCTTTTTGTAATACTCCTGAGCCTGCAAGCTGTGGCCGGCACTCATCCAGCTGAATCTCCGTTGACCCTCCGGCAACAACAGCAGTGGCGCTCACAGATCAAGAGCACATTATATATCACGGACCCTCTTCCGCCTCTGGATCCCCAGGTCCATAGCCGTTTCGAACCGACGCCTGAGGTCGTTGCCGAGCGGCTGACTCTTGGATCTCAGTTTGGAATGAAGATTCCCGCCATTCTCTATCTTCCAAAGTCGCGATCAGGGAAGCTCCCCGCACTGGTTGTGGTGAACGGGCATGGAGGTGACAAATACAGCTGGTATGCGTTCTACTCAGGGATGCTTTACGCCAGAGCCGGGGCCGTGGTTCTGACGTTCGATCCAGCAGGGGAAGGAGAGCGCAACATCGACCGAAAGTCGGGAACACGGGCGCATGACGTAGAGTGGACCTCCAGTCTGAGACCTGGGCAGGCCCCGCCGCCGAAGGCACTGGCGTGCCGCCTGGCAGGGCTGTTGATGACCGACGTCATGCAGGCAGTCTCCTACCTGTGTCAACGGCCGGAAGTGGATGCCGAGCGGATCGGGGCGATGGGATATTCCGTGGGCTCGTTTATTCTCAACCTTGCCGGGGCCGTCGACTGTCGGCTGCACGCCTGCGTGCTCGCAGGAGGAGGAAACCTTGATGGTCCGGGCGAGATATGGGACAATTCTAAACCTCTGTGTACGGGAGTTCCCTACCAATCTCTTTCATTCCTGGGCGACCGCCCCGCTGTTTTGTATGCCCTGCGCGCATCCTGCGGGCCTACCCTGGTCATAAATGGGCTGGCCGACGACGTGGTGAATATCCCCCGGCATGGGGCTTCCTTTTTCGAGGACCTTCAGGCCCGGGTCATCCGATTGAAGGGCAATTCGCAGGATGTGTTTGAAACCGAGATGATTCCCAAAGCGAGTCACCGGCCTCATTTCCTCACGCGGATTGCGGCCCTTTGGCTGGAGCGGCAACTGGACTTCCCGAATTGGACAGAGAAAGATATTCTGGCCATGCCGGAAACTCACATCAACGATTGGGCACAATCGCATGGAGTGGAAGTGGACCCGTATTATGCCTCCGAGGAAAGGGAGGGAGGAACTCGCGCATTAGGCCAAGACGTGCAGGGCATCGCCCGCAAAGACTTAAACGTCTTCACAAATGGAGAGTGGCAACGTCAGAAAGACAAACTCGTTTTTGAGGTCTGGCTGAAAGAGGCGAAAGCCAGGATCGCGGCCGGTCAAGAAAGTTAATGACCTCAATGGGCATTCGTCGCAACTTCGTCATGTGAACCGTCATACGATTCATCTGGAAGGGAACTGATGAACCGACGCCTCGCGACTCTACGGATCTATGCACTCGCGGTTACGGTACTTTTTCCAACAAATCCAGCGGCAGCTGAGTCCAATCGATTCATCAAGACCTACCGCCCAGCAGAAATTGACGAGCTGGGCGGAATGGGATACGAATGGTATTAACTTCAGCCAGTTGGGCAGCGGAACTTCCAGTGGGGAGTATTTTCCTTTTCAGGCAGAATCAAGTCAATCGCAACGTGGGTCGCTGCTACAAGCGAATTCCTTTGAGAAAGCTTCGCGTAGACTCAAATGGGGATTGATGTTTCATTCAACAGATCGCTGTTTCGGGCGGAGGTGACGAATGCCAGACTTTAATCGTCGTGAATTTGGTCTCGTTTTGGCGGGATCGGCAGAGCTCCGCTTGGCGGGCTCTCAACTGGCCTCAATGCAGTCACAGGTTGCTAACAAAGGATCTTTGACTGATGTAGGTGGCATTAGAGTTGGGCACTTCACCGACAATCGTCGCCCCACAGGATGTACAGCGATTCTATTCGAAGGAGAGGCCACTGTAGGGGTAGATTATGACGGCTCCGCTGCGGGAGATCACCTGGGGGTATTGCTTCAGCCGGTGAGCCCAGTCGAAAGACTGCATGGCATCCTGTTGGCCGGAGCAGGGCCATTTGGACTATCGGCAGTCCATGGAATGGAACGTTATCTCGAGGAACACAAACAGGGATTTGACTGGGGGATCCCCAATGTTCGGGTCCCAATTGTTGTGGGGGCGGTGATTGATGATCTAGCATTGGGCGACGCCAGGATCCGGCCCGGTGCTGAGGAGGGTTACAAAGCCTCCCAGGCGGCTTCCTCTTCGCCTGTCCAAGAAGGAAACGTAGGGATTGGCGCTGGAGCGACAGTCGGAAAGATGCTGGAGTCGCAAGGAATTGGGGGAATGAAGGCCGGCATCGGTTGTGCCGGCAGACGGTTCGGCGATGTCATTATCGGAGCGCTGGTCGTGGCCAACTCCGTGGGCGATATCCGGGATTGGCACACTGGCAAAATCCTGGCCGGTGCCCGGCGTCCGGATGGGCGAGGATTCGTCAACATCGTCGAGACACTTGGGAAAAATCTTTCGGAAAGAGGTTCGAGGGCTTCTCTCCGCATTAATGACCTGGCTCTTCGTAGCACAACCCTGGCACTTGTGGCGACCAACGTGGATTTCAATAAGACGCAACTTACCAAGATTGCCATGATGGCCAGCACGGGTGCCGCCCGAGTCATCAATCCTTACCACACAACAGGTGACGGGGACAGTACTTTTGCCATTTCCACCAATAAGCTCAAAGCCGATGTCCCTCTTTCGGCCGTCGGCGCTCTGGCGGCCGAAGTTGTCTCTGAGGCAGCTCTCCAATCCGTCAAGATGGCGAGTTCAATAGAAGGCTGGCCGGCGTACCGCGACTACACAGCGCGCTTAGAGTGAGGGAATTCTCTGGGCCATGGAGGTCCTCCTGAAAGCTATCTCGCCGAATCTTTCTGCAATCATCCCAGGCCTGAGTTTGTCTCTCATTTCTGGGGCAGGGGCCCAGATTCCCTGCGCTCATGGAAGCGATTTTGCGTTCATCTAACAACGCAGTGAAGCGTAATTACTGGAACGACTGGCCAGCTTATCTAACCCAGAAATGGAACGTACGCCCGAAGCTATAGGCAGTCCGCTTTACGGCAGTTCGTGAGCCGGGAGAAGTGCTTGAACATAGCCAGTTGGTGCGGGCGAAAGCGTGGGAATTGATCGGCGGATGAGGCTCTTTTCTTCGCCTGTCTGGATATTTGCTTCCAAAATCCTTCATCGAAACACCCGTGCTCCGCGAAAAGTCTGTCCTGACTGATTTCATTGGATTTTCGAGTTTCTTGGCTTCATGCTTCCGGCATGAAGATTTTACTTATGATCGTGGTCGTTCAGTCTCTCAATCTGGTTATCTTCGCGTGGTTCAATCGGGTGGCATGGGTGCGGAATCTTGCGTTACGACAGCAGCTCGCCGTGTACAAGCGCAAGTCGAAGAAGCCACTGCTAAGAAACAGGGATCGGCTATTCTGGTCGTTGCTCTCATGGGTTTGGGGAGACTGGATCTCCGAGTTGGTCCTCGTAAAACCAGAGACTGTGATCCGATGGAAGGAGAGGCAGTTTCGGGAGTGCTGGCGGAGGAAATCTCAGAGCAGGCCAGGCCGACCTACAATTCCTAATGAACACATCGACTTCATCCGGCGGATATCCTCTGATCATCCGGAGTACGGCGAGGATCGCATCGCCTTAGAGTTAGAGGTGAAGTTCGGTATTTGCCACGCCTGCTCGACCGTCCGGAAATACATGGTCAAATGGCGCCTGGGACCCGCAGATTCTCAAGCATGGCGAAGCTTTTTGAAGAACCAAGCCAAGGCCATGTGGTCCTGTGACTTCTTTGTGCAGCAGACGGTTGGGTTTCGTGTTCTCTACATCTTCGTCTTCATGGAGCTCGCGAATCGAAAGGTCATCCACCT
>JBGOTQ010000394.1:0-6946 GCA_041476565.1 Terriglobia bacterium | reverse complement strand
TGTCCACACTCGCTGATGAAAATGCTGGAGGGCCCCGCTTTGTCGGGGCCGCGGTCGCGACGGAGCGCGACCCTCCACCCAAAACCATATTTTCATGAAAGTCAGCTCACGTCCAAAGGGATCCTTTTCTTACTCAGACCCGCTTGTTTGATCTTATAAAGCAATGCCTTATAACTGATCTCTAAAATAACTGCTGCCTTCTTTCGATTCCAACGAGTTTCAAGCAATGTCCCCAGGATTAACTCCTTTTCAGCTTGCATCGCCGCGAACTTGCCAGCCTTCTTCAGAGAAATCCGACCATTGGTTTGAGGCAGACGCGACCCCTCATTTTGGGCCGCCATTTTAGAATTCATACCCATGTCCCGAAGGGCAAATTCTTCATTCTCCAGTACCACGATCTTCTTGATCACGTTTTCGAGCTCGCGGACATTACCCGGCCAATCGTAAGAAAGCAAGGCATTCATCGCCATCTTCGACAAGGTGGGACGGGACTTTTCAAACAGACTCGAGTACCGGCGAAGAAAATAGTCGACCAGTTCCGGGACATCTTCCTTATGCTCCCGCAAGGGGGGCAGATGGATGCTCACGACATTAATTCGATAGTATAGGTCCTCGCGGAAAGTTCCATTCTGTAGTTCCTTTTCAATTTGGCGGTTTGTGGCCGTAATGACACGCACATCCACAGTGACGTCTTCATCTCCCCCTAGCCGGCTAAACTCCCGATCTTGCAGTACATGGAGCAGCTTGGCCTGCAGCGATGGGTGCAGTTCGCTGATCTCGTCCAGGAAAATAGTCCCGTGATTGGCAAATTCAAACTTGCCTGGCTTACGGCCGATGGCCCCGGTGAAGGAGCCCTTCTCGAAGCCGAACAATTCGCTTTCCAGTAACTCGGATGGGATTGCAGCACAGTTCACTTTCACAAACGGCTTCTCCCGCCTGGAGGAACGGGAACAAAGCTCGCGTGCCACTAATTCTTTCCCTGTACCACTCTCCCCTCTGACCAGGACTGTGATGTCCGTGTCGGCTACCTGGTTTATAATCCGCTCGATCTCCCGCATTTTTTCGCTCTTGCCAAAAAGCAAGGGCGTCCGGTCTGTGAATCCGTTTACTCCCTCACGTTTTCCTTCTGTACTGAATGAAGACGAACCTGAGTGAACCGATTCCATAATTCCCTATCCTTGACTGAAGATCAGCCTCTCGGAAAGTACTCTATTAAGTTCGCTTGGGCAAATAGGCAATACTGCGGCCAAGTAGTGGAATTCTATGGCTATTTTGTGACGACGGTTATTTATAAGATCAGAATGGACTTGACTGTGAGCAATGGAAGCTCATCGCTGTTTTCACTATCTGTGAATAGCTGGAAGGATACACAGAAAGCAGCACTTCATTACTCAATATTGGCACCCTCATTCCACAATTGGAGAATTTCACCTTCAAAGGGAAAGCTCAGGTGAGCTTTCCTGCTCTTCCGAAATTATTCATCCTGAGACCCTGGAGAGTGGATCCGAAGTTGGGAAGAGGATCAGGCTGGGAAACGGCTCACAGGAAATTCCCCCTTGGCAAAAAGGGGGAAGGCAGCTTTAGCTGCCAGGGGGATATCCCTTTATCAAGAGAAGCGGTCAGACCGCAACAGGGACATCCCCCTCACCCCCTTCAAAGGGGGAATCGAGTACATTTTCATCGGCGGTGGTAAACTTGAAAAGGGTCATCCGGCTCCTGTATCAAAATACGGGTTTGGTAGCCATATCAAGGGACGTGAAACTCTTATGTATTACCGTGGTCGGGTTCATCAAGGAGTTTGGCGAAGCGGACCGCCACCCGCCGTTTCATCGATTGGGGCCCGTTCTCAATTCGAACCACTCTGGCCGGAAATTTAAACTCGTAATCCTCACGGGCTGTTTCCCGAACATCGACCGGAGCAGGAATAGAGACGAGCAGGTCGGCAGATTCCTGAAGTTCTCGTTGACTGAGGAAGCAGGCGCCGCTGGCGCTCACATTGACCGTGTGGGTCAACTCATAAAAGTCCTGTCCATTTACGTCCGTACCTTTAATAAAGATAGGGACACGGATAGGAAGTCGGTAATATCCACGCCGATCTACATGAGTCATTCAACTATTCCTTGCTCTTGACAGCCACTAAGACTAAAATCAGGCTCTTTTATCCGTGGGTTTGGTAAAGTAATACATGGTCAGCACTTTTGCTTCCAGTGTTTTGATTTATCGCATCGGGAGGATTAACTACCTATCTTTGTTTTCAGTAGATTAAGTATTAGTGGACAAAGTCGAGCTTCGGGCGCAATCGAGAGCAGAAAAGATTTTCCATTTTTTTCCTTTTCAGTTGGAAACTGAATTCTTTTTTTTACTGTCGTAATTTTCACTTTCTCTATGAAACCCTACTTATACATCCTTGCAGTTTTGTTGGTCGGCGGTGGAATAGGCTACTACATTGGAGAGAAATCGGCCGAGTGGGAGACAACTTCTGGTACAGGCACTCTCCCAGGGGCCAATGACGCTCAGGTCATCCAGTCCATCCTGCAGCGGCAGACTGAGGCTTATTCTCTTCACGATGCTTCCTTGCTAATGCGAGACTGTTCGTCCGAATACGTCGAGATTAACGGGAGTACCGGTGAAATCTTCAATCTTCAACGTGCTCAGTTGTTCTACTATGATGCCCTCAGATCAGGAAAAAGTGTGAATTTCACCGTCAAAACCCCAGAAATCAAGATACTAGGTAATATGGCCACGGTTAGGGCCGGATACTTGAAGACTTCTGAGATTTATGAAAAGGAAGGCATCAAGGGCAAAGTCGGCGAAGGTCTCTGGACCCTCGCAAGAAACAATGGTCGATGGCAGATTGCCTCTTTTGCTTGGACGGAAGAGGGGAAGCGGTAGGTGATAGGGTCAGGGATTAGGGGATAGGGGATAGCCGAAGGGGGAAAGGCTAGTAACCGATCAAACGACTATTTTCCATACTACACCAAGGATTCGTTAAGAACTTATATACTCGAAACTCCCCTCCTCGGACGAGGAGGGGTGCCCGAGACAGGGTCGACGGCGGGGTGGTGCGAAATCCTCACTCTTATCCAATTGATGGCTGGATTCCAACCGCCCCTTTAGTGGTCCATACAGCGGATCACGACATCCCTTCCTTGTCGAATTTGGGGAACCTTGTTGCCACAGTTTATATATTTGCACGTCCCAAGGAGAAATTGTCGATGCTCAATCTGGATTACACGAACCTGATCATTATCTCGGTTCCTGGCTTCATTCTTGGTCTTATGACTGCCCGGTTTCTGGGACGTCCCCGCTGGCAGGCTATCAAAAGAAAACTCGGAGTGTTTGGAAACATGCTAAGCGGGTTGTCCCTGCTCGTATTCCTTGCTGTTACCTTGATCATTCTTGGAGTAATGGTAGTCTATTTGTTTAATTTCCCCGAAACCGCCAAGCCTGCTTATTTCTGGTACACCATCCTGTTCGGACTCTGGATGGTGATCAACGCAAGCCTTGAATTGGTCGATCTCGCCAGGAAGAAGATTGGAGGATAGGCCGCTAGGTATCAGGGAAAAGGGGAAATCTGAGAAAAACAAAGAAATCTAGGATCGATGACTGATAATTGAGGATCATGGGCATAGATCATACCGGACATATTTAGCCCCGCATTACCTATCACCAAGACCACGCACTGCCTTTGCCCGCAACCAATAAACTAACCGCATATACGCAAAGACGCCAAGAAAAATCCTGGATGCACGGGGTCGCAGAGGAACTCGGATAGACATGAACCGATGGCACAAACGGCACACGGGGTTTAGATGCCTGTGCCGCGAAACCCCTTGCCCTGCTTCATCGAAGATGCTAGCTTTACTCTAATAATCTATTGTCGGACTCCTTATTAGTAAATTACTAAGACTGTTTTTCCAAATATCATCAGACCTCGAATATAGGGAACGGCCTCATAGGTTTCGCGAGATCAAACTTCGAGTTGATGCGAGACTTCCCGAGGGAACATAACTGGCCGCAGGGTGTTCGGGCAATTCAGGATTCTTGCAGATCACAGATGAAAGGAGTCGTTATGAACGGTAAGTGGCTTATCATTACCTGTGCGCTTTTGCTTTGTATTGGGGTGGTCTCGTGTCAGAAGACTGGCACCACAATTCCACCCGAACGGCAATTGGGTTTTGAGTCGTTCAAAGCCCAGAATTCGATTCCACTCGAGTATGGAAATCTGGTGGGGGTTTCTATTGACGCTCCCGCCAATGCGAGAATGTTCTTCGAGAAACCGGACAAGACCATCGTTGTGGTGACAGTCAACGTTGAAAAGGGATGGCTTCCAGACCATGTCCTGGTTATTCCACGCAAGTAGCAAAGCAAGGGTACGGTTACTCATGCCTTGGTGAGAGAAAGGAGGAGTCGATGACTCTGGATAAGTTCAACAGTTGGGTATCTCGAATTCTGTTCTTTGCGGCCTTCCTTCTTCTGGCAATTGCTATAGGAGAGAGACTCGCTAATCTAATGGGCTACACCATTCTTCGCCAGACCTCTTTTGCGGCAGGAAGGCTGCTTGAATTTGCCGCCATCTTCCTGGTCTTTGTGATTGCTTTACTGCTGAGACAGATTCGTAAAGAGTTGAAAAAGTCCTGACTCTGACAGTTCCTGTCCGGCGGCTGGCACAGACATGCGTGGTTTACATATCTGTGATCAGAAGATCTCATGAGAGCTGAGGGAATGTTGTTTCAACTCGCTCCAGCTTACCTTGTATTTCCCTGTCAGTAGGTCCCTACTCGGCTTCGCGGGTGGCGCGGGCGCTCCGCGCACGCGGAACGCGATGCAAGATTGCTCGTTCCACCCCTCCTTACTGAAGCATCACGATTTTCTCGATAATTTCCTGTATTGAGCCAGTTAAACGGGGAATTCTGGAGAGCTGAGCTCTGCGAAGCCAGGCGAACAGTGCCGGAATACGGCCTCGCGGAGTTCGGCCCTCCACTTGTGACTTGACTCATTACCGACCTTTTGATTTTCCTGGATTGACATGGATCTCGACAGTAATGCAAGAGATGGTTAGAATGGGCAGCAAGTTCCTATGGCGGAATCAATCTGAACCAGGAGAATCCATCATGGCTAAATTCTCGATGACCCGAAGGCGGTTTGCCAAGCGGTTAATCTTCGCAGGAGCTGGCCTGAAAGCACTAAGACTTGGCGCGGTTGATCCGGGTGTGCCCAGGCCAGGAAATCCGGGAGAGACTCCGATCTCGCTTCAGCTCTATACAGTGCGCAACCTGGCAGAAAAAGACTTTCCCGGCACGGTGGCTCAGGTTGCCAAGATCGGCTACGACGCGGTGGAAACCGGCGAACCGAAAGGGTTTTCGAGCAAGGAAGTCAAGAAGATCTTCAGCGATTTGGGTCTGCGATGCTCGGGAGTCCACGAATCCTTTGAACGCCTGGAGGGCGAGTTGCCTTCGGTCATCGCATATAACCTGGAGATCGGAAATCAGTATGTGGTCTGCTCCTACATGCCGGAGAGCTACCAAAAACGAGGAGTTGAAGGTTTCAAAGAGTTCGGCCGGAAGCTAGAGACCATCGGCGCCTCAGTCAAGAAGGAAAGATTACAGCTCTGCTACCATAATCACGATTTCGAGTTTAAGAAGGTTGACGGAAAATACCTGCTTGACTCTCTTTTTGCAGCCGCTGATCCCATCCTGGTGAAAGCCGAAGTGGACGTTTATTGGGTCCAGCATGGGGGCGAAGATCCAATCGCCCATCTGCGGAAGTATGCCGGCCGTTGCCCCCTTCTCCACATCAAAGATATGACCAAAGACGATCGAAGGACATTCGCTCCGGTCGGGACCGGAAGGCTGGATTTGAAGGGAATCGTGAAGGCGGCCAGGGCTGGAGGAGCAGTTTGGTTCATCGTCGAGCAGGACGAAACTGAGCAGCCTGTCCTGGAAGCCATCGAACTCAGCCTGAAAAACCTCCGCCAAATCCTGAATGCCGAAAACTGAGGATGCCTCGCATCTGACATTCAAAGGAGACGCAATATGGATGTTCACCCGACTTACGATGATGTTGACCTGATCTTGAGACTGTATGAATTGCGGCGGGAAGAAAAGATGCGGAAGGCTAGAGAATGGTTTCGGTTCTTCTTCAAGGCCAAGTCCTTGGAAGACTTTCAAAGGCTCTGTCCGCCCGGGTCCGACGAAAACACGTACTACCGGATGGTGACTAGCTATTGGGAGATGGTTGCATCTTTTATCACGGGGAGTGTCCTGCACGATAAGCTCTTTTTTCAAAGTGGGCGGGAACTATTGTTCGTCTGGGAGAGAATTCGCGATGTGCTGCCCGCCTATCGGGAATTGATGGTGGATGTCCATATGCTCAAGAACCTGGAGAGCGTGGCCAAATCCTACATCAACTGGATGGAATCGCAGTCCCCGGGGAGTTATGCCATTTTTTCGTCACGGGTCCGTGAAAGCTGAGAATCGAGCTTCGGCCGGAGCTTCGCTACCCGTGGCGACGACCGAGTTTGCATGTCCGTGTTTTTCGAGTACCCCACCTGCCCGGCGCTGGTTTATGTGATTGTCCTCACCGACAATGATTCGTATTCTCCTGCCATGCCAAGCCAAATCCAGGCGGGGTCGAGAACTGGGGGGGGGCAATAGTCCTTAAGAGCTTCTTTGTCTCCAGGGTCTCCTCAATTGCATTCGCATAAGAGTGCGCCATGACCTATTTAGGTCAACACGGTCGATGAAAATAAGAGAGGTAGCCACGGTGAGCGTATTAGCGACAGCAGTCGCCGCGAACCGTGGGCTTCTTCCTAAACAACCAAAAGCCCACGCCTCCCGGAGAAAAGCGGTCGGCGCGGCTACCAAAACTCGCATTTTCATAAAAGCCTTGCATGCCCCCATGGGGGCGCCACGTATGATGAAAGTCCCCTCCGACGGAGGGGAAG
>JBGOTQ010000393.1:0-6954 GCA_041476565.1 Terriglobia bacterium | reverse complement strand
GTTCGTAAGCAGTGGATTGTTCTCGCACGGAGAACATGGCCCCATGGGCCTCGCTGGCTCAGCCACTGCCAATGCAGGTGATGCAGTCCGAGCCGTATTGAGCCCCAAGATCCTGGACCTTGGCAACCAATTGGGTGATCTCTTCCGCCGGCCTGGCGGCTAACCCTTCAAGGCCAATCACCAGGTTGCGGGAGAAGCTATAGCCCGGCCCTCCCTCAACCGGTAACACAACAAAGTTCTTCAGGCGAATGGCCGATTCCTGAATTCCCAGCTTCTTTAACGCGTCCATAAATGCAGTAACGTTCTTCCGATTCTCCTCCATCGCCTGCGACAACTGTCCCCTCTCGCTGGTCACCTTCATTAGGAGATACAGGATGTCTGGTTTGACGGGCACAACCCCCACTTCTCGTATTCGGATTTGGTGGTTCTGTTCCAACACAGTAACGCCAGGGGGAATGCCAGGTTCCGATTCCAAAATGTAGGTCTGTGCGGGGAGGGGGAGAACCTGGACCAGGAATATCAAGCCAAAGATCAGCACTCCTTCTTGCAAAAATCCCTTTAGAGTCCCAAGTCTGTTCAAGAGATTCACCTCCTTTCGGTTTTCTGGGTGTTGGATGTTTTTGGTTTTGGGTCCGTTGAAGAGGGTGGATTCATGGACTCCCCAGCCTTTTCTCTGGTCGGCGTTAACTTTTCAATAGCTGTGGCAAGAGCATGCAGAGTTTCTCGACGAGCATCTTCTGCGCGAAAAACAAGACGTAGATTGAAGTCCAGTAAGACAAAGGCAGGGATCCTCACCACCTGAAAAGATTCCACCAGCTCTTGGTCGGAGTCAAAATCAATCAAGGCAAGATCAACCACTTTGGAATGCTTCTTACAGAGTCTCTCAACAATAGGTTGGACCTTGTGGCATGGCTCACACCAGTGAGCTGTAAAGAAATAGAGGGTGGCCTTTGCCTCATCGGCCTTATAGTTCCGTTCTCGTGGTTCATCCTGTTGTGCAATAGAAGGCAAACCGGGATGGGAATCAGAAGTGAGGGAGGAAGATACAACAAGAATCAGGATGAGGGTAGCCAAAAATCCGGATTTGACCACTTCACAACGCTGCTTGGAGCTCAGGAGAGATTCATTCGATTGGAAGAAACCCAAGGCCACCATGACGCGTTTCCTCCGTTTGGAAGGAACCAAAACATTCCGCGTCGCCTGTGCCGGGACGGTATCAATTCGCCATATGAGAGTATGCTCCCGGGAAGACCTCAGGTCAAGCCTGCTTCGCTTGAATGGGACTATTGTCGTCCTTCTGGATCTGTAAAGTTGCAAGGATATCGTGGCATGTATTTGTTCTTGACCTGTGCCGGAAGCACCGGATTTCCCGAAATGCCAATCGGCCTTCCGTTTCCGTTAACGGGTAGGAGGACGGCCGGGATGATTGTCCGAACAAACCGGATCCGGATCTACCAGGGTTTGTTCGTCAGCACCAGCTTGCCACCTCGGTCTGCAAATTTACGGACCGGTCCAAGAAGACTTTCGAGTCGAGGGAGTGAGGCGGCGGGAATTGCCAGGTATAGACGAGGCTCTTGCGGCCACAAGCGCACCAAATCCTCGTCGCCAATGAAAACGCGGGGTGCCCCCGGTGCGGCCGCCCCATAAACCAGGTTATCGGCAATGCCGTTGAGCAACAAGACGGGCCGGCTTGTGTAGAAGCCCAGCGAAGAAAAGGGATAAAAATGTCCCTCCAAAATGAGTTGCCCCGCGGGGCCAGTGTTAATCGCGTCGGCCAGGGGACGCGACGACAGATAGGGGTCAAAGACCTTCAATGCCCAGTTGGCTGCATGGGCCAGAAAGACCATCATCAGCGCCAGGCAAAGTGGCGCCATCCAACGGCGACGAAAGACCCACGCCGCCAGGCTGCCGGCTCCTAGCGACAGACTGGCCAAAAGGAGAGGCCCGCGCAGATAGGCAAAGGAGCTAAGCGTCAGGTCCTGCAGGTGCCCCATAGAGAGTGTGTAGGCATCGGGGTTTTGAGTCAGCGCCGAAGAGATGTCCCCCACAGGGTGAATCCCCCGAACCAAGTAAAGGATCACCCCCCCAATCAAAGCACTGACTACGCCCAACACGCCCAGAGTTCCGTATCCTGCGGCTATCCAACTCCTCCGCCCTAGGGCCAGAGCCCAACCAATAAGCACCGCAAAGGCCGGGTAACAGGGCATGCTGTAGTATTCCTGGGTGGTTGAAAAGCTCAAGAACACCAGAAGGAACAGAATCCAGATTAAGGCCAGCAACTGCAGGCTTCTGGCACGGTTCCGGTTTAATTCGGGTCCTTCTTCGAATTGCAGCGATACTGAGCCCCTTCGAAAGGCTGCGGGCAAGAACACCGTCCAAGGGAAGAGCCACACCAGGTGCAACAGCCAGAAAGTCAAGCGGGGAACAGTGTTGTAATCCCGGGGAAAACGCAAGTTTAAGAACCGCAGAACGTGCTCGTTGATAAAGTAGAACCAAAGAAAACCGCGGTAGACTCCGGGGGTACTCTCGAGGGTGAAGTCAAAAAGGGGCGGGTTTCGCCAGCTTGCCAATGCCACCCAGGGCAGGAAGATCGCCGGCATAAGAGCTGTTCCGCTCAGTGGTCGCATTAGACGCCAGGTGCGGCGAGTGAATAGCTGGCGACGGACCAACAGAAAGATAAGGGCGGTAGCGGCCGGCAGGAGGACGGCCAGCAGACCTTTCAACAGCATCCCAAGGCCCACGCAGGCCCAAAACCCCCAGCTCCAACCAGCACATTCATCTTCGACAGCCCTCAAGAAACAATAGAGGGCGCCAGTGACGGCAAGGGTTAG
The DNA here is from genome assembly GCA_041476565.1 of Terriglobia bacterium. Taxonomy (GTDB): domain Bacteria; phylum Acidobacteriota; class Terriglobia; order Versatilivoradales; family Versatilivoraceae; genus DATKMG01. The sequence goes on along the minus strand of JBGOTQ010000393.1, from coordinate 4,123 downwards.
CAGCACATCCGGGATGACGATCCGAGTGAAAAGAAACAACCCCACAGAAGTACCGACTGCCAGACCGGCATAAAACCCGGCGCGTCGGCCGAATCCCCATCCAGCGAGGGCGGACGTGGCCCACATCAGACCGATGGCCCCAAGAGCAGTTGGGAGTCGAGCAGCCCAGTCGTGAATCCCGAAGACGGCATAACTCAATGCCATCAACCAGTAGCCGAGTGGGGATTTTTCTAGATAAGCAACACCATCGATATGGGCAGTTACCCAATCCCCGGAACTGAGCATCTCGCGGGCAATTTGGGCGTTGACGGCATCCACATCATCCATCAGCGAGGGGGGAGAAAAAATGCAGCCCAGGAAGACGGCTGCTCCAAGAAGGAGAATGATCCAATGTTTCAATAGGAGGACTTCGCCAGCAGAACTTCGCTGGAGAGTTGCGTTTCCGTGCCCGGAGGCTGAATCTGCCATCTCTCCATCCATAAGAACAGGACCAGTAAGCCCCATAGGTGGAATCCAATATTGATGCGACCTTCCAGATGATCATTCATCCATTTTTCCAGGACGCCAGGGCGGAAAAGCCCGATGCGGTTTAAAGCTGAGGGGTTGAGCGTATCCAGAAGCAGCGGCTTGAGTTCGCGCCGCAGCCAGTCGTGGGCAGGGATGTCAAAGCCCATCTTCTTCCGGGTCAGGACATCGTGAGGCAGTTTTCCTTCCATCAAGCGCTTTAGAATATACTTTTGCTTTCTTCCGCGAATCTTGAGCCGTTCCGGAAGTTGGGCCGCAAATTCGACGATCTCATGGTCCAGGAATGGCGGCCGAACTTCCAGGGAATGGGCCATGCTCATGCGATCGACTTTAGCCAGGATGTCGTCGGGGAGGTAATATCGCTGGTCAAACCAGAGAAATCGGTTGAGTTCTCCTTCACTTTGGGCTTTATCAAGCAGAGATTCAATCTCCCACTCAGGTTGCCGTTCGTACACGCAAAGGGCTTCCTTTTGTGAGTTTGAAAATGCGCCATTCCAGTAACAATGGCTTTGGAAGGGGGGCAAGAGTGTCCCTTCCAGGAAGCGCTTGATCATGTATTCCAGGCTGATCTTGTCCTCAGAAACCGGCATCATTCTTCGGACAACAGCTAAGAAAGACTTTCGCAATCCTGGCGGAACCAAGCGAGCCCATCGGGCCATCCGGTCAGCCTGGTAGGTCAGATAGCCGCCAAACAGCTCGTCAGCGCCTTCCCCGGAAAGGGTAACCGTCACCCATTGGCGGCAGAGTTTAGAGAGGTACCAGACCGGGAGGGAAGAAGAGTCGCCACAAGGCTCATCGGCATACTGGGCAAATTCGCAAATCGTGTCGGGGAGATTCAAATCCCTGGACAGGTCAAACTCGTGATGGTCTGTGCCGTAAAGATTAGCGACTTGGCGGAAGTACTTCCCCTCGTCGAAAGATCTGCCGCTAAAGGAGATGGAGAAGGTCTTGAGCCGTGTTGGACTGTGGCTGGCAGCGTAATGCACGATGGTGCTGGAATCGATGCCGCCGCTCAGCAAGATGCCCAGAGGGACATCAGAGATAAGGTGTTGCCGGATTGATTGTGAAAGCAGGCGGTCCAGCTGGGCCAGACCCTCTTCCTCCTGGAGATCCTGGCAGGGCTTGAGAGTCAATTGCCAAAATGGCCAAATCTCGGCGTTTCCGGCTCCCCATTCCAGAATACAACCGGGAGGAAGTTTCTCGATCCCCTCAATCAAAGAACGAGGGCAGGGAACATAGTTAAGAGAAAGGTACTGGTCAAGGGCGCCTAAATCGAGAGCCCGCGGAATTTCCGGGTGCGCCAAAAGAACTTTGATCTCCGAGCCGAAATAGAGATTTCCTTGTCGCTTGGAAAAATAGAGCGGCTTAATTCCCAACCGGTCCCTGACCAACACCAGACGGCCCTTGCCTTCCTCCCAAAAGGCCGCGGCAAACATCCCCTTGAGCCGCCGGAAGCAGTCGGTATCCCACTCTAAGAAGGCCCGCAACAACACTTCAGTGTCTGAGTTGGATCGGAAGCGGTGGCCGCAGGCCGTAAGAATTTCACGAATTTCCCGGTAGTTGTAAATTTCGCCATTATAGACCAGATGCACCCGGCCATCTTCGCTAGCCATCGGCTGTTGTCCATCTGCTAGATCGATAATCTTCAGGCGAACACTACCTAGCGAGACCTGTCCCGAGACGTATACGCCCTCTTCGTCTGGACCGCGGTGGCTCAACAGGTGGGTGATGCGGGCAATCTGAGCCCGCTCTGCCGGACGACCCATATGGGTGTGGCCGACTATTCCGCACACGGTTAATTGGTTCCTTCCGACCTTGGGGATCCGACTGGATTTTGAGGGTTCATCGGATGTCTAACTGGCTGCCCTTGCTCTGGCAAACTGGCGTCTCCTGGCCCTCAATTGCAGGAATTCCCTGGCTTCATGATATAAGCGGCGGCGCTCATTCCGACTGAAGAATGCCCGCCTGACAATGCGAAAGACGATTCTAGGCCGAAAATAATAGCGGTCATAGAAGCGATCGACAGCCTGTACGATATCCCGGCGGGACAGGCCGGGATACTCGATGTTAGGAAGCTGGTGGCCGGACTCGTCGGTCATCGCATCGTTGGTGTAATAGTTGTGTTTTTTCAGGTAGGTATCGAATTCAGTCCCAGGGTATGGATGGGCAATAGAAACTTGAATGGTTTCGCAATCCAATTGTTCGGCATAGCGGATGGAGCGTTCAATGGAATCGGGAGTTTCACCGGGGAGTCCAATGATGAAATCACCGTGCACGAGAATTCCCAGTTTCTTGCAGTTCTTCATGAACTCCAATCCTTGTTCGGCCGTGGCACCCTTCTTAATGTTTTTTAGAATAGCCGGATCTCCCGATTCAAAACCGACAATCAACAACCGGCAACCCGCTTCTTTCATGGCCTTCAAGGTCTCATAGTCAGTATGGACCCGTGACGTGCACGACCAGGTGAACTTCAAAGGCTTGAGCTTCTGACACACATCCAGGACCCGCTTCTTGCCCCAGGCGAAAGTGTCGTCGTCAAAAAAGATCTCCTTAATGTTTGGGAACAGCTCTTTTGCGCGCATCACTTCAGCAGCGACATTCTCACTACTCCGGACACGCCAGGGGTGGCCGCTAATGGTCTGAGGCCATAAACAAAAGGTACACAGAGCAGGACAGCCGCGGGATGTGTAAAGCGCGATGTAAGGGTGAAGCAAAAACGGGACATTGTATCGAGTCACGTCCAGATCACGTTTGTAGATCTCAACCGCAAATGGCAGAGCATCCAGGTCTTGGATGGATGGCCGGTCAGGATTATGGTGAATACTCCCGTTGTTCCGGTAGCTGATGCCGGCAATTTCATCCAGCGGCTTGCCCGAGGCGAACTCGGTGACCGAATAATCAAACTCTTTGCGAGCCACAAAATCGATTCCCAGGGAGGCCTTTAAACTCGCTTCCGGTTCTACTGTCACGGGAGGACCCACCAGGCCGATTCGCAATGACGGATTGGCAGCCTTCATCTCTTCGACAAGCCGGATTTCGTTCTTGAATCCCGGGGTGCTGGTAAACACCACGGCCAGTTCATAGTCCTTGCTGATATTGACCGTCTCTTCGGGAGTGACCCCGTGAGCCGGGGCATCCAGCACGCGGCTCTCTTTTATCATCCCGGCTGGATAGGTCAGCCAGATCGGATACCAGAACGAAGTGATTTCCCGCGTTGCGGGCCAGCGGGAACTGGCTCCTCCATCGAACTTGGGGAATGAGGGAGGATTCAGCAAGAGTGTTTTCAATTTCGCCTCCAAGGCTCAATACTATGAATAGATTGGCTCATCGGAACAGGTTCCAGTACAAGGGGCCCGTCACAAGATCACATCACAAGCAATTCCCCCGCAGGGGTTGAACCTCACCAGGCTGTCACTGCCAATTATAACAAAAGCTTTGCTAGCTTAGGGTCTCAGCCCACTGATGTCAAGTTCTGCCGCTCCTTTTGGACTTTGTTCCATTTTACCGCAACTCTGGGACCTGTCGCACTTTGAATTGGACCCGTACTTACGTCCTAACTCTCGCAGTTTGGAAGAAACTCGACCTATGATAGGATGGC
>JBGOTQ010000392.1:0-6955 GCA_041476565.1 Terriglobia bacterium | reverse complement strand
GTCCTGGTGGACGGCAGGTCGCGCTTTGGTCACGCTAGCGCTTTTGGCTTTAATAATCCTGTCCGTGCTTGGCTGGGTGGTCACGTTGAGATGGCGCGTGCAAGGCCAGACAGGAACTATTCGGGCGACACTGGAGTCCACGGCCGACGGCATTCTCGTTGTAAACGGTCAAGGCAAGGTACTTAGTTATAACCGGAAATTCGCCGAAATGTGGCGAATTCCCGAACCTCTCCTGGCTTCACAAGATGACAATCAACTGTTGTCATTTGTGACCTCACAACTGACGGATCCCTCAACCTTCCTCGCCAAAGTGCGAGCCTTGTATGCTGACGAGAATGCACAAAGCGATGATATCCTCGAATTCAATGATGGAAGAATATTCGAGCGCCATTCCGAGCCTCGACGGATTGGATCTCGGAATCTTGGGAGGGTATGGGGTTTTCGAGACGTCACGGATCGCAAACGAGCAGAAGGCGAATTGCAGCGGGCCAAGGCCGCTGCTGAGGCTGCCAATCAGGCCAAGAGTGAATTCCTGGCCAATATGAGCCATGAAATTCGGACACCAATGAACGGAATCATTGGTATGACTGAACTGGCGCTCGACGCCGAGTCGCCGGCAGAACAGCACGAATACCTGGGGATGGTCAAATCCTCGTCAGAGGCCCTACTTACCATTATCAACGACATTCTAGACTTCTCGAAGATCGAAGCAAGCAAGCTAGAACTTGATCCTATTCCTTTCAACCTGCTCGACAGCCTCGACGAGACCATGAAACTACTAGCCTTGCGGGCCGATCAGAAGGGGTTGGAACTGACCTACAACGTTCATCCGGAAGTGCCAGAAGAAATCGTTGCCGATCCCTCGCGGCTGCGACAAGTGATCATCAACCTCATCGGCAATGCCATCAAATTCACGGAACACGGCGAGGTTGGCCTCGAAGTCGGGTTGGAGTCGCGGCAAATGGAGCAGATCCTGTTACGTTTTACGGCACGCGACACCGGCATCGGAATTCCGGTGCAAAAGCAAAATGTCATCTTCGAGGCTTTCTCACAAGCCGATGCCTCCACCACCCGCAAGCATGGGGGCACCGGTTTGGGGTTGACCATCTCGGCACGGCTTGTTGAGATGATGGGCGGCCGAATCTGGGTGGAGAGCCTTCCCGGACAGGGTAGTTGTTTTCATTTCACGGCCCAAGCGAAAGTCGCCAAGCGGACAGGGCCCGCCAGGCCTTTCGAGCCCGTTCACCTGGCCGGGTTGCCCGTGCTGGTCGTCGATGACAATTCCACTAATCGACGTATCTTGGGAGATATGCTGAAGCGCTGGGGGATGAATCCAGTGCTAAAAACCAGTGGAGCCGATGCCATTTCTGCAATTCGAGAAGGGCACCAGTTGCAGACCCCATTTGTCCTGGCTCTGATCGACGTTCACATGCCGGAGATGGACGGCTTTACCCTCGTCGAACAGATCAACGACCACGCGAAATCAACTAAGCCTGCGATCATAATGCTCACTTCAGCAGGGCAGAGGGGCGACGCAGCACGTTGCCGGAAACTCAATATAGAGGCTTACCTCACCAAGCCCATCGGCCAGTCTCAGTTGTTGGACACTATCCAAAGCGTGCTCGGGACCAAGCCTTGGCAGAGCGAGCAGCCTTGCTTGATCACACGCCACTCGCAGCGCGAAGGGCAACGGAAGCTTCGCATCCTCCTGGCGGAGGATAATACAATTAATCAGAGGTTGGTGGCCCGGCTCATTGAAAAACAGGGCCACACAGTCTTTATAGTCGGCAACGGGCGGGAAGCCTTGGCCGCACTGCAAAGGTCGACCTTTGAGCTAGTCCTGATGGATGTACAGATGCCCGAAATGGACGGATTCGAAACCACTGCGGCCATTCGCGAAAAAGAGAAAACGACAGGATCCCATCTTTCAATCATTGCCATGACCGCCCATGCGATGAAGGATGACCGGGATCGATGTCTCGCGGCCGGTATGGACAACTATGTCACAAAGCCCATCCGACCGAGTGAATTGTACAAAGCGATTGAAGATTCAGCCCCCAATTTCGGATAGAACTTGGGGGTGCTTTGTCTATCCATTATTGATAGCTTCCCTTCATCTCCTTTTGACAAAGCTACTTACCTCAATCCTGGCCGAACCAGGATCGGTGACGCCAAAATCTGGTGGAATATACCGCGATCTAAGGCTTTATACTAGGCCAACAATTGATGACTGAAGCAGCCCTGCTTTGGCAGCGGCGCGTTCGGCACAATCCCCCAAGCCAATTCCCTCAGGGAGGGTCAATTGGGCGTGCGCTTCGTGTTTTGAGGGCCGTTGCTTGGCATTGGACCAACGATTTCACCAAGGCGGCGGGCGGCTCTCCGCTGCTGAAACTAACAGGAGAAGAGATGAAACGGAGAGATTTCTTTGGCATTGCAGCCGGTGCTTTTGCCGGCGCCATTTCGTTTTCCCGGCAGGGTGGGGCAGAATCGGTATCGCATAATACAAACGAAAGCGCCATGAAACCCGGGAGGCTCCATGAGAATTTCAACTCCAACTGGCTTTTCCGGCGCCAATCTCATGGTGGCGGTGAGTTGGGTTCATGGGAACGGAACCCAGTGCTGGGCGCCGAGGTTGAACCGGCATTTCGAAAGGCCCACCTGCCAGAATATGACGACACCTGGTGGGAGCCGATCTATCTCCCACATACCTGGAACGCCCATGATGGCAGCGATGAGATTCCTGGTTATTTTCGAGGGATCGGCTGGTACCGGAAACATTTCCTCCTGGACGACAGGCTGAAAGGTAAGCGTGTGTTTCTGGAGTTTGAAGGGGTGTTCCAAACTTCAGTTTTTTGGCTCAATGGCCAGAAGATTGGGGAACATAAGGGGGGCTACACCAGTTTTGTACTGGAGGTCACCGGGCAAGTAGCCTTTGACCCCAGCGGAAATGTGCTGTCAGTCAAAGTAGACAACATATTCAACCCGGACATTGCGCCTTCTGTAAAGACGGATGTGACCTTCTATGGGGGAATAAACAGGGATGTTTGGCTCCATTTGTGCGAACCCGTTTATGTGTCTTCAGTATACTGGCGAACGCCTCGAGTCAGGGAAGAATCCGCCGATCTCAACATCTATGCAACAGCCATTAACACGACCGAGCGCTCCCGTGACCTGACATTGACTCAGGAGATATTCGATCCGGCCAATCGACTCGTGGCTTCAATTACAGACAAGGTTTTTCTTTTGCCTCTGGCTAATAAAGAATTGGTCCAGAAATGCGAATCTATTAAGTCTCCCCAACTCTGGTCCCCTGACACCCCCAATCTGTACCACATCCGAACCAGGCTTAAGGAAGGTGAACAACTTGTGGACGAAATGGAGACTGTCTTGGGTTTCCGGTGGTCCGAGTTTGATGCAAACCGGGGGTTCTTCTTAAACGGAAGACGGCTGCAATTGCAGGGAACAACCTGGCACCAGTCTTATCCCGGAATGGGCAATGCTTTGCCGAACTCTCTTCATGCGAGAGACATGAAGATGATCCGGGAGATGGGCTGTAACTTCTTCCGGACCAGCCACTATCCTCAGGACCCAGCCAGGCTGGAGGCCTGTGACAGGCTGGGCATTCTAGTACTGGAGGAGTTGTTCATTGGTGAGGAGATTGAAGACAGTCAAGAGTACATCGATGTCCAGAGCAAGACTGCCGAAGAGATGATCTTGAGAGACCGGAACCACCCCTGCGTGATCATGTGGGGATTTAGTGGCGAGGTGGACGCTCCGGAAAAGGGGTCGGCTCATGTGATCGGTGCCTTGCTGAAAAAGTACCGGGAATTGGATCCCACCCGGGTGATGACGATGCATGATCCCCGCGTGGAGGAGATCAAGGGCATGCTCGATGTGGTGGGTTTATACTCCGGTTTTAAAGAAGACGACAGCGAACGCGCGGGGCATCCAACGCGGAAATACATGATAGAAGAATATACGGCCGCGGGCATCGGACGTGGCATCTATGGAATGGGTCCGGAAAGCGAGGATCTTGGATGTGTCAAGCATGAGGAGTACCTGAGCCAGGTGAACCAGCGTCCCTGGATTGCAGGTAGCGTCCTATGGCACCAATTCGACTACGATGGTGAAGAATACGATCCGGTCATCCCGCATGTGGTGACCTTCGGAATGGCGGACTCCTGGAGAATCCCCAAGGACGTCTTCTACTTCTACCAGAGCCAGTGGAGCAAAAAGCCCATGGTGCATATTTGTGGCCATTGGAATTGGCCGCAAGATGAAGGGAAGAAACGATCAGTCAAGGTCTATAGCAACGCGCCGGAAGTTGAGCTGATTCTGAACGGAAATTCGTTGGGAGTGAAGGGTGAGAGTGAACGCACGGGGTTACTTCATCCCCCGCGAATATGGGAGGTTCCTTACCAACCAGGTACTCTGAGGGCCAGAGCGCTTCTGGCGGGCGAAATTCTCGTCGACGAACGCAAGACAGCAGGTCCCCCCGACCGAATTATCCTCAAACCCGACGTCGAGCAAATTCTGTCGGGAGACCGGGAGAGCCTGACCTACATCACGGCACTAGTGGTTGACAAGGATGGCATGGTGGTTCCGAATGCATTTCACAGTATCAATTTCAGCTCCTATGGCCCGGGGGAACTCTTTCCCCAGACCTGGCCAGGACACCCAACTGGATTCACATGGAACGCCGTGGCGGGTATGACGGCCATTGCCTTTCGCGCCACTTCACGGGTCGGGCGGGCAGTGATCAACGCCTACTCGCCCGGGCTGGGGTTGGGGCGCTGCACCATCCAGGTTGTTGCCAAAGGAAAACGGGACGAAATTGAGTACCGCAGTGGAGCTCAGGTGTACTAGCTAATCCGATGTGAAACAATCGAGGCCTGCAGTGATTCCACCTCCTTGGTCGGGTTCCCGTGCCGGGTTCTTGCCTTCCTGTCCAAGCTGGCCGGATCAGACGGGGAGAGCGAGTGTTGCCCGCAGATTGCGTTCGTGCCAGGCAGCGAGAACGACGACGCCTTAAGCGAGCATGAAAACGCTGTTCGATGGCTCCTTCGCGTTTATCCAGACGGGATTGTCAATTCTCATGCTCAGTCTATTCTTGACTCTGATGATGGCAGCGGTCCAGCTTGGGTCGTTGGGAGGGTATGTGTTCCGCGAAACCGATGGGGGCCCGCCGCGACGGCATCTGACAGTGGAACTGATTGACCGGGGGCGGACTAAGTACCGGGAGACGACAAGGGCGGACGGTACTTTCGTATTCGACAAGGTGCGGGATGGGCGCTACACAATCCGAGCTCGGTTCAGCGGTTTCATTATTGTGGAGGATGATGTCTCGGTGACGAGCGGGAGAAAAAACTTCGCCGTGCTGATGCTCCCAAAGCGGCGCGTTGGGGCCCAGTCATTCAGGACAGTCACTGCGGATCAATTGGTGGCGCAGTCGGATCGCGCGCTCCAAAAGAAACTCCGGCAAGCGTTTGGGTTGGCGGGCAAGGGAGACCTGGCCGGAGCGGCCCGGCTGTATGAACAGGCTGTAGCAGCGGGAGCGCAACCCGGCCTCTGGGATGCCCTGGGCCTTCTCTATATCAGGATGGGGAGGAAGAGCGAGGCCTATCACGCCTTCGAGAAGGCCATCGAACAGGACCCCAAATACCTGCTCCCTTATGCCCATTTGGGTACATTCTACTTGGAGGAGGGCCGGAACGAAGAACTGCTGAAGGTAGCCAATCGTGCTTTGGCGATCGACTCGAGGTGGCTGACGGCGTATAACCTGTTGGCCGAGGCGCAGGCAGGAACGGGGAATCTGGATGGAGCCCAGCGGTCTGCCCAAACAGCCGCCGAGTGTGCCCAGGGGAAGGCCCCGGGACCTTATCTTATACTGTCGAAGCTCCGTTGGGCTCGGCGGGATTGCGCTGGCGCTCGCAGAAACATGGAACGCTATCTCGAGCTGAACACGTCGGCACGAGAACGTCCCGAGATACAGAAATCGCTGGAGATACTGCGGTCGTGCGGGCCTGCCCATTGAGAGTGGAACTCGTATGCTATCATTGCGGCTTGGTTCAATCTATGAAATGGAGAAAGGTGCAATAAAAAGTGACGTACGTTGAAGAGAGTGGATTAGAGGTTGCGCCACGATCTTGTCAATTCGCCGTTGGCCTGAAAGGCCAAGCGAGTGATGTCTGGGCTATTGTCGGATGGCCTTCCCAGCCGCTTTGGCAACAATTGTTGGTGCGCCAGTTTGGCACGCCACCGCGGACGAAAATGGCACCCAGGTCCATAAAGCCGGGGGAATGACCAAAACTCAACCAGGAGAAACTTCAATGCTGAAGGCAATAAAGATCCTCGGGGTTGCATTAACATTGCTATCGGCGCGCTTGAGCGCTGAACCGATCAAGCTCCACCCGGATAATCCCCATTATTTTTTGTTCAATGGCCAGCCAACTATCCTGATCACCTCGGCCGAGCACTACGGCGCTGTCGTCAATAAGGACTTCGACTACGTGATCTATTTTGATGCACTCAGAGCATACGGACTCAATTACACGCGCATTTACCCAGGTGTGCTGTTTGAGCCGATAGGCAAGTTTATTGAAGGCAACACGCTCGCCCCCAAACCGGCAAGTCTGGTCGTGCCGTGGGCACGAAGTCACGTGCCGGGCTACTTGGTCTGCGGAAACAAGTTTGACCTGGATCAATGGGACTCCGAGTACTTCACTCGCCTGAAGGATTTCATTGCCGAGGCCGGGAAGCGGGACATTGTGGTCGAAATATGCTTCTTCAACTCACAGTACACGGACACTTGGCCCCCCTGATTCACCATCAAAAAAGATGAGATTAGGTTGAGAAGGGTGAAAACCCCGCTGGCATGCGGCTTTCGCAGCATGTAGAATGTCTTTGCGGAAGAAATCATTCACCAACGGGGTGAACCAATCATGGCACAAGGTTT
>JBGOTQ010000391.1:0-6965 GCA_041476565.1 Terriglobia bacterium | reverse complement strand
GGCTCAAGTTGGTTTCTACCGTCTAGGCCAGCAGGAGATAGGGGTTACCATTTGCGCATAGGCATATAGGCGCAGGCGGTAGCGCTCCACCCACCCTTCCAGCAAAGCCAGAAACTTCCGGCGGTCCTCCTCATCCTGGTAGAGATCCCGGCACTCAATGCCGCATTGCCGTCAGGTGGTACCAAGATGGCCTCCGGTCGATTCGCAGCAGTGGTTCCATGACGGGCAAGATAGGTTAACTTCCCCATTCGCTTCAAGCCCTTTGTATAATAACAAGACCTGACCCCATTTTCATTTACTTCTTCAACCTTTAATCTCGCTGAGGAACATAACCGTTAGATAGAGACCGACCAGGGTCGAGACCGCCATCGCTACTTCTATTGCAACAGGAGCGGGGAAGCCCTTGGCGGTGAGAAACAACATCATGGAAATGATGGCGATGCCAATTCATCAAAATACTCAAATACTAAGGACAGGCACTCCTTCTTCTTCTAGAAGAAGATCTTCCCGGCTCCATCCGTGGTCGGCGCCTTCCACACCCGCCGGTTCCAGGGATCATACCCATAATACTCGCTCCCGGAACTGGTCACCTGAACCATTCGGTTCTCGATATCATACACGAAGGTGGAGCCGGGCATGGCCGTCAGGTTCCCGTTAGAATCGTAGGTGTAACCGGAACTGTTGATGCGGTTGTTGGCTGGATTGATGCTGAGCGAGACGGTGGGCCCCGAGCCCTTGGTCAGTGACTGATTGGTCCGGTTGCCGAAGCCATTATAGGTAAAAGATAATCCCCAGTCGGGTCCGCTGGTGCTGGCAGCCGTCAGAACAGGTCAGCACGAAAAAGGAGAACTGACTCTTTCTAATTTCTTAATTTATCTTTTAAGGCCTGACCCCCTCTTCCCTCTGAGGTATATTTCGAAGATATTCGAATATTCCTTCTTGCTCCAGCATATTTTGGCACTTGCCCGTTAAGGAATTGCCAATGGACTTCCTATGCTGATAATGACCAAGTTCGGAGGATAAAACTCAAAATTGCTCGGGCATGGTAGTTCGCATAATCCTTTGATTTGAAATAGATACACAATCAAGGCCTTGCCTCGACTGGCCCGATTGAATCTCCACTTCAAGGCATTCTTAACACATTCGTCAATAAGTAGCTTAGGACCCGAAATCGCGGTCGCATTGGTCACAATACCATTGTTCTGTATATCTACTTTGACCACTGCCGCGCCTTCAACAACATGTATGCGTCCAGCGAGAGGATAATTCATCCGTTCAAAATGAGAGACCTCAATTTCTTCGTTCAGGACCAGTTCTTCGCTAAAGTAATTAGCGGGGAATGCTGACGCGCAGAGAACTCCCCCAAGGAAGATGACACACCAATATATCCTCATTTCAGCCCCCTTATCTCCTTTCCACAGTACTTATCGACAAGTGAGTCGTTGAATTGCCCTGCCGCTGGCTTTCCTGCATCTGATTTGATCCCAGCAGCTCCCACTTCATGGGCGATCTCATGAAGCAGAATAGATGCCTGCGCTTGGAGTCTGCCCCCCTGATAGTTTCTTGGTCCAATTGTGAAGCCAGGAGTAAAGAAACCACCATTGTCGTTTACGGTGATGGACGAGTCGATTGGCAAGCCCTGCACGGGAGTACCATCTGGGTTCCTATTCCCTACAAATGCTGCAGTAGAGGAAGAACTCAAGATGCCATGCCCAAAAGTGTAGTCACTCGGTCCTCCTGCTAGTATCGCACGAACAAATTCTGCACCTGAAAATTCCGCTCCCGATAGCCATTTTGAACAGTCGTTATTTTGAGAGAGTATGCTGTCAAGCAGTTTTTGCAGCACAGTCGCGATTGTTGATTCCTTAGGCCCTGCCCGGCTGTAATCCCGCACGCTAATGCGAGAATTCTCTCCGCCCGCACCGCCTCTTGGATCACTTGGCTCACCCGGATCAGGGCCATTACCATTGTTATTCCCCCGGTTGTTCCCCCAGTTATTCCACGCATCCCAGCCGCAACCGGCATAGGCATCGCAAGGCGACCCGGGGTTGAACGCATCGAATCCTCCCCCTCCGCCGCCTCCCCAACCTGGGTCCCAAAAGTCCATCATATTGAGCCCGCTGGGGTCATTCCTGTTAACCGGATCATTAGCCACGTAGGCGTAGCGGTTCCAGGAGAGAGGATTAGCCGGTTTGGCGCTGGGGCCATAGGGGTCCGGCGTCAGGAAGCGCCCCCAGGAGTTGTTATAGTAACGGTTCATGGCGTAGTCAAAGCTGGTCTTGTTGTCCCGGTAGTAGGTGGCAAACTTGGTCCGACCCTGCCCCTTCGCCGTCCGCTCTTCCCCAAACGGATAATAATTGGAGTATTGAAAGATCGTCGGGCTGACCAAATCGTTGGATCGCAGCTTCACCCCTCCCAACCGGTCCAGCACCACCGCCGCATTGTCCCAGCGGATCAGCTTGCCGGCAAAGTATAGATTCGTCTCTACCGTGGTGGCGGATCACTCGTGCAACCCGCACTGCAGCTGTAGGTTCCCCTCAGTTCACCCATGGCACCGTAGAAGAAGATCTTCCCCGCTCCATCCGTGGTCGTCGTCTTCCACACCCGCCGGTTCCAGGGATCATAGCTGTAATACTCGCTGCCGGAACTGGTCACCTGAACCATTCGGTTCTCGATATCATAGACGAAGGTGGAGCCGGGGATAGCCGTCAGGTTCCCGTTAGTATCGTAGGTGTAGCCGGAACTATTGATGCGGTTGTTGGCCGGATTGATGCTGAGCGAGACGGTGGGCCCCGATCCCTTAGTCACCGACTGGGTGGTCCGGTTGCCAAAGCCATCATAGGTAAATGCTAGCCCCCAGTCGGGCCCGAGGTGCTGGCGGCCGTCAGACGTCAGAGACAAACTCGCAGGGCTCAATTCTGAAGGGGCCGGCTGAGAAATAGCAAATATTCAGATCTGACCCTAACTGTCCTCAAATACTAACGACAGGCTCTGCTTCTTCTTACGATAAATCGCCCCGAACTGCGCACCCCCACTGAGAACGCTTAGTCTATGAAACGTCAATTATTTGGAGTTGGGTCCGCTGTCCCTGGCAGCCCATACTGTACCAAGGTGGGCCGGCTGGACAAGCGAGAAGCTTCATTTTTTTCGACATCTACAATCCAAAACTCATCTGCCTCGCCAAAACATTTCGTCTCGTATTGATCCAATTCCTCTGGTGATTCCAGGTCGATAGCGTTCCCAACTTCAACAACGAGCATGTCGTCAGCTGTGAATCCAACAATCTCCCTTAGTCGCACGGGGCAACTCTTTTTAAGAACTCTCGAAAACACCTCCACCAAATCGAGTTTGATCACTCGGTGGTTGTCGGCTGAGTAGATTACCGGGACTGTTCCACCCACATCTGAACCATAAGTCCAAACGAGCAGTTCCATTGCAAGAAAGTGCCTGCGTGGAGACCAATCAACAATGCTCAGTCCATTACCCGTCGTCGTGCTTCCAACAGGTGGGATTTCTTCGAAGGTAACTTTGAATCCTTTTCCCTTTTCGCCTGAGACAAACAGCCGTGAGATGTTAGTACATTTGGGGAAGGAATTGGATGAGGTCGTGTTGACCGTGACATATGCTCTGTACTTGGCGTCAGGCGATACCAGAATTGCGCTCTTCTCAGAGCGAGAGTGGGAGGAGTCGTCACCACAAGTTACATATAGAGTATTCCCCACCTCTTTACCTGCGATTGCAGACCCCTGCTTGGCAACCAAGATGTGATTTATAGAGCACAAAGACATAACTAAGCCATAGAAAAAAGCCCGGAGTACCTTCATTTACCCCTCCCAAGAGGAACCCTGTGAGTACCGGATAACATCCACAGGATTCCTCTCCTCGGTATTGATTTCAACTACAATCCCTTCTTTTCCGAAGCCAAACGGATGACCTCAAGAAGCCGTTTGATCTCAATTATAGGTATATGGGAAGTAGTCCTCAGGACTTTCCTGTGGCAGGCCCTGGCTTCTTAGATCTGGGTAATAGCAACAGCCGTTGGTAAAATTCACTGCCACTCCGTTAACATACCGAGCCATGTGCAGATGTGGCCCAGACTGGCAACCTGAATTATCAAGTGTCCCGATGGAATATCCGGAGTCAATAACAGCTCCTACAACAAGAGCGGGGTTGGGCTTTACGTGGACAAAACGAGTGATCGCTCCATCTTGTCCGCGAAGCTCAACAAAGTTAACAGGAGGGCGAGTTTTATCCGTCATACAAGCAGGATACGGGGCACGACCTGCATCGCTTCTCATTCTAGTAACAGTCATTCGATTCTCGGGACACGTGACGCTGTTACCGTATGCGGTAGATTGGTTGTGCAGATCTTGGGCTTTGTGTTTGGTTCCATTTGGCCTCAGCTGATCAAACCCAGCGTAAATGATACAGCCCGGGTCCCAAAAAGGACAACCGTCGTAGCGGTGCTGAGGGGCAGTAAAGTGCGATACCAATCTAGTACCGTTCAAAAAATGACCCCCGGCGGGACACCATGCATCGTGAATAGAGACGATATCGAAGTCATCGCTCCATTCACCATTTACACTAATTGATATATCTGCGCGTGCAGTGGCGTTACTGTATCCCCATGCTGCGTTGCTGGCCGAACGTCCGCTCGGACTAGTGATCGTTACTTGAACTTCGCTGGTGTGGAACATAGTAGGTGCACCACTTGCATCAGTAATGCCCCAGGCGTACATTGTTGAACCATTGCTGTTGATTGAAGCGTCGTTGTAAATCGTCGAATAATATGACCAACAGAATACCGGGGCCGAGAATGTCAGCAGGATAAGCAGGCCAATCCCTTTGCAGGAAAAACAAGAAACTCGCTGTTTACTTTGCATAATCTCTCTCCTCTTCTTTGCACATGTCGTTTGTGAAGGCGATTGACAAGCACACTACATAGGAGGGTCTGGTATCATCTTTATCTGTGTTTTGATATGTTGGATGTGGAACCGGAGTTTGTCGTAATCCTGAGGACTCAAGCGTAAAGATAGGTTGCTCATGCTGTCCGAAACAATTTGTTCCATCCAGGCTTCATCCTGGTTGCTAGTCTTCGCAGCCGCGTAAGTCTGGTTCCACACTGTGATAAACTTGCCTGACTCGCCTAAGAGGATAGATGCTGCTTTCGCATCGAAGTTGAGCCTTTTGATTTTGGCCAAAAATCTCTCTGTCTGTTCAGAGCTTGGATTTGGTGGCTCCGCAATACTTAGAAGAAACATTCTCTGTGCAACATCGTCCGGAATCAAATCTGGGGTCATGGCGCCATCTATCGTCCCCGGCGAATCGACAAGCACCTGCTGACTTTCGTCAACTGGATTACTTTGTGAGAGGATTGTGTTCCGCACTTTCAGCGAGATGAACAAGACAAGAAGCACAGCGATACTACTAATCTGCACCAATTTCTTCATACCCGAGCACAAACAGAATCTGGTGAACATTGAGAACCTCCTTTGGTTAGAATCTAGTTCGTGGAAAGAACAAAGCGAGGTGACCCAAAAACCCAAAAGAAGCTGCTAACCAACTGCCCCAAGGTGACACGGTCGTTACATTTCAGTAAGAGTCCTTCCTAGTTCCGGGGGGTGCGGCAAATGGTGTGCCAAAAAAGGACAAATCTCGTTGCCAAGCCGACCATCCCAACCGAAAACACACACTCGCTCTAAGGTGAATCACTCACCCTAACAGATGAAAAACTGGTACCTAGTGCGCATCTTTCATCAAGAACGGTTACGGATTCGCACTTTCCTGGGATCGTTCCTCTTAATTGGATTTGCACCTCCTTTCATGCGTAAGGGGATCATGGGTGACCTGGAACAACATCCGCCCGTGTGTGGTGAGCATGATTGCGAGTTGCCCTCTGAGTCGGACTTTTGTTCATGGCGCCAGAACTAGCGAATGCTTAAATCAGGGAGTTTGGTTTCGAATGATGCGCCCGCCGCAACTTACCCCTTTTCAGGTATCCCTTTCTCTCCATCCGGTTCATGACGGCCTGAACCGAGGGGTAGGCAACAATCACCTCTTGTTTCCAGAGAGCGTAGTGAACCTCGGTTACACTGCCGCGGCCCAGCTTCCACACTATTTGCAGGAGATCCAGCTCCCGCTTGGTGAACTGTTGAGGTGAGTGACTATTAATCGGGTCCTCTCAGTATTGATGATCTTCAAGCCAGGAAATTTCCAACCACATGTTATTCCAAACTTCAACTACTCTTTTAGGACGCCATAACAGGATAATCGGGCATATTGTCCGTACCGGCGTCTTGATTCGGACTCATCCCCTCGGTGGCGCACAGATGGCGCTGTTTGCCCTATGTGCGGCGACGGATCGCAGACATCGCCGAAGACGGGATGACTGCACCACCCAATGGGCACATAAACGGTCTTACCGAATCACTTTACTCGCTAAGCGAACAAAGAAACGGCGACAGCCGGGGCCGCAAGAAGGATAGATGGGTTGAAGGCTAAATCAACAATGAGGCCAAAGTTGTTTCTTCAATCACCGCACCAGGAGCCCCATCTATGGCCACCGGACAGCCGGAACAACCTCGAAAGGAGTCACAACCAACAGGGGAGAGTCGATAAGCCAAACCCAGGAGAGAGAAAGCTACCGAAACAGATACAGTGTACCCCCCCCCCCAATATGGAAAGTCAAGAATAAATTGGGTTCATCTGTACTGGGTCAGTTACAAGTGGAGGGCTGAGCTCTGCGAGGCCACGTTTGCCACGTTATCTGCGGCTTCGCGGAGCTCAGCCCTCCAGAATTCCTCGTTTGACTGGCCCAATACATTCAGCTGATTCTGACGGTTCGCAGAGACAACCTAAGGATTACGTTTCCAGCGCAATATGGGATGCCGCGCAGCCTGGACTTCGTCCAGCCGTTTGACGCGAGTGGTGTAAGGAGAATGACGCAAAAGTTCTGGATTTGTTTC
>JBGOTQ010000390.1:0-6981 GCA_041476565.1 Terriglobia bacterium | reverse complement strand
TTCAGAGTCTTCTCGCAGTCAGCCAATCTCCCCAACTGCAGGTAAGCGGTTGCCAAATTGGCCAGGTTTTGGAGATTGGTGAGATTCATCTCGGCTGCTTTTTCCATGGCATCCGCAGCTTCCTGTAGCTTTCCTACTCGGACAAAGTTATTTCCGATGGAGGCATGAGTTTGATCGCTGTCGGCGTGATTCCTTATGGCCGTCTGATACACGTCGATGGCCTTCTGATACTGCCTAATCCGTTCAAAACAGACGCCGAGTTTCTGATAAATTGCCGGGTTGGCCGGATCCTTGGCCTGGATGCTCTTCAACATCGGAATTGCAGCCTGAAAGCGATCATGATTCATCAACTCGGCTGACTTTTCCACTACCCCCAGGACCTCGACTCGATCCTTCGGGTCGGGCCCACTCATGTCAATCCGCAGATCACGCCGGGCGCCGGCACTGGCATACCCCAGGGACTGTAACTGGCTGAGCGTCTCAATATCCACGGGCTGGCGCTCCAGCGTTCCCAGACTTCCCGGCTGGCCAGCCACTTCCCAGATCTTCTTTTCCAGGTGGTCGGCATCTGCCGGATAACGATCTTTCACATTCTGCTTCTCCGCCCGGTCTTCATCGAGCCTGTATAACTCGGGTTTGGGCGCCGCGATCATCTTCCACTGGTCCGTGCGCATTCCACGGAGTTCAGACCATCCCATGCTGGTCTTAGGATAAAGAGTCTCCATGTAGTTGTAATGGGTAGGGACTTCCTTCTGCCCAATCATCAGCGGCATCAAACTGGTCCCTTGAACCTTATCACCCGGGGAAACCTGCAGGAAATCCGCAACGGTGGGCATGACGTCAATGGAACGCACTTGCTGCTGGACCACCTGTCCTTGGGGAATTCCAGGTCCCGCAACAATGAGGGGAATATGCATGGTCGACTCATAGAGAAAAACCCCATGAGTGTACTCTCCATGATCTCCCAGGCTCTCTCCGTGATCTGCCATCAGCACAATCAATGTCTTCTCGTTCAACCCGTGACCTGCCAGCCATTGGAGGAGCCGGCCCACCTGGGCATCGGTAAATGCTACCTCTCCGGAGTAAAGATCCTTGGAGTATTTTGCCTTGAACGGCATAGGCGGGTCGTAAGGGAAGTGTGGGTCGTAGTAGTGCACCCAGAGAAAGAAGTTCTTTCCCGAAGCGCTTCTTCCACTGACTTCGTGGCGCCGCTCCAGCCACTCCAGCACACGCTCGGTGACCGCATCTCCCCGGATTTCTGCCACCACCCCGGGCAATAGCCCTTCGTCTCGCTTGGCACCCATGTCATCGTTGTAGGTTTCAAATCCCTTATTCAAGCCATAATGATGGCTCAAAACAGCCGCGCCGACAAACGCCGCAGTTTCCAGTCCAGCCTCTTGAGCTACAGAGGCCAGGGTCGGAACAGACTTGTCAAGAACAAACCCTCCAATGTCCCGCACTTTATGGACTTGGGGGTAAGTCCCCGTCATTATGGACGCATGGGAAGGGGTAGTGAGAGGAACCTGGGCCACAGCTTGAACGAAACGCACACCCCGCGTAGCCAGGGCGTCAATATGGGGAGTGGGAACACTTTGCGGATTAAAGCAGGAGAGGTGGTCTGCTCGCAAGGTATCCAATGTGATGAGAAGGACATTCGCATTCCGGGGCTGCAGCCCTTGCGTCCTGCTGGTTTCGGGGCGGTTAGGGCCGCGGGAACAGCCGGACAGAAACATAGCGAGCACAAGCAGCTCGACGCTCCTGCACTGTCCGAAGGCTAATTGAAAAACGGCTGTTCGACTTTGAGGCATGTGAGAATTTCCAAATTCTAGAAGCTTCTTGGCTATCATACCGTAGGACAAATGGACAATTCCGAACTTTACAGCCCGCCCGGGCCTGACGGTGGTCTTCTTAACGCATATTTTCATCGGCGGATGGTGCGCCGAAACCGTGCATGCATAATTTCGATGAACTATGCGGCAACCATCAGGTTCAATCTCTTTGGCACTTGACTAGATACCCTATTCCCAAGTCTGCGTTAAGAAAAAGCTTCTGAATCTGTAAAAAGGGCAACCACACCGCTTCGCGAAAGACCCAGCGAGACAGGAGAGAGAACCGTCGCGTCCCGCTGTCAGCAGTCTTGGAAAAACTGGTCAGGAATTCCCGTGAATCCCGGAGCTGATGGCCAGATGCCGGCAAGTTGCGGCCTTGCGAAGATTTGTCTTCGTCTGGTTTAGCTGTTGCCAACTCCTCCTGACCAGAGTCATTTCCTGCAGTCAGATATTGAGACAGAGGATAAGTCCAATTGAGAATTGGAAACCCGTAACACCAGCAGTTGAGGATCTGAAATCCCTGTTCCATCAGCTTCCCGCTGAGTTCAGCCTTTTCGTAACGCCGGGCGTGGCCGGCCCTTGTGTCATTGGATGTCCACTGTCGCATATGGGCAGGCACGGAAATGAGCAACGTCCCGCCCGGATTCAAGAGCTCAGACCATTTACTCAGACAAGCCCTATCTTCCCGGTAATGCTCGAGGACCTCGAAGGCCACGACCAGGTCAAACGACTCCTCTAAAGAAAAGAAATCCTGGGCCACAAACCTGACAGGCCGATCGGGCGAAGCCTTCCTGGATTGGTGTTCTCCAATCAGAAGAGGATTAAGATCCATGCACAAACCCCGGAAACCGCGGGATTCCAGGACTTCATAAAAAGTCCCGCTGCCGACCCCGATTTCGAGGAACGTGCCGGTTGGCACACTGCCGAGGAGCTGGGTGGCCAAGTATTTGCGAAACATGTAGGCAAGCGTCGGGTTACTGCCGTTTGCCAAGGTCAGTCTCCAAAACTCAAGGAAGTCTCTTGTGAGAGATTCGTCGCGACGGAGCGCGCCATTCGCTTCCCCGCCCGAATTTCCATAAAAGTGCCCCGTGACCTATTTAGGTCAACACGGTCGATGAAAATGACATCCAGCCCACGAAGTGGGCGAAGGAGAGTAGCCCAGGGCAAAGCGAGCGATTTTTGGCGAGCGACGCCCTGGGTTATCGTATACCCCCCGACTCTTACTCCTCGATCAGGCGCAGAGAAACGCCTCTCAGGCGTTTCATATCCCCGCGCCTGATCGAGGAGTTGAGCTCTATTTCGGAATCTTATTCCCAGGGCATGGCGGACGGCGGTGCCCACCGGCACCTCGCCTGCCGGCTCCTGCTACTCGCCCGCTGTGCCCCGGGCTATTTTCTTATGGCCCTTCAGGCCATTTTCATAAGAGTGCCCCATGACCTTTTTCAGGTCACCACCGCCGATGAAAATGGCAGGGGTAGCCACGATGAATTCGTACTCTGAATTCATCGTGGGCTTCTCATATGTGGTCAAAAGCCCACGACAAACCCAAAGCGTTTTGTCGTGGCTACCAAAGCCCGAACTTCCATTAAAGTGCCCCATGACATATTTCAGGTCACAGACGTATGAAAATCGCGGCGCTGGAGTGTGAGTGTGGGAGCCGATCTCCGAGCGGCGACCCGTTTGACCCCGGCAACCGCCGCGACGGGTGATGGCGGTCACACGCGCGGCGCCCACCTTGAAGTCCGCATTTTCATAAAAGCCTTTCACGCCCCTTTCAGGGGCAACACGTATGATGAAAATCCCCTCCGACGGAGGGGAGGTGTGAAAAATTGAGGAACGCCGCGTGAGGGCACGCGGCCTACAATGATTCCAAAGGGCTTGCCACCATGTTGTAGGCCGGGTCCCCCGACCCGGCGCAATTTTTTCACAGCTTCTGGGGATTTTCATGAAAGTCTCTCAAAGGCTAAGGATGGATGTGCGACGCACATCCTTTCATAGGGAGCCCGCTATCACCTGAGTCTGAAGCAATGGCTTCGATGGTTTCCAGCATGTGCTGCCAGGAGAATCGGGGCAATTGTCTCTCAATATTCGCAATCATCAGTCGTTCCCGACCGGAATTGTAGAAATCCAGGACTGCCGCGGCAATAGCCATTGGATCGCGCGGCCGGACAAGGAAACCCGTTTCCCCGTGTTCCACAACTTCAGGCAACCCGCCCACAGCCCCGACTACAACAGGCTTTCGGAATCCAAAAGCCAATTGCACAATGCCACTTTGTGTGGCACTAACATAGGGCACTACAACTAGATCGGCGGCCGCAAAGAGAGTCTCGACTCCCTCATTGGGGATGTAGTGAGGATTGAAGGTGACGGCTTTCTCAAGATTCAACTTCCGGATCAGCCGAAGGTAGATCCGGGGCTCCTCCCAAGCCTCACCTGCAATCAGCAGATGCACCGGAAAATGTTTTCGAATGATGGGAAGACTCTCAAGGAGGTAACGCAGGCCCTTGTATTCACGAATGAACCCGAAGAACAGCAGCACTCGATCAGCAGTTATCCCGAGCTGAGCCCGCGCCGACAGTTTGCCTGGAAGCCGTACCTGAAGGTGCTGATAAACAGGATGGGGTGATACACGAATAGAATCCGCCCGTGAATCTCCAATCCATTTCAATAGGTTTCCCTGGTCCCTCTGGGAATGCACGACAAACCAATCTCCTAGAGCCAAAACCTTCCTGGAAACCCAGGACTTGAAGCTCGAGGCTTCATGTTCCAGAACGTTGTGACAGATGAAGGCCACCGGCGTGCTTGCGACTTTTCGGAGCGCCCGGAGGAAGAGGAAATAAAACAGGGACCAGTAAACCGTGGACCAGGGAAGCAAGATTAACTTGGGCTGGTGATCAATGATTGTTTGGGGAAGTTTTCTCCAGGCCAGGGGGTTCAAGGCATCAAAGCGGAAATTCGTCTCTTCTTGAATTAACAGCTCTGAACTCGGGTCTAGATCGTTATTCCCCGGATACAGCCAGGAGGGGTATTGCCGGGTGTAAGAAATGAAATGCACCTTGTTGCGGGCCCTCAAAGTCCTCACCAGCAACGAGGTATAATGAGAAATCCCTCCGCGGTACGGGTAGGTGGGACCGATGACAGTGAGATTCATTCCCTAGTCGTCCTCTTTGGACTATTGCTCTCCGGAATCCGCCCTGGTCGGCCCCCTGCCCAATTCTAGCTTGCGAACCCTGTAATAGGTGTCTTCACTCAAGCGGCGATGGGCACTCATTAGATCTGACAGAAGCCCAATGACCATAATCTGGAACCCTACAATTAGCAGGATGGCCGAGAGAATTAGCGACTGAACGTGACCGCTGGCTCCGGCTGCGAGATAGAAGTAGAGGTAACGGAGACCCAAGAATACACCCGGCAAAAAGACCATCCCGCCAATGAAGGAGAACACTCTCAAGGGATTATACATTGCATAGATGCGTACAATCGTGGCGGCAGATTTCTTGAGGTACTCCCAGGTGGAGCCTGCCAACCGGGATTCCCTCAGTTTCTCATTGACCCTCACTGGTACGGTAGCCATTCGAAGCTGGCTGCATCCCGCTTGGATAACTGTTTCCAGAGTGTACGAAAATCGAGAGTACACCATGGTCCGCAACGCTCCCTCCTGGTTGAAGGCACGGAAGCCACTGGTCGTGTCTTCAATCGAGCACCGCGAGGCTTTCCTCACCACCCAACTTCCCAGACGCTGCAACCACTTCTTGGTCCAGGAGAAGTGCTCGATGGAAGAAATATCTCTGACGCCCACTACCAGGTCAGCCCGCCCTTCCAGGATGGGCTGTAAGAGGAGATGGATGTCTTCTCCCCGGTATTGATTATCCGCATCCGTATTCACGATAACATCGGCACCCAGCTGTAAGCAGGCTTCCAGTCCCGCGCTGAAGGCGGCACCCAAGCCACGATGTGTTCCGAGTTCCACAATATGATTGACTCCGCACTCTTTGGCCACTTGGACCGTGCCATCTGCGGAACCGTCGTCCACCACCAGAGTCTCAATCCCATTGATGCCTTCAATTGAAAGCGGCAAACCCCGCAAGGCCACGGGCAATAGGGCTTCTTCGTTGAAGCAGGGAATCTGGATGATGAGTTTCACCAATGAAGATCCTGACCTCAATTAGAATGGGAGGTCAATTCAACCAACGCTGACCCGAAGCTGAGGTTGACCGCAACCAGGACCGGCAGCTTCCTGTCGTCAGTGGAAACCCAGAGGGTCAATCTTCTGTCATTGAGAAGGGCAGTCCCACGGCGCAAGCGGACTTCCAGTCGCTGGGCGGGGAAGCTCCCTGCCTGGGTTGAAATCAAGTCGCTTCCGGTCACCTGCAATTCGACCCGGTATATCTCCCCCCCGTCTAGCACGGGAAAGGAAATCTGCAGACCGGGTTTGAGGGTGAGTCCCCGGATCAAATACAAGGCCGACAGCGGGTCCTGCGTTCCCCACTCGACGGGCAACTTCTGGCGAGGTTTCCCGGGATTGAAGACGACAGCAGTTTGTCCAAAATGGTCGAAATCCACTGTTTCCCGGACAATCCGTTTCCGTTCAACGAAGTTCTTCTCGAAATGGCTGGGCAACCCCAAGACCGGATCAAACAGAGAAGCAAACTCGTCTTTGAAAGGATAGATACCGGAAACCGCCGGAGTGGTGGTGGCCTTCAATTGCAGGCGAAATGTACCGGGCATAGACGGGCCGGCCTGAGTGGTCAGTAGCTCGACACTACCGGCCTCCAAGAATCTGGACCAGGAAATACGATAAGTCAGCTTTTCGCCGGCCCGAAAAGGGAAATCAGCAGCCCAAGCTTTGATAGCCAAGCCGGCCATTCCAGCGCACGTGGTTGTCACCAAGAAGAGGTGCAGGAAATACTTGGCTCGAACTTCCTTTCTCAAGAGGCTAGACGTCGTGTCAGTCATTCTTTCCGGCTCATTAGTTTGAAGGCAGGAACCAGTTCCCCCCAAGTTTCCTTACTTATGAAAATGCTTCTTAGGTAATGTGGGGTAAATACCCTGCGTTCTGCCTCTGTCCCGGCGATTGTCCTATTCCGGTGATCGCTTCCCGGAGGCAGGCTCCCACATTAAAACCGCAATGTCATAAAAGTGCCCCATGACC
>JBGOTQ010000389.1:0-7013 GCA_041476565.1 Terriglobia bacterium | reverse complement strand
GACCCCCCGCGCCTGATCGAGGAGTAAGCGTCGGGGGTATACAATGACCCAGGGCGTCGCAGGGGTCAAGCCCCCTGCTCGGCCCTGGGCTACTCTCCTTCGCCCACTCCGTGGGCTGGAGGCCATTTTCATCGGCGGTGGTGATCTTAAATAGGTTATGGGATAAGGTGCAAATGGCATAGCGGGCAAATAGCAGACACGACGCTGAGATCTTAGGAAAGCGCTAACCGACTTTGGAGGCAACGCTTTCTAAAGGGATACGATTATCCCGCCGATGGAATGATTACGGGATTGTCCGCAATTGTCCGGCGCCAGCTGAAGGAAGATCCTTGAGACCATCCTGTGCGAAGGAAGCACCGGCCAATCCGAAGGTTCGCGAGGTGCACCGAGCGAAGGATTCCCGCGGCAGCCAGGATGGAGGACGGTTCACGCCTCATGCTTGCAGACGTTCAGGAAAAATTTCCCGGAGTTCCCCCCCTGCGATCGTCACGATGGGCGCTTATCGCGGCTGGTATCCTGCTCATGGCACACGCCGCATTGCTCTTCGGCCTGGCGACCAAGGCGCCTGGACCTATCCTGTCTAGCCTAATCCAACTCACGTTCGGGATTATGTGTGCCGTGGCTTCAATCCAGGCATCTCACCGGTCCGGAAGTCTTGGACGTTACTTTTGGCGGCTGATGACAGTTACTTTCGCGGTGTGGAGTGTCGGCCAAGGCTTGGGATTTTACGGTGATCTATTCCCGAACCAGTCTGGTTCCATTCAACCTCTCTCAGACATCCTCTTTGTTTTTTCGACTGTACCTCTAGGAATGGCCCTCTTCCTGGACCCCGACCACGAACCGAATCGATTCGACCATATCCATATCCTCGATTTCATTCAGGCAATCCTCTTCTGGATCGCAGTCTATCTCTGCTTTTCTTATCTGCCTCCACCGTCAGGAACAACGCTCACAAATCCCGTTTGGAACCGCACCCTGGTATATGACGCAGTGCTGACCGGAGCCTTTATTCTGCGGGCAAGCCTGACAAGCTCCGACGTAGTGCGTGCCCTCTTTGGGCGCATGACGCTCTTCCTGTTCCTCGCTGCTCTGGCAGATTCGTACTACAACCACCTGAGCAGCAAGCTGGCTGCAGGCCAGTGGTTTGACATCGTTTGGAGCATCTTGATTTTAATACCGTATGTGATTGCGGTCACTTGGAACAAAGTTGAACAATCAAGCTCAATCCGCAGTGTGCCAACCCGGGCCCAGAGTATCGTGGTCCAACAGCTATTTCCTCTTCTATATCCCTCCCTCATCCTGGTGTTGTCGGCCCGGATTGCTCAGGAGCATATCACGCTGGCATCGATTATTGTTGTGACCTCCTTCGCCTGCTCCAGTGGACGGTTGCTTGTCACCCAGCAGCGGTTGCAGCGCAGCAAGACGGGGCTTCAAAAGGCCAAAGAAGCAGCCGAAGATGCCAACCGTGCCAAGAGTGAGTTTTTAGCCAATATGAGCCACGAGATTCGTACTCCGATGAATGGCATCCTGGGAATGACGGAACTGGCGCTGGACACTAACCTCAGCCGGGAGCAGAGGGATTACCTCACCATGTTGAAGACTTCGGCCGATGGCCTGCTGGAGGTGATCAACGACATCCTGGATTTCTCCAAAATCGAGGCCGGAAAGCTGGATCTGGATCACGTGGAATTCGAACTGCGTGACAACCTGGGAGAAACCCTGAAGATCCTCGCCCTCAGGGCCCATAAGAAGGGCTTGGAACTAACCTATCATGTGCCGGCAGACGTACCGTATTACCTGGTTGGCGACCCCGGCCGCCTGCGTCAGATTATCGTCAATCTTGTCGGTAACTCCGTGAAATTTACTGAACACGGTGAGGTGCTGGTGAACGTGGAAGTGGAATCCCGAGCAGAGGAGCATGTTTGTTTACGCTTCAGTGTCAAGGACACAGGCCCAGGGATCTCCATCGAGAAACAACAAGAGATCTTCAAAGCCTTTACCCAGGCTGATAGCTCGACTACACGCAAGTTTGGCGGCACGGGTCTTGGGCTGACGATCTCGACGCGCCTGGTCCAACTAATGGGCGGCCACCTATGGGTGGAAAGCGAGCTCGGCAAAGGCAGTACGTTTCATTTCACGGCAGTCTTCAAGCAGGGGAGGATCGCTGCGGAAAGTACTCGGCGACTCGAACCGGAGGCTTTGCAGAATCTCGCTGTGCTGGTGGTCGACGATAATGCCACGAACCGCCGGATCCTTGAGGAGATACTGGGCAATTGGCGCATGGCGCCGGAAGCAGTCGATAGCGGACGCTCTGCACTGGCGGCCATGGAGCAAGCCTGTGCCGCAGGCAAGCCGTTCCCGCTGGTTTTGCTCGACGGGCACATGCCGGAGATGGATGGTTTCGCTTTAGCGCAGCAGATTAAGGGCAATCCGGATATGACTGGATCAACGATCATGATGCTGACTTCTGATCGCCAGCTCACTGATGTCGCCCGGTGTCGCGATCTGGGAATCTCAGTCCACCTCGTCAAGCCAATTACTCAATCTGAGTTGCTCGACGCAATCCTGCTCGCACTCGCAGGACAGGCGCTGGCAAATGCGGAGAATCATGAACCCTTCTCGTCTATGCGCACAACAACAGATGAAAGGGGCCTTCGTGTCCTCCTGGCTGAAGACAACCTTGTCAACCAGAGACTGGCGATCTCAGTACTGCAAAAGCGGGGTCACACCGTGGTGGTAGCCAACAATGGCCGGGAAGTGCTTGAGATCTTAGAGAGATGTGACTACGAGGGTTTCGACGTTGTGTTGATGGACGTGCAGATGCCGGAGATGGATGGATTTGAAGCCACCGCAGCCATTCGTGCTCGAGATCAGGCACGAAAGACCCACACCCCG
Source organism: Terriglobia bacterium (assembly GCA_041476565.1). Taxonomy (GTDB): domain Bacteria; phylum Acidobacteriota; class Terriglobia; order Versatilivoradales; family Versatilivoraceae; genus DATKMG01. Next base: position 4,118 of record JBGOTQ010000389.1, on the reverse strand, counting down.
ATCATTGCTATGACAGCGCACGCAATGACGGGAGATTGCGAACGCTGCTTGGAAGCCGGCATGGATGGTTACGTTGCAAAACCGCTTCGCGCTGCAGATCTGCTCCAGGAAGTCAAGAAACATACCCACAATTCCCTGCTTTCAAAGGCCGAGGCCAGGCACGACCTCGCCTGGGCCGACCGGCAAGGCACCCACCCACCGCCTCCTCGGATTGGTTAAATTTTTGGACACTCTCTTGAAAATCCCCTCCCTTGGAGGGGTGGTGGACCGCAGGTCCACCGGGGTGGGTTTAAAGCTACGGACTTCGGATTCAAACCCACCCCTGGCGCTACCGCGCCTTCCCCTCCGTCGGAGGGGATTTTCATCATACGTCGTGCCCCTGCAAGGGGCATGAAAGGCTCCAAAATGAGGCGTCAGATATGGTATTGTTGCAGAACTATGATACCCCCCTCCGGCTGGGTTTGGGCCGGCCTAATCTAGTGCTTAATCTAATAAGGAGAAAACGTGCGATACCAAGTTAAGCAAGTCGTAGGACTCCTGACCGTTGGCATGTTTCTGACAGGCTTAACAGGCATTCTCTATTCTGATGATCCCTCTTACGAACAGGCTGTCGCCCGCTGGGCGGACATGCCTCGGCCCATCACCTTTTTAGGATGCAAGGACCATCCGGATGAATTCGGCGTCATGTGGAATGGCAATCTCACGCTGGCGAGCCCCACTCTCATCGATGCGGATCGACGGCTCTTTCAAGACCGGAAGGATGATTCCCTCCAGGTCAGTTTCTCCGTGGGCGATAAGCCGGACTTTCAGAACCGGGACCGGGACGATGGTTCTGCCGAGCCGTCCCTCGCCGAAGGTTATCTCCCCATCGCCCAAATCAGGGTCAAGAAGAATGACGTGGTGCTCCAGGAGGAGGCGTTTGTCTCGAATGGCGAGGGCAACTGCCTCGCAGGCGCCTGGAACGATCCTGTATTTCTGCGTGTGCGCTTCACGGTGCAGGAAGCAGCGAGTGGCAGCTCGCCGATCCACTTGTGGGCGCAGCTCGCTAAGAATCATATCGGGTATGCGATGAGGGAAGTGAGCAACGTCAGAATCGATTTCGTCGCCCCTTTGTACAGCAGGAAGTTGCAGGCGAGCGGGAACAGCCTCCTGGATTCGCGTGGCCTCGTCGTGATGTTTGCTCCGCAGGACTTCAGGTTTTATCCGGAACTCCCCGCAGCCTTGGATTCGATCGCCTTGCGGGAATCCCAACTGAACAGGAATCTGTGCGAATTCACTCTGCCTAGGAAAACGGGCGCTGTTCTCGATCTGATATTTCCGTTCCTACCGGCTTCGACGGACAAGATCACCGAAGTTCGTCGCCTGGATTTCGCTGAGGCGCGTCTGTCGGTGACAAAATGTTGGAAGAATGAAATCACGCGAGGGATGCAGGTTGAGGTTCCCGAAGAGGCGCTGAATAACCTTTGGCGCTTCACGGTCCCGCTGACCTTCATGACAGCCGACTCCTATCCAAACGGAGACAAAGTTCTGAAGACTTCTTCGCATAACTACGAAGCAGTCTGGACGACCCCCGGGGCGATGAATATCGTGGACTTGATCCAGCGCGGATATTTGCAGGAGGCAGCTGCCTACCTGGCGCCGCTTCTGGATCCAGATCGGCAGCAACCGGTACCGAATACCGGCGCAAGCTTTTCCTCATCCAAGGGCATCGTCGGCGGTCCCAAAGACTATGTGCTCATCAATTGGGTGACAGACAATGGCGCCAGTCTCTGGGCAGCCTCCGAATACTATCTTCTGACGCGAGACGAGAAGTTTCTGGCCCGGTCGCTGCCCGCCATGCTGGGCAGCATGGAATGGATCGCCCGCGAACGAGAACGGATGAAGCTGCGTGGCGGACCTGATGGAGGGTTGATGCCGGCAGGGCGCTTCACCGATGCAGAGAACCAGGCCAACTTCTTCTGGAACGACGCGTGGACCTATCGAGGGTTAGCGGACGTTTGTCGCGTGCTGGAAGCCATCGGACACAAGGATGCGGGACGCTGGGCGCGAGAGCGCGATGATTATCGGGCCACATTCCAGAAAGTCTTTAGCGAGCAGGTGCAGCGCACAATCCGGTGGCGCGACCCTTCGGGCACATGGATTCCTTTCATCCCTTTCAGGTTAGGCCAGACCGCCAGCGAAAACCCCCAGTATTTCTATTTGGACGCTGGACCTTTGATGCTGGGGGTGGCCGGCATGGTAGACCCTGGGGACAGCACCATGACATGGGCCATGAAGTGGTTGACCGAAGGGCCGGATTCCTCCGGGGACCCGGATTGGCAGGACTGGTCCCGTCCCGCGAGCCTGCGCTTTGAGATGTCGAGTGAGGAGCCTTGCTATTCCTGGAACATCTATCTTCGGTTTCTGCGGGATGAGCGAGAGAAATTCCTGGAAGGTTTTTATTCCCTCGCAGCCGGTTCCGTTACTCGGAAGTTCCTGGGTGGTGTCGAACACCGTAATGGAATTCAGGCGTTGCCGGTAACGAATGCGGTCTTTGATAACCACCTTCGAAACATGCTCGTCTTTGAGAACGAAAACGGCCAGGGCATCGATTTGCTCCGGAATTCCCCCGTCGCCTGGCTCCGTCCTCAAAAGCAGATCCGCGTCGAGAGGGCCCAAACCTATTTTGGGCCGATCAGTTACAAGGTTGTGTCTTTCGGGGAGCGGATCGAAGCGGAGATCGAGGCTCCCTCGCGCATGCCCCCGCAACGGATCCGGCTCTGGCTCAATCACCCCGAGGGGAAAGCCCTGCGGACCGTGACGATCAATGGGGGGGTAGTCGCTCCGGCCGCTAGCAATCTGGTTGAAGTCAAGAACCCCTCCGGAACGCTGAGGGTGATCGCGCAGTTTTGAATAAGCTGATTAAACCAAAAGAAGCAGAGAGCAATGAACATGCTCTACGAGGGATTGAATGTCGCCGAGGACCCTAGAAAGTCTGATGGCAGCCAGACGATCGCCACAATCGAGAAGGAACCTGACGGCAGAAGCAGAACGCATATTTCACGCATTGGCGGAAAGTGGGACAGTGCGGATGCCGATCCAGCAGACTTTCTGGTCCGTCCGATTTGGTATGCTCGTCGATCGATTCGGTATACCGCGGATGGTTAACTGCGAACAAGCTTCCTGACCCTTCGTTCCAAGGGACACCCGCAAGCGGACACCCTCTGGAGTTTGGACGTTTTTCGAGAAGTGTAGCGGCACGAGGCCGCTGCTTCCTCTTGAGGGTCCTGAAAGGGCATCAGAAAGTAGCAGGTGCCGCAACGGGCAGATTGGCCGGTCCGCGGAAAACGCAGAAGTAGAAGTAATAGAGGTCATCCGTTTTGACGATCGGCTGTGTCCTGTTAGAATCTTGTAATCTGAAACAATGAAACAATATCGACTGGAGAATCACATGCTTATCTTTGGCAAGCGTCTGTCTGGGTATGTTGCATTCTCTAAGCCGTTTCTCGGCTTGATTGTTGTGGCCGGGATTGCCCGACTCGCGCTGTCTCTTGGTGGAGCACCAAATTCTATCGCGAAGTGGCTCAGCATCACGGCGATGATAGGGATAACCTCGCTGGTCGTGAATAAGCTTAGTGCAACTACTGCGAAACTTAGAAAGGAGTGAGGTATGAGTGGAGTACGGGTTCTTGTGGGTACGCGAAAGGGCGCCTTCGTCCTGAAATCGGATGGCAAGCGCAAAAAGTGGCATATCGGCGGCCCCCACTTTGGGGGCTGGGAAATCTACCATCTGAAGGGGTCGCCTGTTGATCCGAACCGGTTGTATGCGTCGCAGTCCAGCGGCTGGTTCGGGCAGATCATCCAGCGTTCCAACGATGGTGGCAAGACATGGGAGCAGCCCGGAACAAAACCAGGCGAGCCGACCACAACCCCGGATGGAATGCCCAAGGGCGAAAGCAATAAGTTCGTCTATGACAGTTCTCCGGAAACCGGCAAACCCCTCACGACGCACCAGTGGTACGACGGCACTCAGCACCCCTGGGAGTTCAAGCGTGTCTGGCACCTCGAACCATCGCTCACCGACCCGGATACCGTCTACGCTGGGGTTGAAGATGCCGCCCTGTTTCGCTCGACCGACG
>JBGOTQ010000388.1:0-7017 GCA_041476565.1 Terriglobia bacterium | reverse complement strand
TAGCTAATATTGATTGCTAGTGATACTTCTGCCTATAATTGAAAAAAGTTGTTGATGGTTTCTCTCTTGACGAGATCTGACCGCGGATATTGTCCGGAGACCATCATGCTGCTGTCCATGCTTTTGCTTAATTGTCAAGAGAGACTAGGGCGTCAAATCTTAATGTAGATGTCGGTCGTGCCATGGCTTTTGGCTAGTTGAAGTGCGATCTGTGGAAAGCTTGAGAGGTGCCTAGCAGCAAACAGTGTGAGAGCCATAGAGCAGAGAGCGAGGTCTAATATGGTTGACGAAATAGCTGAGGCTCTTGAAGAGACCGGTTTTTGGAGGTCGAGGAATGTCGTCTATTGGGCTGGGAAGTGGAACCAGCTTGCTGGTTTAATCCCATCGTTTGAAATAGCCGATTTCCGCGAAAGCCAACAGACTCCATCGAATCCATACATGAAATCCGTGGTGCGTCTCCCACGTACTAAGTTTGAGCAACGAGTTCCCGTTGGAGTTGTTTCCAACACCTATACACTCGTCCAACACACCGACGTGGTTCAGGAATGTCTCAAAGGCATCCGTTCTGCGGGAATTGACGCCTCTGAACTGAGAATGGAGCTTGGATTGACGGAGCTTGGTGAGTGGATGCACATGCGAATCATTTTCCCTGAGAATTATGACTTCATGCCGCGTGATGGAAAAGTGGTCAAGCTGCGGCTGGAAGGCTTCAACTCAGTGGACGGCTCAAGCCGTCTCATCATTCTGCTCAGTTGGCTTCGTATCGTCTGCACAAATGGAATGGTGATTCCAGAAACGAAAGCGGAATTTCGGGAGATACATGACAGGCGAATGGATATTGAGCAGATTCCCCACATAGTCGGTCGAGGGCTTAAAATGGTGCACCTAGATTTAATCCGATTGAGGAAGTGGAATGCTGTCGGAGTCGAGCCCCAGCGAATCAAAGATTGGGCTAACAACGATGTCACCAAAGCATGGGGTAAGAAGGCAGCATGCCGTGTTTTTCATGTCTGCACATCAGGATATGATGTTGAGCTAACAGATCCGTTCTCACAGGGCGACGCGACTGATAAGCCTGTCCAAAAGACCCAAAAAGTACCTGGTGCCCCAGAGTTGGCACACACTTTCTATGACGTAAGCCAGGCTCTCTCTTGGGTAGCATCCAATAGGAAAAATGCTGAGGAACGATTGGATTGGCAAACAAAGATCCCCGACCTTGTGGAAAGCCTTGCGGTAGCGGCATAAACCGCTATGCGCCTCGTTGAGTAAGCACTCTAGGGCAAGAAGAAGTTTATGGAGCGCACCATCGGCAGGTCGATCTAGTGAATCGGCCAGGACGAATCAGCCATCTGCATGGTTCATGCCTAGCCTTATGCCGAACTTTTTCACTTGTTCGGGAATCGCAGATCTCAACTGGTCCAGCAGTTTCGGCTTCTCCGGTACGCTGGAGGCATAATCTCCCATGGAAAGCCAGCATCTGTGGCCTTTCGTCAATGGTTTCATTGTGAACTTGCGGCGGCGCGTGCCATTTGACGCCCTAAGCTCAGCCGCCCACCGCTCTTCAGGCGGGTCGGCCTCCAGTCAGCGTTAGGCCAGGAGGGTGGAATTGAGCAGTATGCCCCTGAGTTGCCCACCTACTTAGCCACAATCTTGACGGCTTTGACTTCAATAAAGTATTTATCTTGTGCGCCCGATCCTAAGATTTTATAGACGTTGCCTTCTCCATCTTGAAAGAAAAACACATCATAATTAACTCCTTCATAGTTGCGGACACTCACCGAAACAAGATGCCAATCCCGCGGAATCTCAAGCGGAGGTTTGTTGGTAAGGTTAAATTCTGCTTTGTGCACTTCGAATCTCAATCCAACAGCTGATATATTTACTTCTGGGCGAGTGAGTGGAATTACTTGAGAAAAACTCAAACGAAAAAGGACCGAAGAGGCTAACAGTAAGCATATAGCCAGTAATAAAGCAAGACGTCCAGGTTGCCGAAAATAACAAGCATTCATCAGTTTCTCCTCCTTTGGTGATTTCATATTACGACTTTTGTGACGGCCATCGGCACAGCCGTGTGCTCTTTCAACTGTCGGGTTTAGCCCGCCATCAAGGAAACAATCCAAGCCCAGAGACGGGCAACATTCCACATATTACTCAGAAGCAAGATCGTGGTAAACGGTTTCCACCTTGGCGCTGACATCTAGACTTGGGCACCTTTCTCCCTGTTGCACTTCTCGCAAAGCAACTCTATGTTACGAACCGTGTTACTGCCACCTTTGGATACGGGAAGAATGTGGTCATATTCCAAATGCTCTCTGCTTCCACACCTAGCACATTTCCCCTGATCCCGTCTCCAGACGGCAATCCGAACTTCTTCCGGTATCCTTAAGCGCTCGTATTTGATCTCTCTTGAAGACTCTGAATCATGCTTCATCTTGAGCTTTTCGAATAATTTCCGCTCCTTGTCCGCTTCTTCCAAAACAAGGAGTCGTTGTTCTTCCACAGAGTAAGATCCACTCACTTCATAGACACGGTTCTGGTAAAGCCATCCACGCAGTTCCTCCTTTTCATTTCTCCATCGAACTGGTTCGATATTTGATCTCTTCCAGTATCCGTCGTCATTCAAGAACATCATCACATCTGTTCTGCGTTCCGCACAGGTATCAGGAGAAGGTCCTATGGCACACCTCTTTTTTACCATTTCAGCCCATTCGTCACGCGCTTCCTTAGTGCAGTGGCTAGACCAACCTTCGCACTCCCATTCAACGCGCTTGCGAGCGTCCTCAATTACTCTCTTGACACCCATCAATCCTCCTTAATCCCACATTTCCACAAAGGCGCGGCTTCGACAGTGCTTCGGTCAATCAAAACTGCGAACCCTTTGAGATTTCACGTCCCTTTTCTGGCCAGCACTTGGACAGACGCTGTTCATCTTTCTTCCTGCCTTAAAAGAGTGGACTCGATTTTGGATCAGACAAGAGGAGTAATCAATCTATGAAGTGAACGAAGCATTCGCCTATTGCAGGACGATTCTTGACCAAATCGCGATGTAATGCAATAACTTGAAATATAACATCAGAGCCGCTCTTAGGGTGTCCCACGTCTAAGGATATCTTTTCGTAAGCTCCTACCGTCTATTCTTTCTCCACCCCCACGGGGGTACGGGGTTCGGATCGGCCCAAAGTCCGCGCTTTGCTTCTCTGGCCTCGTTTTCCAACTTCTCTAGCACTTTGTCAGTGGGCGCATATCTTCGATACCACCAGGCGTAGCCCGCTCTGACGAGTTCTCGATTCAAACTCTTCCCGTCGGAGAGAGTGATTTCGCCAAGGGTCCGGTCGTAGCGGTCGTACCCAGCAACCTTAACGGCTACCTCTTTCCCAAACGCCAACTGTGAGGTGAATTGTTTGGCCCGTTTCCCGAAAGGCTGTCCCATTTCAGGGCAATCGATTCCACTCAGGCGGACTTGCTCAGCCCTGCCTTCGTGCATCACTTCGATGCTGTCGCCGTCAATGACGCGGACTACCCGTCCGGAGAAGTCTTCGGCAAAGACAGGTACAGAGAGGAGGAAAACGACGACGGCGGAACACCGGAAGACCGTAGCCACTGCCGACCACGAATCGCAACGGCGGTGATAAACCATAACTCCTCGGAGGATTGCTACTTCGCCTGCTTCGCAATTACTTTATCGGTTATCTTGGTGTAAGTCGCCTCGGGAATGATTTTCTTAGTCTTTAGGTCCGTCTTCATCCTGTAGGGGCGCCCAGCAATGATTTTGTCGGCATACGCTGTGCCAATGCCGGGCAGGGTCATCAACTGCTCCTTGGTGGCTGAATTCAGATCAATCAAGTCGCCTGCTTTTTCGCCTTTAGAAGCCTCCTTGCTGGTGTCCTTTTGGGCTGTTGCGGCGGGCTTGCTCTTTGACTCCGGTTTAGCCTGTTGGGAAGCCATGGTTGTGGCGACAATAAACGAACCTATCACGACTGAACAAACAAGTGAAAAAACAGTCCTACGATTCATGGCACTCTCCTCTCATCAAGTTTTCGGCTCACAACGAAAAGAAGTTTGAACCCCAGCCCAGCGTTCCTGTTTCCAGGTGAAGACTCCTATGGGACTTTAGAGAACAACTCCTTGCGGGATCGAGGGCTGATGGCAGGTCCTGCACCGGTGGATACGCCAGGTTAATCTACTACCGCAAGAGCCCTGTTTCAAGATCAAACAGTGGGATAAAGGTGATGTGAGGCGAATCAGGCAATTTTCAGTGAAACACATGAAGGCATTGAGAGGGAATGAGCTTTGATTTCTCGACCAAGACAAAATCAACTTCTAACCCTTCGAAGCGACGCCGAGGTGCCGCCCCAGGCAAATAGATCCCGGACCCGAAGTATTCGGTTATACTGGTGTTCCTGGTTGCACCGATTAAGAACCTCTATTTTCAGAATCCATCCTGTTGCTGCATGGAAGAGATTTCCGGGCTGGCCGAGCGAGTCACGTTTCATAATCCCGATAACGGCTTCTGCGTGCTGCGGTTAAAGGTCAAAGGCCAACGAGACCTCCTGACGGTCGTCGGCCATACCCCCTCGGTATCCCCAGGAGAATACGTCATGGCCAGCGGCGCCTGGTTTACCGATCGCGAATACGGCAGGCAGTTCAGGGCGACGATTCTGCGCGTTACCCCGCCCACGACCCTGGAAGGGATCGAGAAATATCTGGGATCGGGAACGATTCGGGGGATTGGCCCTAATTTCGCCCGCAAACTGGTCCAGGCTTTTGGAGCGGCGGTGTTCGAAGTCGTCGAACAAAGCCCCGAGCGCCTCCGGGAAGTCGATGGGATCGGTCCCATTCGGGCTGGCCGGATTTTGACCGGCTGGGCGGACCAGAAATGCATCCGGGAGATCATGGTATTTCTGCACTCCCATGGGGTAAGCACTTCACGGGCAGTCAGAATCTTCAACACTTACGGTGCGGACGCCATAGCCCTGGTTTCGGAAAACCCTTACCGCCTGGCGCGGGACATTCGAGGTATCGGGTTTCTGAGCGCCGATACCCTCGCCCAGAAACTGGGCGTCGAACGGACTTCCCTGATCCGAGCCCGCGCGGGCATCAGCCACACCCTGCTGGAAGCCACGTCGGATGGGCACTGCGGTCTACCCCGGAAGATTCTGATAGAAAATGCAGAAAGACTGCTCGATATTCCCCGGCCGGTTATCGAACAGGCACTGGAGCTGGAACAGGCGGACAAGGAAGTGTTCGAAGACAGCCTAGGTGAACAACCCCTGGTGTTCCTTGCCTCCCTATACCGGGCGGAACAAAACATTGCCGCCAGACTCCGGGCTCTGTTGAAGGGAGCGCTTCCATGGTCCAGCATCGACGCGGAGAAGGCTCTTCCGTGGGTGGAGAAAAAGCTGAACGTAACACTCGCCGCCAGCCAGCAGGAAGCCATTCGTCTGGCGCTGAAATCAAAGGTGCTCGTCATTACCGGTGGGCCTGGCGTGGGGAAGACCACGCTGGTCAATTCGCTCCTCCACATTCTGAGGGTCAAGAAGGTCGAAGCTGCCCTCTGCGCCCCGACGGGGCGGGCCGCCAAGCGTTTGTCGGAGGCCACTCGGATGGAGGCCAGGACCATTCATCGCCTGCTGGAGGTGGATCCCAAAAGCGGCAGCTTCCTCCGGAGCGAAAGCAAACCGCTGACCTGCCAGCTGCTGGTCGTGGATGAAACCTCCATGGTGGACGTGCTCCTGATGAACGCGCTGCTGCGCGCCCTGCCCGCAAGAGCGGCCCTAATTCTTGTCGGTGATGTTGATCAGCTTCCGTCCGTTGGGCCGGGGCAGGTGCTGGCCGACCTGATCGCTTCGGGCCTTGTCCCGACGGTCCGCTTGACGGAGGTCTTCCGGCAGGCAAGCCAAAGCCAAATCATTGTCAACGCCCACCGCATCAACCACGGTCTCGTGCCTGAATTGGTCAGCAGCAAGGAAGCGCGAACGGACTTCTATTTTGTCGAGGTTCATGATCCGCAGGAGGCGGTTCAGAAGATACTGACCCTGGTGAAAGATCGTATTCCGAAAAAGTTCGGTTTCCATCCTATTCAAGACATCCAGGTGCTTTCTCCGATGAACCGCGGTGCCTGCGGGGCCAGAGCCCTTAACAGTGAATTACAGGCTGTGTTGAATCCGCCCGGCGAGCTTCGTGTCGAGCGGTTTGGATCGACATACGGGATCGGCGACAAGGTGATGCAGATCGAAAATGACTATCAGAAAGAAGTCTACAACGGGGATATCGGACTCATTGTCTCGATCGATCCAGAGGTTCAGGAATTGACCATCGACTTCGACGGCCGGAAAGTCACTTACGGATTCGACGAACTGGATCAGGTTGTTCTCTCGTACGCGACGACGATCCACAAATCCCAGGGGTCCGAATACCCGGCAGTGGTGATCCCCGTCCTGTTGCAACACTACCTCATGCTCAGGCGGAATCTGGTTTACACGGGGGTTACGCGGGGAAAGAAACTGGTGGTGCTGGTCGCCCAGAAGAGAGCATTGGGAATAGCGGTCAGAGGGAAACAGACCGACCGCAGATGGTCGAAACTGGTCGAATGGCTTAAGAGTTGAGCCAGGCAGACACTTTCTTGGAAAAGGAGAGGTGGGACATGACTACGGATGCATATTTGGCGCTTGCCTTGGCTGCACTGACCGCTCACCTGCTGTTCAACATTTGGGTAGTCTTTGGGGCGGTGGTGACATCCGACTGCCCGAGGCTGTCTGGATTGCACGTCGCCTCGGTCGTGTGGGGCGTAGTGATGGAAAGCGCACCCTGGCAGTGTCCGCTGACCCTGGCGGAGAACTGGTTTAAGAGCCGTGCGGGGTTGGAGCCGTATCAAGGAGCCTTCGTGTTGCATTACCTTCGTGCTGTGGTCTCTCCCAGCTTACCACCGTGGATGCTTCAATGGGGTGCTATCTGTGTCGGCCTAGCCAACTTGACGGTGTATGCTCGGCGTTATTACAACCACGCGCATTGCAAGGC
>JBGOTQ010000387.1:0-7050 GCA_041476565.1 Terriglobia bacterium | reverse complement strand
CTTTGTTGAACCAGCCTGCTGCCTGACTTCTATCTTCATGGGGTAACCCTTCCTCGCTAAATAGTGACTCTACCCCACGATCTCATACCCTACTTCTCGCTCCATGTCCAGCTAATTAAGATGCAATCGCCCTACTACTTGAACCATGTGCGTACACTAACAAGAGGCGATGTGGTATACATTGTTTGACAGCGACCAGACCACTGATCTTGATGGTCCCCGGAAATCAATGGAGAAATCCGGAAAATCATTACTTCGCCTTGGCACGTCTGCATTCAGCAATTCAAGCTGGGTCGGTGTGTTTTATCCTCAAGGACCCCAGCCAAACGAGTATCTTGCCTACTATGCCAGCCGATTCAATTGCGTCGAATTGGACAATACTTTTTGTCGCATCCCTTCTGAAGCGAACGTTCGGAAATGGTATGCAGATACACCTACGGGATTCGTGTTTGCAGCCAAAGTCCCACAGATCCTTCGGAAAATAAGAACCCGACGTTTGCAGTGAGATTGAAGATCTAGATTTGTGGCTCCAGCTCCAGCGCTTGGAAGTACATCAAGTTGTGATTGGAACTGTTGGCAGGCCTCACGACTACCGTGTATCGTCCTGCTTTTGGGATTGGGATCGTACCGAGGTTGAATGCCGCATAGTGATATCCGGGCCCGGTGGTCTGGACCGTGCCGGTGAGTGTCTCTTTACCAACTATCACCACATACTTGGCTCCAGACCATTCGGCGGGGGCGGAGTAGTGAATCCTGACTTTATAATTTCCGGCCTGGCTCACTAGTAGACTCCAGGCGGCTGAATCCTTCGGTCCGGTCCACTTGGAGATATGGAATCGGCCGTTGCGGTTAAACCGCTTCACTGCGTTCCCCTTGGTGACCGCGTTAAGATAGTCCAGATTAAATGCCGAATCGCTTCCCTGAGTGATGATCGGGGGATCGCTTTTGGGAGCATCGGCCAGCTCCAGTACGATTACACTGTCAATGTCGTCGATTTGGCCAGCCGGCAGTGACACAGTAATCACGCTGTTCTCCTTCGTGACCGCCAGCTTCCAGTCGGGCTTTGTAAGTACGTGGGCTCTCCTGACTTCATTGAGTAGCCCGTTTATATGTAGCTGCAGGTCTGCAGGCCAGCCAAACACGTGAAGATAGAGCTTGGTCCCTTTGACTGTGCAGCGTCCCCAAGGGGCTTCGGCCAGCGGACACGCTGATGTGCCGTATATACTCTCGCCATTGACCTGCATCCATTCTCCGACCTTCTTGAGTGTGGCTATGCTGGGAGGGGGAATCGTGTCATCTCCGGTCGGCCCGATGTTTAATAGATAGTTGCCTCCCTTGCTTACGATCTCCACGAGGCGCTGGATGGCATTGGCTGGAGTTTTCCACTGCTGGTCGAACTTGCTGTAGCCCCAGGTGGTGTTCAGTGTCTGCGGTGTTTCCCAGTACTCATCCAAGCCGCCGGTCGGCATTCCATTGTCATTCATATCTTGGTAATCGCCCATCAATTCTTCGCCATAGGGTCCCACCCGCCCATTGATCGGGCACTGGGGCTGCAGACTATGGACGAGCTTGACGAACCGGGCGCCTTGCTCCGGTGTGTTGGTGCCACGATCGAACCAGATCAGCCCCAGGGGGCCGTAGCCGGTCAACAACTCCTTCACCTGGGGAATTGACTTACGTTCCAGATAACGCTCAAAATCCTTCTTTGATCGGTCATAGTCCCAGTTGTTGCCATAGCCGTCAGGGTCTTCCCAATCTTCGCGGTGCGAATAGTAGACGCAGAACCGGATGCCATTTGCCCACATGCGGCCGATAGTTCGGCAAGAGGATCACGTCCAAAAGGAGTCCAATCCATGATGTTGTATCGGCTGACCCGGGAATGGTACATGGCGAATCCGTCATGATGCTTGGCCGTGATGACCAGATACCTCATGCCTGCCGATTTCGCCAGGCTCACCCAATTATTGGCATTGAATTGGACCGGGTTCATGCTATGCGCCATCTCGCGATACTCTGCGACCGGGATGTTGAATCGTTGCATGATCCACTCCGCCTCTGAACCGGCGGGGACTCGTTGCCCCTTCCACTCACCCGCAAGCAATGAGTAGGGCCCCCAATGAATGAACATTCCGAACTTGTCATTCCGGAACCACTGGAGGCGATCATCTGCGCGATTGGGTGAGGCGAGCGACCCCGCTGCAATTAGCAGAGCGATAATTGAGCAAATCGAGAACCTGCGCATTTTGATTCTCCCCTTAAGGAGTGCTAATTTGCCCGCTTACGATTATCTTATCCCAATTCTGGCTTAGGTTTCCGCAGGTGTGAATTTCTGGTTCTAATGAAGTCGGCCGGTTCAATAAGTCTTCAGGACAGCTGCACGGGTCAGGCTATCTTGATCACTCTCTACGTTTAGGACATGCATCATACGATGGCAATTGGGACAAAGGGCAACAGTGTTCTCAATCGAGTCCTCTCCGCCGCTTGCGAGCCATACGATATGGTGGGTTTCCAGAAAAGGAGCACCGGCCTTGTCATTAAAGGGCGCCGGCTGTCCACACAACTGGCACATGCCTTTGGCCCGGCGTTTTGCATGCTCAGTAACCCATGGGCTTGTTTCCAGCTGGTTGCTTGTGACCTGCCGGTTTCCAGGTTGTTTTGGTGAAAATTTTGCACGTCGAGCGATCTCTTCATCAGAAAGGCGACGAGCTTCCTTCTTTTTTCTCTTGAGACTCTCGACAAAGCACCCGTTGAGCAGGGTCAGACCCGTCAACTTTATCACGTAGGCGGCTTGGATCGCCTAACGTAGAAGAGGAGCGCGGCTACAGCAACACCGAGAGATGCCAGCAGCCCAAGCCAAAACCAAGCCGTCATCCCCACGGTAATCAAGCCGCGTGATTGGCCGGTCCTTAGGCGCTCCCGGTGCATCAGGTAAGCACTGAGACCGCCCCCTACCATGCCCATGAGCGCAAACACCGAACGTATTTGCTCCCAAATGAATCGCAACAGCCCGGTGAGCAAGACTGCCAACATGAAAAAGGGCACCAGCAAGAGTGATCGGTTGCCATCCCTAGCAAGGTCAAGACCACTGGCCGAATCTCGGATTGTGAGACAGCTCACTTGCAACCAGGGTAGAAAGAAACAGATCAAGGCGAATGCTGCCAAGCTTAAGGTAACTCGCCGCGCACCGTTCATTGCTGTGCTCCACCAGCTAAGGGGTCAAGAAGGAGACGGATTCCGCCTTGAAGTGCTGATATGGGTCTTTGCCGCAAACCAAGATCGGGCGCCACCTTCCTCTCGTGGGTTGATTCTCTGCCTGTTGAACCGAGGGCGGTATGAACCGAATGGTCAAGCCACACCGTCTTCGCCTGGAGCGATTGGGATTGCTGCCATGAATGAGTTTGCCGTGGTGGAGCGACATCTGGCCCGCTCTGAGCACAAGGTCGACGGCGCTCGCGACATTGACCAGAGCATCTGGTATTTCCTGGTTCACACTCAGGAGGTTTCCCTCTTTAGACGATTTTCCATGGTCCAGAATCTCACTGAGGTGTGAGCCTGGGATGATTCGCATACAACCATTCTCCTCGTCAGAATCGTCAATGGCCAGCCAAGCCGTAATTGCAAACGGAGGGTCCAATCCCCAGTAGGTAACATCCTGATGCCAGGCCACAAACCGGTCCCCCCGGGAAGGGTATTTGCAGAAGAAGTGCGTGGCAAGCAAAAGAACGTCAGGCCCCAGGATAGTTCGGGCCCATTCCAGAATCAGCGGATGTGTCGCCAGCCTCCAGACAAACTCAACATCGAAATGCCGATCGAGCAATCCGACCTGAGCTTTATCTTTCCCTTCGCTAGCTTCCAATTGGTCGAAGCAAGCGCGATAATGTTGAACTTCTGAATCTGTCAAAATATCCAGTTGGGTCAAGTATCCTTGGGCTTCCCAGAAGTTGGTTGCTTCGTTCATCAACACCTTCTCGAATTTCACTAGGATCTGTACTCTATGCTACCTCAAATGGGATCAATAAAGTCTGATATAACAAAACGCCGATGACAATGGAACCGACGAAGGTGTACTGATGGGCTTGTATGGTGCTTCCGCCATCAACTGTTGCTAGGCTGCTAGGGCGATTCGTCTATTGGTGACGCTGACTGACAAAGTCCAGTCGGTGAACATTAACACCGCATACTTCGACTCCAGAAAAGCGGTGCCCGCCTCGAAGATTTCTCTAAACGTCAGCTGCCGTCGGGTCAGACCAGCCTGCATCGCCGGTGTCCTAACCTCACGGCCGAATTTGAGTGCTCGGTGTGGCCTGATGAAGTTGTAATAACAGCGGAACAACTCGAGGTGATCTTCCAGACGTTGCTTCCACCGGGCTTGGCAGATCGTTCGGCGACCCAGATAGGCTGAGCCCTGTCGGATCGTGAGATTCAGCCGTTCGACGAATGACGTGTTCAGTTTCGAAGAGTCTTCGGAATCACGCAATGCCTGTTGCAGTCCCCACGTACCCCCAATCACTATCCTTCGCTCAACCTTCACGATGCGATCGCTTCGGCGTGTCTTGATGACCTGTCCATAGAGACACGCTGGCCCAAAGACGCGCCCGATGACTTTCTTATAGAACTCGAACCCATCCGTAGTAATCAGTGGAATTTGTCCGGGAATCATGCGCTCGAAAACATCTCGGAAGAGGGCACTGAAGCGACGAGACCAGGCAGCTGCTCTTTCCAACCACCGATGAACCGTATTCCAAGCAATCCGCTTGACTCGAGCGATGGCCGACTTATTCAGGCCCTCGACACTGAGAGCCGCAACTTCATCAAAGGTGCCACGCCGGTGCTGGAGTCGATGATAGGGTGTTCCGGTTGTCGAGCAGAACGTCTTCCCACAATCCTGGCAGCGGTATCGACATCGTTTCCCCCATCTAGTCGTGTAGAAACCATGGCGAATGATGGCTCCGGCGTCACCTTTTCCTGAGGGAGGGCAATGCTGGTTTGGACAGCCGAGACTCTTCATGGTAATTGGACCTTGTCGACCCTGGAACTGATGGCCTGGAATTGAGTCTCAAACTATACCACGGGAGTGAGTTACAGGTGGGCTACCAACAGTCGATTGCGGAAGCACCTTGTAACGAGCGCGAGCACCGACCCCTACCATTTGTTTGGTTTCAAGACTGCCAGTTCATCTTGCTGTTTCCAATGCCTATCTCTGGTTGACTTGGCGACGAATTCAGCCACAGCCCCGGCGGCTGCCCAGGTTCCAGCCCAATTCCAAATAGCTTCAAACAATTCTGCCGTGTCCATGTTTGACGCCTAACAGGATACAAGGACGACCCACAAAAGTGCCCATTACCGTTTGAGCTGCAACGGATATCGATTCCAACCCCAACCTGCCTGGCGGATCGCCAAGCTGTATTTCCCGGCTGGGAGACTGCTCATATCAACATCGACAGTCAGAACATCGAGGTGGTTTTGCATGCTGGCCTGACCTTTAGTTGTCGCCACGATTCCCTTTTGCTGCCCGGATATCCGCACTTCGTACTCGCCTTCCTCGCTTCCGATGGGCAGATAGATGGTGAGCTTCAGCCGCCCCTTGGGCAGATCCAGATCCGGCTCCTGGTTACTGCTTGCACCTCGAGTGACACCTCTGTTGCGAAGGTCTAACACGACAACTTGAACCTCTCGGGTATTCGGCTGCACTTCAGGTGGGAAGGGACTCGGCGGTGCTGGCTCAGGTGTTTTCACTACAGGAGGGTTCACGGGGGCTATCACCTTGGGGATTGGTGCCCTTAAGAGCCAGATGGCACAGCCTAGTACCAGGAATGCAGCCGCTGCAAGAGGGATCAATAGATGGCGCAACTTGCGCTGTTTGATAAAAGCGCTGTACTCGGTGTAACAGGGCGAACACTTAGTAATATGCGTTACAACCGCTTCTGCTTCGGGGAGCTGCTCGTGGAAGGCTAGTGCCCGGAGCTTTTCGGTACCCGGGCAGCCAACTCGGTTCGGATTGGGATGCCGCTTCTCAAAGGTTTCCCTGAACACCTCGAGAAGCTTATGTTCCTCTCTTGAAGAGAGTGGCTGATCCTCTGGCGGTTTGGAAGACGAACTGGACATGGCTCCTCTAGGCATTCTGACTTTTCTGTTTGGATTTAGGTCGTGAATCCTGGTTGTTGGCAATTTCCCGCAGGAGTTTCAGCGTCTTGCAGTACTGCACCCGTGCGCTCCCAACGGAGATCCCAAGGGTTCTAGCGATGAATTTCCAGTGCTCACCTTTTAACCGTAGCAGTACCAAGTCTATATGTTTCTGGTCTATCCTAGCCAGCAACTCATCAATGATCAGGTCACGATGAAGTCGCTCTTCCCAGCTGGAATCGATGGGGGAGTCTAGCTCTTCGAATGGCCTAAGATCGACATCTGCTTCCTCCGTGGCATAGCGCTTCATCTCGTTCTTGCACGAAGTGACAAAGTACCCTGTGTTAATGGTTATGTGTCTGTCCTTTCTTATGCGCCTTGAGGTCGCATGCACGATATTTTCCATGGTTTCACGCAGCCAGCCCACATCGTAAACCCGCCTCTGCCGACTAATGGCTATGACAACCGGCCAGGCTTGCCTGGCGGTTTCAATCAAAGTGGCATCTACAGGGTCGCCATGTTTATCTATCGGGCTGATCCAAAGCTCATTTTCTTTCTCTTTCATGGGCAAATCCCCGTCAAAGCCGGTTAACTAGACTGAATAGACAAACTCATTCAGTCCCCTTGGCATGATGGCATCCCCAATTGTGAGAACCGATGTGTCAAAGTATGCCACAGTTTTCACCGGGTATCAGGCGCCTTTTGCAGCTAAGCCCAGGGGCCTGGGGGATGCCATCGATATTTGAAAGCCTGTTGTCCCAAAATGATAATGTCCGGTTTGACCAAAGTAGAAATGTCCTCTTAAGAAGGTCTACTCTGTTGCCTTTTAGTAATGTATAACAGGGTGGACAGAGAGGACGTACTGATGATGAAACCGCGTGAGATCAAACGACTCCACCTGATTCATCAAGCTTTGGAGAAGAAGAT
>JBGOTQ010000386.1:0-7055 GCA_041476565.1 Terriglobia bacterium | reverse complement strand
GGCATGCTGAGGGCACAATCCCCATTGTGTCGCGCGTGCACACCCTCTCGATCCATATCCGCAACAAAGAGGCTTACAATTCAGTCTTTCTCTTTCTCCGCGACGAACTCCAATTGCCCGTTGTCTATGGTGAACTTTGGAATGAACTGAAAGACGGCGAGCGGATCTATTGCGGTTTTTCGGCGGGGAATTTGCTTCTGGAGCCATGCGGCCCATTCCCCGAGCAATTCTACACCAGCCTGGATTTCAAGGCTCGCTTCTACGGCCTCACCTTTGAAACATCCGGGGCGTTACTCGATGGCGTGGCCGAACTCGACAAGCGCGGCATCACCCATGCCGAACCATCCGTCTATACCATTCTGACCGACAAGCGGCTTTGCCGGCCCAACGCAATAGTCAGCATCATGGAGGCAAAAGACAAGACGACCGACCAAAGATCGCTCCCAGTGTTACGTTCAAGCCTAAGGGCCAAGGCGGGAGGTCCCTTAGGTATCGAAGGCGTCGAGGAAATTGTTGTCGGCTACAAAAACGACGAAGATTTGAAGGCATGGCGGACGTTCCTGGAACCAACAGAACCGGTTGAGAAAGACCTCTGGCGATTGAAAGATGGTCCCGCCGTCCGTCTGATCAGGAGCGACTCGATGGAAGTCAAAGGAATCGTCCTGAAAGTCAGATCCCTCGAAAAAGCAAAGCGATACCTACAAGAAAGAGACTTGCTAGGGGAATCCACCAACAGCCAAGCCGAGCTCAACAAGCACCAAACGTGCGGGATCACTTTAGCAGTAGTCGAATAAGAATCTGAACGAGGGTTCTTCTATACTCGGGAAAGGATCGAACGTAAAGGGTTGAGACTGCAGAATCTGCACTTCTATTGACTAAGCCTCCTATTTGAGCTGCCACCGCTTTACTTAAGGATCAGGGCAGTGAAGCACAGGGCCATACCATCGAACCCATTCGACCAGCATAGCCAGAAATTCCCAACGGACGTCTATGCCGAGAACTCTGGACGGAAGCCCCTAACAAAGCCTGAAACAGGGAACGCCGATTCATGATCCAATCGCACTATCCTTTTTGATTTATTTGGCAGTTGCTGTTCCCTTTCTTAGACTTGCGGCTTCGGAGGCACTCAGCAGTTTCAGTTCCTGGAGGACCATTCCATAATGACCTCCCGTAGGGTTAACTTCCATTTTCACTCCGTTCCAGCCGGGCGAAAAGTTGGTGGAGTAGCAGAGCCAGGCGGTGCGGCCATCGGCACTGATGAACTTGGAGGGAAAGTTCAGGAAATAGGCCTGCTCGCCGAAATTCTTCATATAGGTGACCATCCGCCAGGGACCGGTAATCTGGTCGGCTTCCAGGATGTAGGAATTCATCTTCGCGTAAGTGGGCCAGCCATCGGTGACGCACATCAGGTACTTCTTGAGGGGGGCATTGTAGGTGGCTGTCACACAACCGCAGTTGTTATTCCAGTCGACCAGGGGCTGAATCTCATTGAAATCATTGGTCCAGAGCGGTTTCCCTCGCTTGTCTTTTCCTCCGTAGAATTCGTATTTCGAGGCGTTATTCATGTTTTCGATTTTGGGAGTGACACGGAGAAGATAAATCTGGTCACCGCTGATCCAACTCAAATTGGCGAAGCGCGGTTTCGGATCAGGGTCAACCGCGCCGTGAGCAACCAGGTAAGCTTTCCCATCAGGGGAGTGCTCCATATTTCTGCCAAAGTCAACGAAGTGAGGGGCACCGATTTTGACCGGATGACCCCACAAACCAGTTTCTCCGAACAATGACTTCGCCGGCGTATGGGGGCAGTCCTGCCATGTTTTGCCAAAATCCATCGAAATGCGAAATCCGACAAACGGACCCAGCCAGGGCCAGTTGTAATCGATATCACCGTAGCGAGTCTTGCCGTCTGGAGAGAGACAGTAGGTTCCGTAGTACCAGACACCATTGTAGACCAAGCTGCCGCAGGGATAACGTCCTGCATAGGGTTTTGGCGACCCTTCGGTGGTCCCGAGAACCTGGATCTTAAGATGTCGGGGATCATCGCCGAAGACGATGGCTTGGCCAGTCGCGGGATGTTCCCCATAGGAATCACATTTGACTCCTTCGGTGGACCCATCGGTCCAGGGAGAATAGAGATTGCCGTCGCTGGCCCAGCATGGATACCAGGTATCTCCGGCGTGGTAGTCACCATAGATGCCGGTGAAGGCTACATCGACGATTTCGCGGGATTTTGAAAATGGACAATTTGTCGGTGGCTGGGAAAGCCATACCTTTGGTCTAGGAGAACTAACTGCCGTCTTCTTGTCTAGGGAGGTTGCTGAACGATGTCCGTTGATTGCCGGGGTGACGAACCCAAACAAAAATAGAACAACGAAAAATGAAGAGTTGGGTCCGCTTTTGGCCATGGAGGACTCCCGCAGCGAGGATGGTAATCCTCGGTTTCGTTAATTCACAAACTCAATATAATGTGGTGAGGGCCGCGACCGTCGAGATGCGACTACCTTAAAGGATCTGAAGGTCGCGCCCAACTGCCTTGACAATCCTAGAACAGTAACTTCAAACCCGCCTGGATTTCGCGCGGAGGCACCGCCGATGTGATCGCACCAAATCGCGAATCGCCGATCCGTCGTGCGTTGATCGGCAGGTAAATTACCGTCGGCAATCCGATTAGGATAATTCCCGGCACGGCAAAAGCGTTAAACATCTTCCAGCGAAACCACTCCCTTTTCACGATTCCCGCTGTCAGGTCGGACTGAACAACGGTTCACCAGAAACCAGAGAAGTGCAGTCACCCGATAAGGGCATCGTCGTCGAGATTCCAAAAGTGGGTGGGCTGCACCCTCGTTACGAGCGACGCGCAGCCCGATTGCCCACTTTCTATCACCCATCAAACAGTCCCGCAGTGAAGATCGGTAGGCCAAATTATCCCTCCGGGCCGCCTAAGTGATTCCTTATTCGATCCTGTCCATGGCGAATTAGCAATTCGCCATGGACAACTCATCATAGCACGACCACCTGTATACTTCGCTCCTGATGCCAACATCTCATTTCGCCAAAATCAAATCTCGATTGAAAATGGCTGCTTCAAGGAGCGCTAGCGATGTTGGCGCCGTCCCCGGTGCGTTCGCCGGGTTGGCCGCGATCGTTGATGACCCCATAGGTAATAAATAGATTCGAGCCGCCGGAACGGACCACATGGACATAGCCTTGACTGTCAGATACTCATTCGCTGCACCTCTGAGGAGAAGGACGACGTCAACCTTGAAGTCAGGCTCTACCGCGTGAGCTACCAATAAAGTCTACGCGTTGGGGTCAATGAGATTCCCTGCCCCTCTTTATATCTGCCCTCACCGATTTTCCGCCCTCTAGATTTTCGCCGGACACTCGCAAAAGACTGGATCGATGGATCTCCGCTTCGCCTGCTCTCAACCGCCGCGAGGGGGATGCCCCTTCTCCTGGGAGTACTCGTGGAGTGCCGGGCGCTTGTGTTCAGGAACCAGATCGTCCCACTTCAGCAGCGGCTTGATGGCAGCAACGGCTGAGTCGGTAACCAACCGTAACGTCACAATCTCCTGGGCACGGATCGGAAAACGATAGGATGGCTTGCCGTCCAGCGGCCTCGCATTTTCACCAAGCATATTTGTCAGGGAAGCACTTCGATGAGGCAGGGATGGACTGACTTCAGCTTTTCCTGTGATACCGAGGCATTCTACTAACCGAAGTTCAATGTCACGGCCTTCGCGGCGAATCGCCTCGACGATGACATTGTCCGATGTCCGTAGAAACGACCGGGGGGCCGCTGGCACACTCCGGGGAAAAAGAACGGGCGGGCAGTTGTACTCCCAGGCCATCCGGGCAATCCGCGCATGTGCCCATTCTTCCTCATGTGCCACGATGGCATATTCCAAATGATGTCTGCCCTTCCCGCTAAGCCATGGATTCGGGTAACCGTAGTACTTGTCCAGGGCATTCAAAAGGTAGAGAATGGGAGTACTGCCGTTCAGTTCCCGGCCGGTCAAGCCACGATCCAGGATGGCAAATCCGCCTCCTCCTGTTAGGGCATAGTGGGACCAACGAACCGCTGGAACAATACCTTTAGTCCAGCCATGCAACTTCGGGTTCGCTTGCTCCCAAGGTCCGTGAGAAAAACCATAAGGGATTCCGCGACGCACCTCAAGGATCACTTCAGCCAGTGGGAACTCAGCCACGACAACGGTGCCGTCGGGGATGTCGTTGAGCTCAGATTCGAAGTCAATGCGGGGAAAATCTTTGTAGAATCGTACCAGGCGACGGCACGCAGCACCTCCGAAGAACTCGCCGTAAATCTCAACCGTGGTCGCGAGCGGGCCATCCTGAACGCTGATCGAGTGTTGATGATGATTGGTGGAATCCAGTTTGATGCGCGCTGGACGGGGTGGCATCTGATCGCCTGGTTCGCCGTGCTGTTGACCGGACTTCTCGGCAACAAGGACATTGGCTGGGGCACCAAACATCTCCCGCCCAGTAGACTTAAGCCTGAGGCTAAGAAGCGCTCCTGTTTTTGGGTCGACCCTAACCCGGTAGTGTTGCGTCTCAATCACCTCGGGCAATTCCGATTCGCGTGACGAGAAAATGGCTTTAGCTGTGAGCTTCCAGCTTCCTAAGCTGGTCGGGGGGAGATCCGTGCGACAGAGGGTCGTGCCATCCGGCATGGCTTGACAGGAAGCCCCCTCGATCTTTCCCCCTTCCGAAAGGTGCAACTGGAACGGATCGTTCCGCGTCCAATTCAGAGGATTAAAGAATCCGACGCCCTCCCCTTCCGACAGAATTGATCGGCTAGAGGCCTGGAGGATCTTGCTGGCATTTGTCTCAACCCAATCAAAGCGGTCTTTCACATCCCAGCTCTTCTCATCCTCGAATACCATGCCACCCGCCGCACCCCATAGCGTGTTGCGATCCATGTTAAGAAACATTTGGAGCCAGGCAGAGTATAAGGATTGAACTGGGTACTCGTAGGGGGAGTTAACGCTTGCCGCTGTAGCCAGTATTTCAGCCGCCTGCAGAGCATGTTCGTTTCTGCGAAACCTGCTCTTTACTTTGGGACACTGGATCCAAAATGCGTCGAAATCATAGGCAGTCCCGCCGTGCATGGTGGGTACCTTTATTCGTCCCGTCTTAGCGCCCGGCAGGATCGCCTCCAGGTATTTCCCGGCTGTCGTGAAACGAATCTTGGTTCTGGGTCTGAATTTTTCCCATTGCCGGAGGAACTCGCTCGGATACTGCTTCCGGGCCGGTGCCAGAGCATAGTCACCGGCTCCGGCAAGAACCAGAATTGGAACATCATCTGGCGTTTTCCGGGCCTTCTGCTCCAGGAACTCTTCGACTTCTTGGAGTTGCCCGTCCGTCAGCGGCTCCCGGGTTGCCATGACCGGACCCAGCTCACTATAGTGCCCCCCAGCCAGCGATAAGATCCGCGTACCGTTTGGCGATTCACTCCAATGGATAGAACTCCCGGTGGGATTCTTGCGCGTGTACACCATCGCTTTAAGCCCTAGACCCGAAGCAATCTGCGCCATCTGGTCGTGAGTACCGCAAACATCGATTGTCCAAGCAAAGCGCGGACGGACTCCAAACACTTCTTTCTGCCAGCGCAATCCCTCTACACCCAACCGAACCAACGCCTCACCTCCGGACAGATTGACAGTGGATTCCAAGAAGAATCCGTTCACCAGTTCCACTCGGCCTTCCTTGATGCGTTGGCGAAGCTCCTCCATTCGCTCCGGGCGGAAGTTCATCATCGCGATGAGATTGTTGACCTCGGAAAGCACAAAGGCGTATTGAGGATCATCACGAACGCGGTCAAGGTGATCGAAATAACTGTTGGCGCAATAGACCCGCTCCTTGGAGAAGGTCGTCAGCCACCCGCAACTTGCAGGGTGAAAGTTCGGCACAATGAAGACAGTCCTGCCGATTAGCGAGGAGCGACTCGCATCCTGGACGAACAATGGAGAGGAGAACAGGGCAGCAAGAAAATTGCGCCGGGTGACGTGATGGCGTTCTTCGGGGTCATTTTTTATCATAGCGAGGATATTATATTTCATCATCTCTCCCAAGGCTTTTTCTATGTTCAGTAAGGTGTGGTTCGCCAATACTCAACTAGCAGTGAACAAGGTGCTTCCGGCATCGCCTGTTGGTAGCCCAGCTGTAACTCACCCCTGTGGTATAGTTTGAGGCTCAATTCGAGGCCATCAGTTCTACTGTCGAGAAGGTCAACGAACCATGAAGAGTCTCAGCTGTCGAAACGGGCACTGCGCGTTGTCGGGGAAGGCCGATACTGGACGTATCATCCGCTACGGCTTCTACAAGACCACGTGGGGAAAGCGTCGTCGATACCGGTGCCGGACTTGCGAGAAGACGTTCTGCTCGACAACCGGGACCCCATATCACCGACTCCAGCGCCGGCATGCGATCTTTGATAAGGTCGCCTCCCTCAGTGTCGAGGGTCTGAACCAATCTGCCATCGCTCGAGTCAAGCGAATTGCCTGGAATACGGTTCATCGCTGGCTGGAAAGAGCATCGATCTCGTGTCGTCGCTTCAGTGATCGAAAAATGAAAAGGCTCGCCCGGGCAGAGCTTCAGGCAGACGAAATGCGAGCAATCGTCGGGGGTAAGGAACAGTCCATCTGGGTCTTTGTTGTCCCCGACGTCTGGTCTCGGGTTTGACGATGATTAAGGACTTCTGCCAATCCTTCCAGATACGAGACAGCACAACCCAAAAGAGTCTGTCCTGGTTACTCACTTACGGACGTTGGACCGTGCGTCGCGAGACCACCAGCCGCTGATGCAGCGCGAGAAGCTCTAGGGACAGTTCTGCCCGGCTCACGATCAGAGCCCGAACCGACAGGAAGATCATCTCGAAGACGGACATTGGACCTCCGCCCAACACGACATCAGGATGCAGAAGAAGTATGGGCAGAAGTTAACCCAACCGTAAGACTTAAAAGGCTGGATGGACTTTTCAGGAGGGACACTATCCAAGGCCGACAGGAAAGTGAGGAAGATGACTCGACGGAATG
>JBGOTQ010000385.1:0-7066 GCA_041476565.1 Terriglobia bacterium | reverse complement strand
GGCAGACCGGGTGATCATCGATTCCGCCCAGTTTCTGCAACCCAAAGTTCAATTCAGACTGCTGATGTCGCTGTTTGAAGGAAATGGCACAAACCCGTCCTTGGGAGACCTTAACTGGTCACGGCTTCGACCCTGGCGGGAACTGATCGCCCAATTCTTCGACTCTGCTTCTTGCTTGGCGAAGCTCAGCCAGATTGACCGGATGATCATTGATTATCGGACCAGACACCCAAAGGTCAGCACGCTGCCGGCTCAGCCCCTGCTCTTGGCGGGGTGGTTTACGGGATGCCTGGGCTGGAAGCCCTCGCCATCCCATCATCACGTTTTGGGCCTAACTCATCACTTGCTCCTTGAGAAAGACGCTTCGAAGTTTGAAGTGGAGGTCCGAATGGTGGAGGAAGAGACTGGCAGCCAGGGTGACGTGGTCGCCCTCAGATTAATGTCCTCCGGAAAGCCCCAGAGGGAATTCTGTCTCCAGCTTGAAACAGGCCTCAAACCAGATGAGAGTGCGCAGGTTTTGGAGGCGTCTGTTCGGGAAGGATCGGCGTCTCCCATCCGTCGCCAGGTGGCTCTGAGGCCAGGGGACAAAGGACGCCTGTTGGGTGACCAATTGAGAGTTCAGAGCCATGACCGCGTATTTGAAAAGGCCTGGAAGATAGCCTCCGAACTGACGTCGTGGTAGAGCGAATGATGGGTGGTCACCCACCAGTGAAAATGATGGAGAGCCAAGCCAGCGGCCACCGTCACCCTTTGAGGGCGAAGGAGGAGCGAGACTTCTTCCTCCTCTGAGGGTAGCTTCACGGACTTTGACACTCCAAGAAGGATCATGTTGGGGGGGGGGGGGAGGTTACTGTGCAGGACGATTGCTTATTCACCGCGCCCAAGCCCCAATCGACATTTGCCTTTCTTCTCTGTCTCCTATGCCTATTCCCTTTCCCAATTGTCGCTCAGACCTTGGTAGGCGCCTCAAGGAAAACCATCACCCCCGTGATAGAGTCGGGTAAACCGGCGGTGTGGATAGCCGGGTACGGTCATGGCCGGCAGGCGACGGGTGTCCACGATGAGCTCTGGTCGCGAGGCTTGGTCGTGAGCGTAGGCAGCGGGACCCAACAGAAGACGGTAGCTCTGGTCTCACTTGATTTGATTGGGTACCACTATCCGGAAGTACTTAAAATCCGGTCGGCCTTTGCCCGGACGCATCGGGAGATGAAGATCGATCACTTGCTTGTCGCCTGCACCCATGTGCATGAAGGACCCGACACGATGGGGCTTTGGGGGAAGACTCAGCAACAAAGCGGGATCGACTCGGCCTACCTCGAATTCGTTAATTCCACCGTGGTCCAGACGGTAGCCGAAGCCTACAAAGCCCGCCAGCTAGCTCGAATTCGATTCGGTTGTGAAGAAACAAGAGGCTATTTGGAGGATACGCGGCTCCCGATTGTCAAAGACGAGGCGGTCTGCTATCTCAATGCGCAGGACCTGAAAGGGAAAACAATTGGGACATTGGTGAACTGGAGCAGCCATCCGGAAGTAATGGGGGGAGAAAATAGATGGATTACATCAGATTACCCACACTATTTGCGGGGTTCACTGGAAAAAGCGCTGGGCGGCACAGCCATCTTCTTCGTGGGTTCCATCGGAGGTTTGTTGACCTCGGAGGGAGTTGTTGTGGAGGACCCAGCGACACATCGTCCAGCAGGTGAGCACTCCTGGAGGAAGGCTGAGATCATCGGCGAGGGTGTTGCCTCAGAAGTCATCCTTGGAATCCGGAAGTCGCAGCCGCTGCCCATAGACCGGCTGGACATCCGCTCCAGGGTCATTTACCTGCCCCTGACCAATGTCCATTTCCGTCTAGCCAGCGGGCTCCATCTGTTGCCTCGCCAGTTCTTCACTAATGGACGGGTTGATCTTGCCGCCGCGCCCGGGAAGGAATGGGGCGTGCCCTTTGACGTCCCCACAGGTAAAGAGATCCAGAGTGAAGTCAACGCCATCAACCTGGGGCCGGCTCAGATCTTGGGAGTGCCTGGAGAGATTTATCCTGAGCTGGTCAATGGGGGAATCCAAAACCCCCAGGATCCCGGAGCCGACTTCCAGGGAGCCCTCCGCGAAGAGCCCCCCTTGCGGTTTTTGATGAAAGGCCGATACAAGTTTGTCCTGGGACTTGCGAACGACGAAGTTGGCTACATCATACCTAAATCGCAGTGGGACGAGAAGCCTCCGTACGCCTATGGGCGGAAAGAACCGCAGTATGGTGAGATCAACTCTTGCGGATATGATGTGGCACCAGTGATCACTTCGGCCTTAAGAGAGTTGCTGACCAACAAATAAGGGCACCCACCGCGGAAGAAAAAAGCATTGTGGATGATTATTGGCCTAGAACCGGATTGTCCTGTTTCGCTTCCCTTTCCGAGATCTGTGAGAGTCGCCCGAGCGAGAGGCCCTCACGGTAAAGAAAAACCAGGCCGATCAGTATGACCGGGACCATCGAAGTAATATAGCAGCCATTGCTAATCCCGGCTGCCTGAGAATTGGGATCTGAGGCGGACATGTATTCACTGAAGAAGTTCACCAGGGCCACATTCATGAAGATCTGATAGCCCCCAACCCCGCCGGGTGTCGGAATGGCGATCCCCACCACTGTAATGCACATCAGGAAGAGCGCACCCGTGAATGGAAAGCCATCCAAGTAGGCTTGAACCATGAACCACACCTGCAAGGTGATCACAATCCAGATGGCGAGCGACAAAAGGAGTGTCCAAGCCAGCGCCCCTCCCTGCTGTAAGGCTCGAAACCCTTCCAGGAAAGAGGGGAAGAAGTTGCCAGCTTTTTGAAGAACCTGATCGAACCAACGGGCCCTGCGCAGGAGTACCCACAGGATGACAAAACAAAAGGCCAATCCAAGATCCCTCAAATTCTGCGATATCCCTCCGATCCAATGAAGTCTTCTTACTATTGACCAGAGCAGCAGGAAGGCGATTGGCAAGATGAGCCCTTTCAGTTTTGGGGTGATTCGTTTCATCCAAGGCGGGTTATGGAGCACTAATCGAACTACCACAAAAAGGACAGCCAGGACTAAAAAACCCTTTATCGAAAAGTCCCTGACCGTCAGCAGAATTTCCTTACCGAGCTTAGAGTCAGGTGAATACAATTGAGAGAATGAGACTAGGTAGACACAGAATAGGACGACTACCGTTCCGGTGTCCAGGATCCTCTCCAGTAGCGAGGCAGCAATGACTGACGCAGCCGAGATTTTTTCTCTTCGGGCCAAGAGAATGGAGGCCACCACCTCCCCAGTCCGAGGCGGAATGATGTTGATGACATACTTCACCAGGGTCAAGGAGAAGAGGTTTCGGTAAGTGATTCTTCTCTTAACCGGCTTGAGCAAGACTCCCCACCGGGCGGCCCGTAATACCATGTGCAACATGCCGAATCCGAAACCAATGAGCAGGTAGAGAACCCGTCCCTGCACCATGACTCTCAAGGCATGTCCCCAATCCGGAACGCCACGGTAAAAAGCATATCCAATCAAGAGCGTCAACCCAAGACTGATACTCAATTGTCCAGCTTTCTTCATCCCAGATCCTTGACGGCCTAAGAGTTTCCTGCAACAGATTGTGAAGGAGCAAACACCCATCTCACCCTCACTAGAAGTTGCGGATTGCATTTCGTCTAGGGTGGTGGGTCCGTTGAATGCAGAAAAGTAGCACGGTGCTCCGATTTTCACAAGCTTGCATGTGCACACGAAAAACATGTTAAGACGCAAAGAATGCGAGAGCTGTTCCTGCCTCGTTCTTTGCGTCTTGGTGATGATTCCTGGCCAGCGGCTTAAGGTCTTGTCGGGGTGATGACAATGTTCCGATAAGAGATGCCAGTATGGTCACCCTGAAGGAATATGGGACCGGAGGTTCCCTCATTGCTGTCAAGCGCCCCACCGGTAATCCCCGGGATCTCCTGGTTGTCGATTACAGTTTTCCCATTCAAGACCACGGTCACTTTTCGACCCACCAGGGTGATGTCGAAAGCCTGCCACTCGCCAGTCTTCTTGGCCGCATTTATGGTGGGTGCCAGGAAACCGTAAATCCCCGCCATGTGGACGTTGTCGAGATGAATGCCGTCGGTGCTTTCGCCGGATCCATAAATGTCTTCGACCTGGACTTCATACCGGCCTCGCAGGTAAATCCCGCTGTTCCCTTTCTTGGGGACATTAACCTCTGCGTGGAGTTTGAAGTCCTCGAACTTTTGCTCCGTAATGAGATCGCTGCTGGGGATCTTATTGACCAGGGTTCCTCCAGTCACCTTCCAGCCATTGCGTTCCGGATGACGGACTTTCCAACCGATAAGGTCCTTGCCGTTAAAGAGTTTGACAGATTCCCCCCATCCCGGTATAGCGTTGCGTTCCAGGGATGGGACTACAACAGCAGTCCATGACAAGGTCTTGCCATCGTCACTAGCAGTGGTTCCTTCAATTCGGTTATCGATCATCTTCCCCTTGAAGACCAAATCATCCGTGCGCTTTTCATACTGTTTGGGCAAGGAGAACTCCAACTGGTCGCCAGAGATGACCATCCTGTCAACCAGGCGAGCACTGCCTTCACGACCCACAAATCGCCCCTTAAATTGGGCGCCTTCCCTGGAGATCTCAAACCAGGAGGGATATTCCTCGTTTTCCGTTTTGATTGTAGCGTCCCACCTGCCCAGGAAAGCGGCTGCCGTCATGGCCGGCTGCTGGGAGGGTGGAGGGGCTTGCTGTTTTGAAGAACAACTGATGAGCACAAATGTAATACCTAGGGCAAACAAGAACAAGCGGGTTTTCGACATGAACAACCTCCTTTTGAGGATGATAGGATTTTGAGGGGAACCAGTATCAAGAATCCCTTACGCCATCTCCAACCTGCAGATGTGCCGTTCCTTAGGAGAACGACGAAGCAATGACCGAGAGAAGCATGTCTCCAGCGACCTTGGGTGCCTTCCCAAGCAAAGAGGTTCGAAGCGTTCGATAAGGTTGCTGGCCCGCCACGAAGGCATTCACAACCTTCCGGAGTGTAGTGCTGTAACAAGCGATCTGAATCATCCGGTTAATGAAGCTGGAGCCCAAAAAATTACCGGCATAGAACTGGTCAAAGAACTCCGCTCCAGAGATGAAATCCGATACAAAATCTTCTCGGCAAGCTTCCGCGTAGGAATCGGCGTCTTGGGTCTTCAGCGCCTCGGCCAAAAGCTGGCCAGACCGTAGAGCATAGTAGATTCCTTCGGCAGTGATTGGATCGGCGAAGCCCGCAGCGTCACCTAGCAGGGCCCACCCTTTCCCGGAAATCACGTTTTTCCTCAATGTTTCGGGACGCAGGGAAGGCACCAATGCCCCGTAAAGCTCACAGGGCGTAACTCGCCCGGGCTCCTCTGAGCCTGGAACTGAAGACCGGTTGGTCTTCCTCATGTAGTCTTGCAGCTTAGCCTTTAAGGTTCCGGTCCCAACTCGATCAAGCTTTCCACAAATTCCAAAAGACACGTTTTCGGGCCGCGGAAAAACCCACAGGTAGCCAGGAAAACCCGGATAGAACTTGAGCTCGATTGTGCTACCACCTTGTTGCGGTTGACGGTAGCCAAACGTCATCATCAAATCGCCTTTGGCATAGGGCTGTCCCAAGCGCTTTCGGACCAGGCTGTTGACCCCGTCGGCCCCAACCAGGAAATTCACTTCGTAGTTGGAGCGGTCAGTTTTGATCTCCCATCCAGAACCGACGGCGGTGAAGGTGATGACTCGTTCCTGGAGGAATTGGGCCCCCTGAGCGACGGCCCGATCGAGTAGCAATCGGTTCAACGTATCCCTCGAGTAAGTGACAAGAGGGTAATCCAAGGTGACGGCAAGGGACCTGTCCTGCGGGGAGAGGATCTCCAGACGGCGGATTTCGCGTCCCTTATCCACCCCCTCCCACAGGAAGGGGTAACGGATCAAGGCCTTGTGGGTAACGCCACCCCCGCAGGGTTTCTCCCAGGCTCCGTGAGGATCCAGGAGAAGCACATCAGCACCCGCCTTACTCAGGACCGCGGCACATTCGGACCCCGCTGGGCCTGCTCCTATAATGCCGATTCGCATAAACAGCTCTCAGATAATCTCAGGTTGTGGGTTATTCTAGAGCGGGATCTGCAAAGTTCCTTCGCACGACAAAGACAGGAGACTCCTCATTGCTGAGCGAAGAACACGCTGACGAACCACCCCGTTGCTAAGGCACTCCAGAAAGCCGAAGCCCAAAGACTCCGCGTTCTATCATAGACCAGTCCAGAGTAGAGCCAGCATAATATGCTTAAACCCGTTAGAGCCGGCAAAATTAAAACTACCAAAAACTCTCCATTCTTCAAAATGAAAACCCCAAATAACAGCGCAATGGCCAGGGTACAGCGGCTCGACAGATGAAAACACCATCGACTCAATCGGCCCAAACCCCGGCATTCGATCCGAGAAGTCCATTCGTCCGCCAGAAAGAACGGGAAAACAGTAATAAAAACCCACGGAATCCTCCACACCCGCTGGGGGCAGAGGGTCAAATGAGAGAAGGATCTAGTGAACTCCGGTCCCAGTTGATAGACCATGAATCCGAATGCCGGCATGACTTTCAACAAATCTAACCATACTCTGCCTGACGAGATGCCACAGGGGCGTTTCATTACCAACAGAGACAACCCACTGAAGCAAAGAAAACTCGCCATGAATCCTCCCCCCAAGAGTCTCAACTCTTTCAACGGGTTCACAATGAAGAGGATGCATACTGCCAGAAATGCTGCCAGTAGATAAGACCACAACCCTGTTATAGGGGGGGGAAGCTGTATCGCATTGATCCGGAGGGTCTGCCAGAGGTCCTCAAAATGATTAGAGGCGGAGCCCTTCAGACCTTGCATTGCGGGTTTCCCGCACATAGCAGGCCCGAACAGAAGGTCAAACAAATCGACAGTCAGGTCCAAAATCAGGGCCACCAGCCAGAGTGAGACGACACAAAGACCCAGTTTCAGCCAAACCTCATCCCATCGATTCTGCTGAGTGGACAGGTAGCCAGGGAAAACGTTGCGTAGC
>JBGOTQ010000384.1:0-7068 GCA_041476565.1 Terriglobia bacterium | reverse complement strand
TTGGCGTCATTCTGGTTGACAGGGCCGTGGTTTCCTAAAGTCAACTCCCGGTGAATCGCCTGTACAACTGCGGGAGTTGATCTGGACGTACGACCACATATTCGTTGCCAAGTCCCCTGACGATGTTCTCTGCCATTTCCATGGTGGTCAGCCAATTGGCAAGGAAAACATGGAGAAAACACGGTCGTTGTGGGGGCGTCCAGCGTTTGATCTCATTGATCATGAAATACTCCGCATCTCTTCGGGCCGAAGGCGTGAAGGTAAAGGGACCGGGAGGCCGATTGATGGCGCGGAACACCGGTGTCCCTTCCACCACAGTCAGCAGGTTGTCTAACGTGGTCGCGTGACTTCGCCCGTAGTTGGCAAAGACTCCGCGGATCCCAAGCCCTCCGGCAAGCGATGCGAGTCGGTCTGATCGCATCTCGGAGTATGTTGATAACACGCTGGCATCGAGTCGCCCGCGGTAAAGGGCTGAAATCTTCAAATATTCCTTCCAGACTTGCGTCTGTTGTTCGGGAGGATAATTGAGTGCGTAGTCGTCTTCGTGGATATAGCCCATCCCGGTCAGAGCATTCAGAAAACAATCTCCCCGTCGTGCATGGCGATAATAATAATCCAGGAGGTCGGGATGGAGATCCGTTGCGGTTGGCCCTATCTGCCAGCCTATGGGTACACTGCCGTGCTTAGGATCGTCAAAGAGCTTTCGATAGTAGTGCCTGTGGAAGTTTAATCCATCCCCATCCGATCGAATCAGAGCCAGGTGAACTTTCTTTGGTTCAAGCGTAGCAGGGGGAATAACCTGCTTAAAAGTTGCAGTGGTCCCTGAATGAACTGAGAGGTTCCCAACCGTCGGGGAATAGGCATCGAAGGCAGTACAGGCCGTGTACTTGGCGCACTGGCTGGCTAAGCGAACGCCTGGAGTTTCCCCAATTCCCCCCGTTTTATCTCCGCTGGTGGTCCATCCCAGACAAGGGATGTTAGGGGGCCACTGCATCAGGATCTCGCGGGCAAACTGGAATTCCTGTTCGGAAGAAGCCTTTGGATTCCTGTCCTCATCCTGCGGACCGGAAATCCAGAGGATCGGGATCTTGAATTCTACCAGGTAATCGCGAAGAGCAACCTCCTGGGGCGCCAGGATGGCGATGGCCTGATGTGAGAGCTGACCGTTGAGCTGTTGAAAAGCCCACCGATAGGCGTCGAGGTCTTTCTTCCATCCAAAGCTACGCAGGTCTAAGCCCACTGTGCTCGAGTCCGGAATCACGCCCATTGGAAGGTTGAATTGATCGGCGGTTCCCGGCGCGGCCACCAGTCCTCCACGTACCCCCGCCAGCATGGTTGCTACATTGATGGTGGCGGGAATAGCAGGATCGATTACAAACATTTGCGGGATGCCCGGCAGGAATCGCTCGAACACCTGGCCGATCTCGAGCCAGACGACCTTGTCGACGTCGCCTCGTTCGCGAAGCCAATCCAGCCAGAGTTCGTCATATCGATCGTGGATCAGGTAAAGCTGTGGCTGGCCGCGATTGACAAGCCCTTGCAGACAGGAAAGGGTGAGCTGCATCTCCCATGAATACGAAGTGAGATCGCCAGTGCGGAAGGCGTAGAGGGTTCGAGCCGGAGCCCGTGACTTAGGGCAGACATGAAAATCGTTTTCGACCGAAGGTGCACTGGCTCGGGCTATCAACTGGGTTGCCGAGAAGGCGGCAGCCATTTCAATAAACTCTCTGCGGTTCATCATGTCCTCATGTGCCGTAGGTTTATTTCAATTTCGGATGAAAATGGCTTATCGATCTCTGAGAGGTCGATTGAGAATAGCCCAGCGCTTCAGCGCTGGGTCGGAGTGTCGACGGAGCTGAGTCCCGGAGGGACGATTGAACCACCGACATTCTTCCTTTCAATCGTCCCTCCAGGACTCTAGACCTTACAAACTGGTAATCCCAGCGCTGAAGCGCTGGGCTACTTTCAAGCGCTCTTACAGAGCAGGGCAAATGCATGAATACCTCTTACTTTGGTTGTTCTCCAGGTTTGAAAAAGCTAATCTCTCTCTGCGAATAACCTGCCATAAATAAACGCCCCTTACGGCCAACCCGCTTGTCGGTTTCGCCTTTGGCCGTTCCAATGACTTGAGGATACCAACCATTTTCCATCTTGGTTGTGGAGAGATTGGCCCCGGTCATGGCAGCCTGCACTTGATTCCGACTCAGGATGATCTTGGGTTTGCTCCAGCCTGCCGGATCACCAAGCCGAGAATTGAAGCTTATATAAATGCCGTCGCCGTTCAGCCGCGTATCGATGGCGTGATTGAGCAGCATGACATAAGTATTGAGGTAAGTATTCCAGTGGATGGCAGGGCCCCAGAACATCGTCCCGTCTTTGCGGTGGTAATCAATCTCGACCGGGAAAGAAGGTGTCACATGACCCCACAGGCCGGGCTCCTTCCAATCACCCTGATGCCACTTCATCACCTTGCCAGAAGGGTTATCCCGATCGACGAATCGCATCCGTGCTGCCCAAATACCTTGCTCTTCGACGCGCGCATCATAACTGGTCCCATAGAAGTAGAAATACTGTTGGTCCTCGTCCAGGACAAACACAAAATCTCCTGTGCCGCCGGCATCCCATGGGCTTTCGGTATCACAACGCACCTGGCAGGGCCTGGCCTCGATGATGAAACCCAGGTCTTCCCAGGTTTTGCCATTATCTCTGGACCGGATCCAGCCAATGCGCGGCATCGTAGGCAGATGTTTGTTGGAGAAACAAATTGCATCGGGCTCATAATGATAGGCCCCGTAAAGCGTCCGGGTGCTGTCGTCTCTCCAGGTCGATTCAATCCAGATCGACAGATTGTCATTTACTCCCCCGAGCTGCGCTGAGACCCGATTCCCGAGGTGAAAGAGGTCGGGCCCGGAACTTCGCCAGGGATGATTGTAGGAATTAAAGGCATAAACCGTATCGCCGTCCCAGTGGATTGGGCTGTTGCAGTCTGACTCGTGGGAGAGATTCCGTTCCGGGACCTCCACACCCGGCATCTGCAGAGGCGGAGCATCGGTGAGGACAACAGCGGGGAATTGGCGATGCGCCGCCCTTCCTTTCGCCCCCTCGAGAGGCGAGGACAGACGCTGAGTGGAAACTAAAGAAATCCCGATCAAAATGAGTCCTAGCAGAGTAGCCCGCTTGGGATTGCGGCGTTTGAAGCTGGCACCTTCAAAACGGATATTTTCTTGCATCCCGGGGCGCTGGCCTGAAGGGCCAGGATATGTCAGCTCAGGGCAAGCGAAGCGACCTTGGTCGCTAGCGTCGCCCTGGGTCAAAGACCAAAAACAATCCAGAGCCTTGAAGGGGCGGGATAACGTGATTCCCATAGCGCAAGGATAATCCTTTCTCAAGTAGAGCCGGTCTCGCCCTTTATAAATGTGGAAAACGGCATGCACGACCACAACCTGTGGAAACCTTATCCACTGTTGTTACTCCGCCTTTTCTCCCGGCTTCAGGAAAGTAACTTCCAGCCGCGACATTCCGGTCATAAACAGGCGGCCCTTCCGTCCGCAGAGAGTGTCTGTCTGCCCTTTGGCGGTCCCGATGATTTGCGGGTACCAACCGCTGGAGATCGTGTCTGCTACGACCATTCCGCCAGGGATGGCTCGGAGCTCTCCGTAGTAGACCCCTGGGGGGACGTGGAGCGTCCCATTCTCCGCGGAGCCAAAAGCTTGAGCTTTCAGAATGCCGGGGCGGTCGAGAATCATCTGGGGTTCGCTCCAACCGAGGGGGTTGCTAACATCCGGATTGAAGGTGATAAAGATTCCGTCGTTGGTTAACTTCGTGTCGGCGGCGTGGTTCATCACCATGACGTACATATTCAGATAGGTGTTCCAATGGACAGAGGGACCCCAGAACATGGACCCATCCAGGCGGGTATAGTCGCGTTGTGCTGGAAATACCGGTGTGACATGCCCCCACAACCCAGGCTCACTCCAAGCTCCACAATACCACTTCATGACTTTGCCCGATGGATTTTTCCGGTCGGCGCAGCGCATTCTTGCCACAAAGACGCCCTGCTCTTCGAATCTTGGGTCGTAACTGGTCCCATAGAAGTAGAAATACTCCTTGTTTCTGTCGGCAATGAATGAGAAATCCCCCGTGCCCCCTGAGTCCCATGGACTCTTGGTCAAACAGTCGATGGCAGAAGGATCGGCCGAAATAATGAACCCCAGGTCCTCCCAACTTGCCCCATTGTCGCGCGATCGCATCCAGATAATTCGGGGCGCAGTAGGAGGGTGAAGATTGGAGAAGCAAATCGTCGTGGGCTCGTAATGGAAGGCGCCATAGAGGGTCCCATCGTCATCCTTGAAGGTGCTCTCAACCCAGATCTGTAATTTGTCATTCAGTTCGCCCAGCTTGGTTTTGACGCGGTCGCCCAAATGATCGAGATTCGGCCCCGATGTGCGCCAGGGGTGGCCGTAGTTATTAAATAGAAAAAGTGTGTCGCCGTCCCAATGCAGCGGATTGTTAGAGTCGGCCTCATGCAAGAGACTTCGCTCGGGGACTTCGACTCCGGGCATTTGGATGAGCGGGGCTTCACGGAGCACAGCGGAAGGGGTAGCACTTCCAGCGGCCAGAGCATCAGGGACACGGGTTTGGGCCTTACCCGCTTGACACGTAATGTCCCAGCAACTTGTCAACATAAGCGCAATAATTATTGTTCGCGCTGGTCTTGAGATAGGGTGCAATTGACTAACTTCCTTTCTCTAGTTCTACAATAGCCCTTTTCACCTTGGGGATGAATTCCCGGTTATCTGCCAGGGTAGCCTTCTCGAGAAATTTCTTGAAATAAGATACGGCCAATTTGTTCTGACCGCTGTTTTGCGCCAGAATGCCCAGGTTCATGTAAGCCTGGACGAGATTTGGATCTGACTGAATCGCCTTCTCAAAATAGGGTCGCGCGGGTTCCGGATGACCCCGCTGGATCTCCAAAACCCCGAAAAGGTTGTTGGCTGCCGCATGTTGATTGTCCTGGGCCAGGATCCCGCGCAGGATGCGCTCGGTCTCAGTTTCTCGACCCAGTTCGAAATAGACAGTGGCCAGATTACAAAGGTTTTTTAAGTCTGCCGAGTTCATCTTGGCTGCTTCCTCCATGGAGGAGGCAGCGCGAGTGCGGTCCCCGAGCCGAAGGTAAATGGTGCCCATATCGGCGTGAATCTGATCGGTGTCCGCCTTGTTCCGAATAGCCTTTAGGGATATTTGGATGGCCTTGCTCAATTGGCCCAACTCGTCATAGCAGGTTACCAGATGTTCGTAAATTAATGGATTGGTGGGATCCCGCTCCGAGAGGCCCTGCAGCAAAGGGACTGCTTCCCGAAATCGATTTTGAACCATGAGCTCGTCGGCTCGCCCAATGAATCCCAACACGTAGATGCGGTCTTTAGGGTCAGGCCCCGACATGTCAAATCGCAACCCTCGGATCACTCCGGCGCTTGCATATCCCAGGGAGCGTAGTTGCTGCAGAGTCTGTTCGTCCACAGGCTGCTGGCCAGCCTCCGCCTCATGGTCTGCCGCTCCCGCAATCTCCCACACTTTTTTTTCCAGCCGGTCCAAATCCATCGGGTATTGCGCCGCCAGATTGCGCTCCTCCCTGAGGTCCTCCTTCAAGCGGTAAAGCTCGGGTTTGGGAGCCACGACCCGCTTCCATTCTTCCGTACGCACGCCTCTAAGCTCGGACCAACCTAGAGTAGTTTTGGGATAGAAAGTCTCCATGTAGCAGTAATTACTGCGCACTCCCTTTCCGTCCGCGATGGTGGGCAACAGACTCACTCCCTGCGCCCGGTTGCCAGGGGAGACCCCGAAATAGTCAACTATAGTCGGCATGACATCAATGGAGCGAACCTGCTGGGTAATCACTTGTCCTTGTGGCAGGCCAGGTCCAGCAACAATCAGAGGAATATGCATGGTCGAGTCGTATAAAAACACTCCATGAGTATATTCGCCATGTTCTCCCAGACTCTCGCCGTGGTCGGAAAGGAGCACCACCAGAGTACGATCCATAAGGCCGTGTTCAGATAGCCACCCCAGCAAATGGCCGAGTTGCTCGTCAACAAAAGCCACCTCGCCGGCGTATGGGTTCTTGGCATAACTCGATCGGAAAGGTTCGGGAGGTTCGTGGGGGTAGTGCGGATCGTAATAGTGCACCCATAGGAAAAAATTCTTCCCCTTTCCGTCTCCTCTCTCCTTTTTCTGGTTTTGTTCCAGCCATTGCAGGGCGCGGCGAGTGACCACGTCGGCGCGAATTTCGGCCACGACGCCGGGCAATTGGCCCTCTTGCTTTTCGTTCATGTCATCGCGGTAGGTGTCAAATCCCCGGGCCAGACCGTAGCGATGGTCGAGCACGGCTGCGCCCACAATAGCGGCGGTTTCAAATCCGACATCCTTGGTGACCATTGCCAACGTTGGTACTTTGTTGTCCAGAACATAGCCCTTCAGATCTCGTACCTTATGCACTGCGGGGTAGGTTCCCGTCATGATGGAGGCATGGGAGGGGGGAGTCAATGGGACCTGGGCGAAGGCCTGGTCAAAACGGATGCCCCGGGCGGCTAGGCTGTCGATGTTGGGAGTGTTTACCGGAGATTTGCCGAAGCAGGAAAGGTAGTCCGCTCGAAGTGTGTCGATGGTAATGAGCAGGAGATTTACACCGGGGTGATTTTTTCTAGACGCAAAACGCGTTTCCTGTTTGGATCCCCCTGAACAGGCTTCCAGGGCGAGTGAAAAAGCAATGGAACTCAGCCAGAAAAGAATTCGAAAACCGAGTTCCTTTTGGTACGAAGCTTGTCCTGTACTGAAAAGGGTCTTCCGGGTTGGTCTGTTTTCCATCGGCAGTTTTGTAGCGCGGACCCGCTTTTTGAGTCTGCAACTTTATCGCAAAGTGCTCGATGATCAGGGTACAAGAAGCCGCGGACCTAACTAAATTTCTGTTGCGAAACTCGGCAAGAAGGCTCTCCTCCTTGGATAAGGAGGGGCAGCCTAAGCCGTAGGCCACGGCGGGGTGGTTTGAACAATCCTGGAAAAGCCAAGACC
>JBGOTQ010000383.1:0-7082 GCA_041476565.1 Terriglobia bacterium | reverse complement strand
CTTCCCAACTCTCTGGGAGGGCCTTCCGACTTAGAGAACGGAAGACCTTGCGCGTGGTCTTATTACGAATAACTCGAGTGATATCCTTTCCGGCCACGTCCGCGGCGGACAGGCTCAACAGTCTCTCTGCACCCGAGTTAAAGGTGATGATCTTGCCACCCCTGTCTATGGAGATGATCGAGAAATCAGCAGCCGCATTGAGTACCAGTTCGAGGTAATGCTTCGACTCTCGGACCTGTTGGAAAAACTTGGCGTTCTTCCAGGCCAGCGAGATCTGGGAAGCAACCGCTTCCATGACGATCCGGTCGTCCTCATCCAGCCGGCGCAATGCCGTGTCTTCGACGTTGAGAACGCCGAGGATTTCATCCTCAGTTTTGAGAGGTACAGCCAGTTCCACGGCCGTATCCTGGAAAGCTTCCCGGTAGGCAGGCTCTTGAGAAACGTTATGCACCAGGAGGGTTTTACCCGACCTGGCAACCCGGCCGACGACACCCTCATCAAGTCCCAGAACGGGTGGTTTCTTTGAACTGAAAAGGCTATCCTCCTGGTACTGACAACGGACAAGGCGAGTCCCACTCTCATCGAGAAAGAAGATGTCGATGTGTCGGTACGAGAAGTGGTCCTTCAGGAGATAGATGGCCTTTTCCAATAATTTCTCGACGATCAGGGAAGAGGTCAGCTGCTTGCCTATGTGGTTGAGGACTTCCAACTGTCGCGAACGGCACTGCTCAAGTTCAAGCAATCTTGCGTTGTCCACAGCCACCGCCACCTGGTCGGCAATCGGCAACAAGAATTCCAGGTCCTTTTGGTCATAAGCGTCCGGTCGACAGTTGGCATAACAGAGCACCCCCACAACTCGATCCTTGGTCACCAGGGGAACCAGGGAACACGAGCGCGCTTTTTCCATTAGAGGGAGTCCAACCGGACCAAACTGGGCGTGAGTGGGAAGATCTGCTACCAATATGGGAGCCCGGCTGGAGAATACCGCAGAAAAAACCGGGTGGCTGAGAGGGAAACGCTCGTTCCTTGCGACTCGCTCTTGGTCACCGACGCTCACGGCTAGGACGTCGAAAAATAACTTCTCCTTATTCAGCAAAGCAAGGGCCGCACTGTCAAACTCCAAGAATTCACGGCTCTGCTGAACAATGATTTGGAAGATTTCATCTAAATTCAGGGTGGACGTCACCGCCCTGGCAATTCGGGCCACCGCGTTAATGCGCTGGTTCTGGAACCTCTGAATCATCTCCAGTTGGCGCTTTTCAATAGCCCGATGGATGGAGGCCTTGAAGTTTTCGAAATCAAAAGGCTTTAAGAT
Source organism: Terriglobia bacterium (assembly GCA_041476565.1). Taxonomy (GTDB): domain Bacteria; phylum Acidobacteriota; class Terriglobia; order Versatilivoradales; family Versatilivoraceae; genus DATKMG01. Next base: position 5,767 of record JBGOTQ010000383.1, on the reverse strand, counting down.
AAAGTCATAAGCCCCCTGTTTCAGGGCTTTCACCGCTGCGTCCACAGAATCCAGGCCGGTCAGAACCACCACGGGGATCGGGAATTCCTCTTGATTGACGAAACTCAGAATGTCGTAACCATTGACACGCTCCATGACGAGGTCGGTGATGACAAGGTCAAAGGGTTTGCTGCGGAGATGTTCCAGAGCTGTCTCTCCACTTTCGGCCACAGTCACTTCATATCCAAGGTGGGAGAGTAGCAGCCGCAAGCTTTCCCCCATTCCTATCTCATCATCTACGACCAGAAGCCGCCACTTCGAGGAAGAAGACTTGAGCTTCGGGGTTGTGAGCGAATACAGGGTCATCTGTTCCATGGTTCGAGTCCTCTTCTCAAGCCTGGTGTGCCCTTTAAACACCAAGAGTTAGGTCGAATTGTAACAGAACGTCCATCCCAAAACAATTCAAGCTCACTCAATGAATCCATCACCCCAAGCGGCTGTGGATTCGGGTCTTGGGATTTAGAGACTCCGGGGTGAGAATTTCATTTAGCTGGAGGAATAGTCTCCACCAGACCCCCGACCACGCAAAGATGTCTGAGGCCCTTGATAAATAGAGCGAGAAAGCGAGGAGACAGATATGCCCCTTTAGGGCAGGACAACTCCCTTCTATGAAAATGCGAGTTTCAAGGTGGGCGCCGCGCTGCGCGACCGCTGTCGCTCCGTCGCTGCGATTCTTTCAGGCCAGCTTTGAAAGGCCGCGGACCTGGAGATGAGGTCCGCACTACCACACTCACCCGATCTTTTAGAGAAGACCTCCTAACTTTTCAGGTGCAAGACCACCATTTTGACTTCGGTCATTTCCTGGAGGGCATATCGCGGGCCCTCCTTGCCAAATCCACTTTCCTTGAGGCCCCCGTAAGGCATCAAATCGGCGCGCCACTGGGGCCCCCAGTTCACGTGGAGATTCCCGGCATCAACTTCCCGGGCAAACCTCATTGCCCACTCCAGATTTTGCGTGAAAATGCCCGCCGCCAGACCAAACCGGGAATCGTTGGCCAAGGCAATAGCTTCGTCAATCGTCTCAGCCGATGTGACCGCTACCGCTGGGCCGAACAATTCCTCACACGAGATCTGCATCTCAGGTTTCACATCGGCAACGATAGTAGGAGCAAATAGCGTTCCCTGCCGCTGGCCGCCTGCCACGAGGCGAGCTCCGTCACCAATGGCTTCTTGAATCCAGGACTCCACCCGCAAAGCATCCCTGTCCCTGACCATCGGCCCCATCCCCGTGGACTCTTCCAGCGGATCTCCGGTCCTGATGCTCTCCACCTTCGGCTTCAGAAGATCGAGCAGTCGGCCGTAAACGGATCTCAAGGCCAGCACTCGCTGAGTGCTGATGCACACCTGACCTGCATTCCCGTAACCAGTCGCTGCGATCGCCTGAGCGGCCAATTCCAGGTCGGCATCCGGCATGATAATCAAGGGAGAGTTGCTCCCCAGTTCCATCGTCAACTTCTTTATCCCGGCGTGTCGGCAAATCTGTTCCCCCACCTCGCGGCTCCCTGTGAAGGAGATCTTACGCACCCGCGAATCCGAGCATAATGCGTCGCCGATTTCGCCCCCTGAACCAGTGAGGCACTGGATGGCCAGAGTCGGAACTCCAGCATCGAGGAGGATTTCCGTCAACTTCAGGGCTGATAGTGGCGTGTCAGTGGCTGGCTTGATAATGACGCTGTTACCGCCTGCCAGAGCGGGCCCCACCTTGTGGACCACCAGGTTGAGGGGAAAATTGAATGGGCTGATCGCAACGACCACCCCGCACGGCACCCTCAGCGTAAATCCCAGGCGGTTGCCAGCCCCGGCTGCTCCATCCAGAGGAACCACTTCGCCACTGAGCCGTTTGGCCTCTTCGGCCGAAAGCTCGAGGGTCTGTGTCGATCGGCTGACTTCCAAGCGTGCTTCCCGGATAGTTTTCCCTTCTTCCAAGCTGATCGTTCGAGCTAGATCCTCTCCTCTCTTCTCAATAGTTTCTGCTGCTCGCTTTAAGACCACGAATCGATCATAGGCGGGAACCTTCCGCATGATCGATGCTCCCTCCACCGCGGCAGAAAGGGCGCGATCCACATCCTGAGGGCTGGCCTTGGGAACTGTGTCAACCACCGCATTGTTGTAAGGGTTTATCACCTCAATGGAGCGGTTCCCTTCTACCCACTGACCAGCAAGATACATTTTCATAGAGGTTTCATGTGCCGTTTCGGCGCGCCTCTGCCGAAGGAAATGGCATCCAGCCCACGAAGTAGGCGAAAGAAAGTATCCCAGGGCAAAGGGAGCGATTTTTGGCGAGCCCGCTATCCCCAGGGCTGCATTCCGATGGCCTTCAGGCCATTTTCATTAGAGCTCTTAGTTCAGACTCGAGCAGTTCGGGGACGACGAACCACCTCGTTCTCGTTGGGAACAATAAAGATCATCACCACATATGCCAGTAACCCGATCCCCCCCGAGAGAAAAGTCAGTAGAACCCAAGCCACCCGAATCAGCGTCGAATCTATTTCCAAATAGTCACCCAGACCCCCGCAGATTCCTGACAGCTTACGATCCGCCAGGGAACGATAGAATTTTCTCCCGGGCCAGTACGTAACGTTCAAGTTGGATCCACAGTGCTTGCACTTAATGGCTTCATCCTGAATCTCTTCAGCACAATAAGGGCATTTCTTCATAGTGCCTCCTTTCGACACGGTCACCCATTCAAGTCCCGTGATCACCCTTTATATAATATTACGAAGTCCTGGGAAGGAATGTTCCCGGAACCCAATGACAACTGGGCGACGACTCGCAGTGCGAGGATGTCGAAAGTTACTTCGAGAAGACGAAGGTATTTCTTTCTAATACATACCACTCCTAAGCCACCGAAACATCTTTCGAGAGATAGACGTCTTGAATAGAATTGAGCAATTGGACGCCCTCTTTCATCGGGCGCTGGAACGCATTGCGCCCCGAAATCAAACCCATGCCGCCGGCACGCTTGTTAATTACGGCCGTCATGACGGCTTCCGCAAAATCGTTCTTGCCTGAAGCCCCGCCGCTGTTGATGAGGCCGGCGCGCCCCATGTAGCAATTGGCCACCTGGTAACGGCAAAGGTCGATGGGATGGTCACTACATAACTCGCTATACATCCGTTTGTCGTACTTCCCGTAGCTGGCCCCCCCCACATTCAGTGCCTCATAACCGCCATTGTTTTCCGGGAGTTTCTGCTTGATGATGTCAGCCTGAATCGTGACACCCAGATGGTTGGCTTGCCCGGTGAGGTCGGCCGAAACGTGGTAGTCCTTGTCTTTTTTAAACTGGCTGTTCCGCAGATAACACCAAAGAACAGTCGCCAGGCCCATCTCGTGGGCCAGCGCAAAGGCCTGGCTGATCTCCACAATCTGCCGGCCACTTTCGGCTGACCCGAAATAAATAGTAGCTCCCGCGGCGGCGGCCCCCATGTCCGCCGCCTGCTTGATGGTACCAAAAAGGATCTGGTCGAACTTGTTCGGATAGGTCAAAAACTCGTTGTGATTGATCTTGACTATAAAAGGAATCTTATGAGCATACTTGCGAGCCACCGAACCCAGAACTCCATAGGTGGAGGCTACGGCGTTACAGCCGCCTTCAACCGCCAGACGAACAATATTCTCTCCGTCAAAGTAGTCTGGATTCTTGGCAAAACTGGCGCCACCGGAATGTTCGATCCCCTGGTCAACGGGAAGAATGGAGAGGTAGCCGGTCCCGGCCAGACGGCCTGTGCTGAAGAGTAGTCGTTGCAGGTTGTTCAACACGCGATTATTGCGGTCTGAGGCTGTCCAGATCCGATCCACATAATCGGGTCCGGGAAGATGCAACCGCTCTTTCGGGATTTTCGGATTTGAGAAATTTAAGAGGTGATCGGCTTTGTCGCCGAGGTGCTTTTGAATTGTGGTGATCAAGATTTTTCCCTTTCTATGAGGAGTTTTCTTTGTCTATTCTAACAGACCTTGCAGCCAATGCTAACTCGCGCAGTCCAGCATCCGGGCCCTCCGGATGGCGAAAGATCGCCGTCCCCGCCACGAGCACCCGGGCGCCTGCTTTAACTGCCAAGGGAACGGTGTGTGCTTCGATTCCGCCATCCACCTCCAATTCACAATTAGGGTTTCGGAGGTCCAGCAATTGTCGCATTCGTTGAATTTTCTTGAGGGTGTAGTCAATGAATTCCTGCCCGCCAAAGCCTGGGTTGACTGTCATCACCAGGACCAAGTCCAACAGTTCAATCAGATCGTCCAGAAAGGCGACCGGAGTCGACGGGTTAATGGCGACACCAGCGCGTTTCCCGAGGTCTTTGATCTGGTGAATCAATCGGTCTAGATGGGGAAAAGCTTCCTGATGGACGATGATCGTATCCGCGCCAGCCTGGGCAAAAGGCTCAACATAACGTTCCGGATGCACAATCATCAAATGAGTCTCCAAAGGGAGTCTTGTCACTGGACGCAACGCCTTTACTACCGGAATGCCGAAACTGATGTTGGGCACGAACGAACCGTCCATAATATCCATGTGGATCCGGTCGGCGCCGGCAGACTCCACGGCCTCGACTTGTTCACCCAACCGCAACAGGTCCGCCGCCAGAATGGAAGGGGCAATCTTGATCATGACGAGATAGCTCAGTCTTCTTTCTGTTTCCAAAGAGCCATTCCCCCGAAAAGGCCTTCTCGGTTCGGAACGAGTTTGGCATTTTCCGGAAGCTTAATAGTGACTTTCTTGGCATTTCCTCCACCGACGTAGAGCCGGTCATAGTTAAAAAGGCTTTCCCACCGCTCGATTGCCAGCTTCAGGCGTTTGTTCCAACGCTTTGAGCCTATGCTGTCTAAGGCCCCTTTCCCGAGCTGTTCCTCGTAAGTCCTGCCGTTGCGGAAGGGGTGGTGTGCCATTTCAAGCCCTGGCGCCAGTGTGCCATCAACAAAAAGAGAAGAACCCAGCCCGGTACCTAAGGTGATTGTCAGTTCCACGCCTTTTCCCGATATGGCTCCAAAGCCCTGCATGGCCGCGTCGTTGACCACCCGTACCGGCTTCCCCAGCAATTGAGATAGTTCCGTGGCTAAATCAAACCCGACCCATTTGGGGTGAAGGTTATGAGCTGTCCAGGTCACTCCTTTCTTAATCACCCCGGGAAAACCCGCCGAGACGCGGTCGAATGGGACGAGTCGATGGGACAGGGTTTCAATCACCCTGAAGACAGCCTTCGGCGTAGGAGGCTTAGGAGTCAGTTCCCTCAGGAAGAGGGTCGTCGGTTGGTTGTTAGCGTCCACAACAACGGCCTTGATCCCTGTTCCTCCAATATCAATGGCGAGAGTCAAAGGCCCCTGGGGTTCCTGGTCAAAACTCTGAGTTTTCGTGCGGTGATCAGAAGGCATGGGCGTCCACCTCTCAACAATTCTCACACAACCAGCATGAGCACCTCATTAATACGTTGCCTGTATAGCGGAGTCAATCCAAAAATGCCTGACACCAACCAGAGCACTCTCTCGAGAATCGTCATCGTCGTCGTTCTCGTTCTCGTCCCCCGACATGCAAACTTCCAAGTACGACGACGAAAACGAGTCGCTCAGGGCCTCACGTTTCCTTTCATGCTACATGGTGCCCGTGGTAGTTTAGGGGCATATAAGACTTTCATGAAAATGGCCTGAAGGGCCATAAGAAAATAGCCCAGGGCATAGCGGGCGAGAAGCAGGAGCCGGCAGGCGACTGCCGACCGCGACGCCCTGGGACTAAGAT